>JACRCU010000273.1 GCA_016218865.1 Deltaproteobacteria bacterium | reverse complement strand
TTGCTCCTCGAAGAACACGGCGAGCGCCTGGCCTACCTGGGCGTCACCGTCGACCAGGTGCGCGCCGCCATCCGCGCCTGGGATATCAACTTGTCGCTGCCGCGCGACTTGCAGGGCCAGCTGTCGCCCAGCCACCTCCGGGTCCTGTCGGTGGTGCGCGAGCTGCCCGACCGCGCCGAGCTGGCGGTGCGCGCCGTGGAGCAGCAGTGGCCGTTGGAGCGTATCGCGCAAGAGGTCGGCGAATTCCGCCGCGAACATGGCCTAATTGGCAAGGGCGGGCGGCCGCCGCTGCCGGCGGTGGTCAAGCAGGCGGGCGCGGTCGGCCGGGCGGTCAAGGCGCTGGGCAAGAAGCCGCAGCTCAAGGGTTTGGACGACAAGGCCCGCGCGGCGCTGCGCAAAGACCTGGAAGCGGCCCGCGCCCAGCTGGATGCGTGGTTGGCGGCGCTGTAGGACCGGGCAGAGGAAGTTGCCGCGCCGCACCTTGTCCCCCAACCTGTTGCACTGTCAGTACTGGTCTACGTCGATCTGGCCACGAACGTGGAGTTCCGCGCCAGCGATCCTGGCCCCTTGGGGTGGCGGCGCCGAGTAGGCGTCGCCACCGCCGGGAGTGAGCAACACGGGATACGTCAAGCACTTCCTTCGACCGGCGGCCGGAGCGCGACGGGCCGGCGCAGGCTACCCCGAACTGTGGCAGGGTCTACTTTCGCCGGACCGGGACGCCCTACCTTGTCCGCAGTACACCGCTCAGCTCTCGAACAGCGCCCGCGGCAGGCCAGACTGCCGGATGATGGACAGCAGCGTCCCCACCTTGAGCGTCGCGTGGTCCGGCACTGGGACCGTAGTGGTACCCGTCTCGGTCCAACGCTGCATCACGCGATGGCTGCCCCGCTGCCTCACTTGTTCGAAGCCATGGGCACTCAAGATGGCGCAAACCGCGGCGCCCGACAGCACGGCAAGCCTACCCAATCGCGACCTCGACATGCGTGACGTAGACGTTGCGGCGCAGCCGGCCTTCCACCTCGGTCGCGTCTGCGCACTCGAAGAAGAGTTCCAGCGCCTCGACCAAGTTCGCCTTGGCCTCTTCGACCGTGTCGCCTTGGCTGGCGATGTCGAACTCTGGACAAAGCGCCACGTAACCCGTGGCTTCCTCTTCGATGATGGCGGTCAACTGGCGACGATTCGACATGATGCTGGTCCGCTGGCGTGACTGGCGCGCCCAAGGCCAGTGTAGCCGCTCCTGGTCCCGCCGGCGAGGAGAGTCAGCTGCGTGCGCGGTTGGCGGCGCTGTCGGACCGGGCAGCGGAAGTTGCCGCGCCGCAACTTGTCCCGCAACCACTTGCGGCGTCGACACTAATTTCCAGCAAATCGTCCGCGCTCCCCGAGTTCCGCGTCAGCGATCCCGGCCCAAAGGGCCCACGCACGCGGGCAGGGCCGCGACCTGCTTGCGTCAACGGGGAGCCGCACCTGGACTCCAATGCAGGAGGAGCGATGTCAGACCTGCTGCACGACGAAGCTATCGCCCGCTCGCTAGTCGATCGCCTGCGCACGGTGTTCGACCTGCGGCGCGTGGTGTGGTTTGGCTCCCGCGCGCAGGGCACTGGCGAACCAGACAGCGACTGGGACCTGCTCGTCGTGGCGCCTTCCAGCGAATCGGCTACCCAGCGTGCGGCGCGGGCGTTGCGGGCCACGGCCGATACCCGCGTCGACTGCGATTTCGTAGTGCTGACGCCGCAGGAATACGCCCGTTTGCGGGCGTGGCGCAGCAGCATTGCCCACCAAGCCGAGGCCACTGGACGGGTGCTCCTTGCGGCGCCGTGATGACCCAGAGGTGGCGGACTGGCTGGCCCCGGCCGGTCTGGGTCATGTGCAGGCCTGGCGCGAGTTCCGCCAGCGATTCAATGCCTTCCCCCATTCTGAGACGGCGGGGCACAAGACCCCGCCCTACGCCGGCAAGGAGAGCCAACTGGATGCCTGGCTGGCGGCGCTGTGTGGCCAGGCCGAGGAAGTTGCCGCGCCGCAACTTCTCCCGTAACCCGCTGCACCGTCAGCACTAGTCTACGCCGACCTGCCCACAAGCGCGCAGTTCCGCGTCAGCGATCCTGGCCCCTTGGGGTGGCGGCGCCGAGTAGGCGTCGCCACCGCCGGGAGCGCGAAACCCGGGTTTCGTCAAGTCCTTCCTTCGACCGGCGGCCGGAGCGCGACGGGCCGGCGCAGGCGCTGCGGTCGCTCGCCAAGACTCCCGTCGCCGGACCGGGACGCCCCAACTCGCGCGGTGGTCCAAATCGCGGGGGCGCGAAAAGCGACCGAGCCGGCCCACCGCCCCGTGGCAGCTTGGGATCCGACCGCGGAATCAGTCTTCGTCGTACGACTGCGGGCAGCCCGGGTCCCACAGGCCGTCGCAGTCGTCGTCCTTGCTGTTGCAGACCTCGGTGGCGCCAGGATGGACCGTGGCGTCGCTGTCGTTGCAGTCCAATTGACAGGGCCCATAGCCGTCGCCGTCCCCATCCAGGCCGGGCGGGCACGGGTCTTCGCACACGGAAGTGCGCAACTGCTCGCACGCCGTCATCGGTTGCCGGCCGCCCAGCTTGGGGCAAAGGGTCCCCGGCGCGCCCTCGCTCGGTGCCAGCACCCAGGGCGCCTGCCAGCCGAACATGGCCAGTTCGGACGCAAGGTTGACGTCGGCCAGGTCCGAGCCCAAGGCCAGGCAGTTGGCGCGGGCGTCCTGCCAGGTCCTGGGCCGGCCGCACAACAAGTAGCGGTGGCCGCCCACCATCTGCACGGCACAATCGGGGCAGCCCGGGGCATCGCTGTGAAGTCCGCTGCAATCGTTGTCTACGCCGTCGACATCGCAGCAGGCGCCACCGTAGGTGCAGTGCTCCGGCAAGAGCGGCCCGGGACACTTCTGCTTGTCGTACTGGTCTACGACACCAGGGTGGACCTGCGGGTTGCCGTCGGCACAGTCCGCTGGACAAGGCACCCCGTCGCCGTCCAGGTCGTGGCCCGGGTGCACGCTGCAGTGGACCGCCGCAATGACCGTGCGCAAGTTGGCCGCGATGGTCTGGGGCGATGCCACCGGCCCCGCGGCGTGCGGGCTGACGACGGCCACAAGACCGGCTGTGATTCCCTCCAAGTCCAGCGCCCACAGCGCGTGCGCCACGTCGGCAGTGGTCTGGTCGGCAAGGGCGGCACAGGTCGGGTCCGCCCGGCACACATCCAGCAAGTGGGTACTGGCGGGCACCTGGCCCGTGAACGCCTCGTCCAGCGACCACGGCGCCAGCCGGAAGGCCCCGGTCGCGTCGGCGTGCACCAAGTAGTGGCGACCGGTACCCAAGTACCCGTCCCGCGCGCCCAGGAGGTGCTCGGCCGCAAGGTAGCGCAGCGTCGCCGGCCAATCCACGCGCGGCGACTGCTTGCCGGCCAAGAAAGTCGGCGACGGGGCCTGCAGCGCAGCGATCAGCGCGCTCAGGTCGCCGGTCTGCTTGCCGCCGACCTGGACCTGGAACCGGGATTCTTGGCCGGGGAGGAAGTCGACGCCCTGCCGATCGTCTGCCTCGTACAGGTGGGCGGTCGAGGGGAACAGGCGGTTGGCCAGTTCCTCGGTAGGCGGTTCCAGCAAGGCATACAAGCCTTTGACCTGGCCGTTGACGGTCACCCGGGCATATCCACAGCGGGGCGAGGCCACCCCCAGGGTCGCGAAAAGCTGATAGGCGAGGGCCTCGTTCACCATGGAGGGGTCCGACGCCATGTTGTTCAAGGTGATGCGCGACTGCCCCAGCACCGGACCGCCGCCCGCGGCCCCCTTGAAGTCGATCTTGAGGGACGGCTTCTGGGCAAGCGCTTGCAGTCCCATGCCGGGCCGCCCCTTGAGCTTGACGCGCACCGGCCGCGGCGCAATCTCCGTGCCAGCGCCCGCGAGCGCCAGCGTTCCCGCCGCCCACTGGGTCGGGTCCGCAGCCAGGGCGGCAACAGCCACGTCGTCCAGGTCGAGCGCGATTTCGTGGACCTTGCTCGGGTCGAACAGCGGTGCCCCCGGGTCGCCGCTTTTGCCGGGGCCCGCCAGATCGCTCGACGCGTCCGCGCCAACTTGCGAAGTCGCGTCGTGGCCGGCAGCCGACACCGGGTCGCGGCCAGACGTGCAGCCCGCGCTCAAGCCGAGCGCCAAGGCGACGCAGCACCACGCTTGCGGGGACCAGACTGCGGGAATTCCTCTTTGCATGGGCCAACCTCCGGCAAGGCACCGCCGACCAATCGACTTCGACGATGCGCCTCCATTCCGCTGGCGTCAAGGGCTCTTGGCGCGCGGGCACCGGCACTGACCTCCGCTGTGCCTTTGCCAAGCAGCCGCACCCCGAGCGTCTGGACGACACACTGGGGACCGCGTTGCGCGGCGTCTTGAAACACATCGGGGACTGCCGACGACAGCGGCCGCAGGGGACACGGTCGCGGCGGGTGCGGCCTGAGCCAAAGCGCATCCAGAGAAGTTGCGGCGCCGCAACTTGTCCCGCAACCCGGCACAGACTCAGTACTAGTACGGGTCGATCCGCCCAAGGGCAGGCAGTTTCGCGCCGGCGATCCTGTCCTGTTGGGGCGGCGGCGTGGCCAGCGTGGCCCCAAGTACTTGCCCACCGTTGGCCTGGCGCGGCCGTCGTTCGCCGCGTCCGCACTGCCGCCGTGGCGAGGCGTTTGGGCGTGTGGGCCGGCGGGCGACCGAAGGACAAGTAGCTGGCAACTCAAGGAAATGACCTCAGCGCTCTTGACGGGGCAAGCGATGACTGCAGAGGGTGCAGCATTCGGGTCCACGCCGAGGTCCTCGTGAATGTTCGCCAGTGTGCCCGATGGTTGGCCGTCGCCGCAGTTGTGTGCGGCTGCCGCGCTGAATTGTTGCCTGAAGCGCCGTTCGACGTAGCCGCAGATGCCGCCGGCCAGGTTGCGGCCGACAGCGGCGGGCCAAGCGGGAGCACCGATACCACCGCCCAGACAACCGATGCCCCGGACGTGGCCGCGGACGTCGGCGACGCGGTGGCCGAGGTGGCCGCAGATACTGCAGCCGACGCGCCCGACATAGCGGCCGACGCGCCCGAAACGGCGCCAGACCTGGTCGATTCCGGCCCCGATGCGGCAGAAAGCGACGCCGACGCCAGCGAAACGGTCCCGGACGTCGCCGACGCGCTCGCGGAGGTTGCCGAACCGGATGCGGACACGGCGGAAACCGCGGTCGGTGCAGACCAGACGGCACCCGATCTGCCCAAGACCGACGCCGGTTTGCCCGAAACGGATGCCGACGCGCTGGGTGCGGACACAGCCGCCCCTGAAACGAGCGCCGATGTGCCAGACACGGCCGCCGACCCACCCGATGCCGCGGCGGATGCGGTGCCGGACACTGCGGCGGATACGGTACCGGACACTGGGCCGGACACTGGGCCGGACACTGCGGCGGATACCGCGCCAGATACTGCGGCGGAAGTTGCCGAACCTGCGCCCGACGTGGGCGGGTCGGATGCGAGTCCGCCGCAAGACGCAGCCGCGGACACTCCCGATTCGGGGCCCGCTTGCGTCGTCACGGCGTGCAACGACGGCAACGCCTGCACGACCGACCTCTGCGGGGCCAGCGGCTGCGAGCACGCGGCGACGGACGGGACCTGCGACGACGGCAACGCGTGCACCAGCAACCTCTGTGTGTCCGGCACATGCAAGGCGACCGCGCTTTCGTGCGACGACGGCGACGTCTGTACCGCCGACAGCTGCGACGCCGCCAAGGGCTGCGCGCATGCGCCCCTACCGTGCCCCAAGCCGGCCTGCGGCGTGGACGCCGATTGCCCGGGCGGCGTGTGCGACCCGAACACCCACGCGTGCGTGGGCTGCCTCGCCGACACGACCTGCCCCGGCGCCAAGCCCGTCTGCAGCAACGGCCAGTGCACGACCGGGACACTCTGCGCCAACGATACGGCCTGCAAGGCGACCAAGCAGGTGTGCGACAAGGTCGCCGGCCATTGCGTCGACTGCCTGAGCGCCACCGACTGCGCGCCCGCAGAGGTCTGCAGCAAAAACAAATGCGTCGCCAAGATCGCCTGCACCGGCAACAAGCAGTGCGATGCGGTGTGCGC
>JACRCU010000281.1 GCA_016218865.1 Deltaproteobacteria bacterium | reverse complement strand
GACCACCCGGGTCTTGCGCGGCACCTACTTCGACTGCCCGATCGCCCTGCCGCCCGACATGGTGATCCTGGAGCCGGCGCCGCTGCGCCCCGTAGAGCCGCTGGGCGCCCTGTTGGCCAACCACCCGGTGCTGGCGCGCGTGCCCTGGCTGGTCGTTCTGGACCCCCAGAATGTCCACGTCGCTTCGGGCCTGACCTGCGCCGACTTTGTGCTGCGCGGTTTTGCGACCCAGGAGCTGTCGGTCCGCGTCGAGCGCCTGGTCGCCCAGCGCCGCGTGCGCGAGAGTGCCCTGCGCTCGGGTGCGCTGGCCCTGGACCTCCAAGCCCGGACGGCCCGCTTGGATGGCAGCAACCTCAGCCTGACGCCACAGGAATTTGCCCTCCTCCGCTATCTGGTTCAGAACGCCGAGCGGGCGCAATCGCGGGAGCATCTGCTGCAGCGGGTGTGGGGCGACGCCTACAGCGGTACCGCGCGCACCATCGACATCCATGTGCGCCGCCTGCGCGCCGCCCTGGGCAGCGAGGCCGGTCGTCTGCAGACGGTGCGCCACGTCGGCTACCGCTGGGTCGGTTCCTGATGTGCACCCCGGTTCGAGCCCGGACAGTTGCCAAGGATGCCGATCCGAATGGGACGGGTTTGGCCTGAGCGCCTGCCGTTGCTCGGCGCCCGCACGGGTGAAATCGCCCACGGCGCCGCAAAAAAACCCGCTCCGGCGCCGCTCTGTGCGCCTTTGGCCGCCTTGACTCGCTTTGCCGCTGCGGAACACCGGGCCGGCACCTGCGGGCTTGGCCGGCTTGGCACGACCTATGCAGAGCTGCAGAACCGAGTGGCGTCAGCGAGTTGCACGGCAATCCGCACAGCGCCCAAGGAGGTAGGCTATGAGAACCATCCCCTGGAGGCTCCTGGCAGCGGTGTTCTTCCTCTGCCCCGCGTGCGACTCCACGACGCCTGCCGCGGAGACACCGATCAAAGCAAACGACAATACAGTGAATTTCGCCAGCCCGTACGCGGGCGCGGTGGTCGTGTCGCCGCAGTTCCGGCTGCCGCCGCTGTCTCCGGGCGGACCGTTCCCGGAGCAATGCCAAGCCGACGGCCAATGCGCGCTGTGGGGTGGCGCCTGCCTTGAGGCGCACTGCGTCCGCGGCGCCTGCGTGCGCACAGCCACCGCCGACGGCGCGGCCTGCGAAGACTTCGACAAGTGCACGGTCGCCACCACATGCCACCAGGGCCTGTGCAAGGGCGTGAACACCTGCGTCGAAGTGCCGGACTACTGGCCGTTCTACCCGGTGCCGCCGTATCCGCTCGACCCTGAGCAGCCGCGGTAGCACGAACACGCAGGACCCGCCGGCAGGGCAGCGCCGCACCAGTTCGCGGCAACGACGCCAAGCGCCCCGCCCGGGCCCCGGCGGCATAGCCCACTGCGAAACAGCCGGTGTGCACTGGCCTTTCCGGTGACACCGACCGCCACGGCGGGCGGGCACCCGCATTCGCTATGGCGACGCGCCGCAGGCATGGTGGCACAACGCCAGGCAACGTCCGGACCAGCGCGTGCCCCCAGAACGACAAAAGCCCGGATCTCGCGATCCAGGCTCCTGCCAGGTTCCAGACTGCAGCCCTGACGCCCAAGTCCCGCGCCGCCGCGGCGACGCCGACCCGGGTCGCGGAGCTACACGAACTCGATGATGGCCATCTCGGCGGCATCGCCCGAGCGCGCACCGGTCTTCAGCACGCGGGTGTAGCCACCCGGACGACCGGCAAAGCGCGGCGCCAACTCGTTGAACAGCTTGGTCACCAGGGCATTGTCGCGCAGCTCGGCGAACACCAAGCGGCGGTGGTGGATCGAGTCGTCCTTGGCCATGGTGACCATCGGCTCGATCACCGTGCGCAGCTCCTTGGCCTTGGCGATGGTGGTGGCGATGCGACCATGGTTGATGAGCGACTTACACAGGTTCCGCAACATCGACCGGCGGTGCGAGGTCTCCCGGCCCAGCCGGCGACCACTGACTTTGTGACGCATGATATCCTCGACTCAGCGGCGCGGCCGGTTCGACCTACGCCTTTCCACTTCAACGTTCTGTACTCTCGTACGTTCAGTACTTCGACCAACTCCAGCCCGGGCGACTACGCGGCGGCCGGCGGCGGCGGACGGTCGGGGTCAAAGCCCTCGACGCGCATGCCGAGCGACAAGCCCATCGTCTCCAAGATGTCCTTGATTTCCTTGAGCGACTTGCGGCCGAAGTTCTTGGTCTTCAGCATCTCGCTCTCGGTCTTCTGCACCAGCTCGCCCACGCAGCGAATGTTGGCGTTCTGCAGGCAGTTGGCCGACCGCACCGACAGTTCCAGCGACTCGATCGACTTCCACAGGTTCTCGTTCAGCGGAGCGATGTCGAGCACGCCGCCGTTGCCCTCTTCGAGCTCGGCGTCCTCTTCATCGTCGAAGCTGACGAAGACCTTCAGCTGGTCGCGCATGATCTTGGCCGCCACGCTGACCGCCGTCTCGGGGTCGATGGCGCCGTTGGTCCACACTTCCAGGGTCAGCTTGTCGTAGTCGGTGCGGTTTTCCACGCGAGCGTTGGTCACGCGGAAGTTGACGCGGCGCACCGGCGTGAAGATCGCGTCGATCGGCAGCAGGTCGACCGGCGCATCCTCGGCCTCGTCGCGGCTGGCGGGAACGTAGCCCACGCCTTCCTTGACGTTGAGCTCCATTTCCACCCGGCCGCCCGGCTCCAGCGTCATCAGATGCAGGTCGGGATTGAGCACGGTCAGGTGCGCGGGCACCTGCAGGGCACCGGCGGTGACCTTCAGGGGCAGCGAACCGGCCGGCGCTTCCGCAACCAGCTGAATCAGCTCGGGGCCTTCGCCGTCCAGGCGCAGGTTGACTTCCTTCAGGTTGAGCACGATCTCGGTCACGTCCTCGACCACGTCGGGCAGCGCCTGGAATTCGTGCAGCGCCGACTGCATCTGCTCGACCATCCGGCGCTGGACCTTGCCCTTGCCGTTGTCGTCTTCGCGCACCACTTTGCCCAGCGCCGCCATGCGCACGCCGGTGATGGCCGCGCCGCGAATGCTCGACAGCAGGACGCGCCGCAGGCTGTTGCCCAGGGTCTGACCGTAGCCGCGCTCCAGGGGTTCCACCTGGAACTTGCCATAGGTATCGGTCAGCTCGACCACTTCGAGCGCCTTGGGGCGAATCAGGTTCTTCCAGTTCCGCTGCATGGAATCTCCTCGCGTTCATCGACCTGCCAGAGTGCCCGGCAGGCCAGTCAGCCGACCCGGCTGTCCCATCGCGGGGGCCGGGTCGAGTTCGTCCCGAGTGGACTACTTGGAGTACAACTCGACGATGAGCCGCTCTTCGATGGGCATGGTGATGTCGCCGCGGGTGGGCAGGGTCACCAACTTGCCGGAGAGACCCTTGCGATCCAGCGTGAGCCAAGCCGGCACACCGCGGCGATCGACGGCCTCGACGGCCTCGACGATGCGCGCGATCTCCTTGGACTTGTCGCGGATCTTGACCTCGTCGCCAGCGCGGGCGATCAGCGACGGAATGTCGCAGGCCTTGCCGTTGAGCAGGACGTGGCCGTGGCGGACCAGCAGGCGCGCTTCGGCGCGGCTGGTGGCAAAGCCCAGGCGGTACACCACGTTGTCCAGACGGCGCTCCAGGAACGCCAGCAGCAGCTCGCCGGTCACGCCCTTGGCCGAGCTCGCCTTCTCGTAGTAGCCGCGGAATTGCTTCTCTTGGATACCATAGATGCGCTTGACCTTCTGCTTTTCGCGCAGCTGGCGACCGTACTCCGAGATCTTGCCGTGGCGGGCCTGACCGTGCTGGCCGGGGATGTAGTTGCGGCGCTCAACAGCGCACTTCTCGGTGTAGCAGCGCTCGCCCTTGAGGAACAGCTTCAAGCCTTCCCGGCGGCACAGACGACATGCGGGACCAACGTAACGTGCCATGTTCGCTCCAAATACTCGGTCACCACAGCAAAGTGGCCTTGGCCGAGGGCTGGGATCGGGCACCTGCGCGTCGCGAGCGAGCGCAGGCTTGGTCTTGTCCGTGTTTGCCGCTGGCGGCCGGTTCAGGCGCGCACTGGCAAGGGACTGCGGACCAATTCAAGCCCTGGGTAAAGCACTGCTCGCCCCACCTTCGCCCTTGGAAGGCGCGGTGCGAGCTGCGCAGGTACTAGACGCGGCGGCGCTTGGGCGGCCGGCAGCCGTTGTGCGGCACCGGCGTGACGTCGCGGATGGTGGTGACGCGCAGGCCGGCATTGGTCAGCGCGCGCAGAGCGGCTTCGCGACCGGTGCCCGGGCCCTTGACCAACACCGAGACCGTCTTGACGCCGTGCTCCTGAGCGCGCTTGACCGCGTCTTCGGCCGACATCTGCGCGGCAAACGGGGTCGACTTGCGCGAACCCTTGAAGCCACGGCGACCGCACGACGACCAGGACAGCGTATTGCCGGCCACGTCGGTGACGGTGACGATGGTGTTGTTGAAGGTCGAGGCGATGTGCACCACGCCAGTCTGCACGTTCTTCTTGACGCGCTTCTTGGCGCGCGCGGCCGCCGCCTTGTTCTGCTGGTTTCCACTAGCCATGAACGATCCTACTCAGGCCCGGCTGATGCGCCGCGCCACGAAAAGCGCCTACTTCTTCTTGATGGCGGTGCGACGCGGGCCCTTGCGGGTGCGGGCATTGGTGTGGGTGCGCTGGCCGCGGACCGGCAGGCCCTTGCGGTGGCGCAGGCCACGGTAGCAGCCCAGATCCATCAGCCGCTTGATGTCCAGCGCCACCTGGCGGCGCAGATCACCCTCGACCTTGTACTGATTTTCGAGCACGTCACGGATGCGGACGATGTCGACTTCCGTCAACTCGTCGGCCTTGCGCCCCAGGGGAACGCCAGCCTTGTTGCACACATCCACAGCAACCTTGGGACCCACGCCATAGATCGACCGAAGGGCGATCTCGATGCGCTTGTTGCGGGGCAGGTCCACACCTGCGATACGGGCCATGAGAACTCTCCACGTGCGCCACCAGTTGGGCGGCAGTTACGCGACATTGAGCGACGGTAGCCGGTTCGTCCGGCGATCGCCCTCGCGATCGAATCAGCCCTGGCGCTGCTTGTGCTTGGGCGTGGTGCAAATGACGCGGATCACGCCACGGCGCTTGACGACACGGCACTGATCGCAGATCGGTTTGACGGATGCTCGCACTTTCATCGACTTACCTGTTCGTTGACGGCCCCAATCCGGTCACGACCGACAAGGCCGGCCAGCGGGGCGCACTAGTATACACTCGGCGGCTGCGATTGGAAAGGCCCTTTTTGCCTTGCGTCGCCAATGGCCGGCCGGGTTGCCCCGATGGCCATCTTCCGCCAGCCCTACCGACGCTACTTGGCGCGGTACGTGATGCGCCCGCGGGTCAGGTCGTAGGGGCTCAGCGCCACCTTGACCTTGTCGCCGGGCAGAATCCGGATGAAATGCATACGCATTTTGCCGGAGACGTGGGCCAGCACTTTGTGGCCGTTCTCGAGCTGCACGCGGAACATCGCGTTCGGCAGGGGCTCGAGCACCGTCCCTTCTACTTCAATGGCGTCGTCCTTCGACATTGCCGCTCCTGGGACGGACCCGCTCCCACTCCGTTCGCCCGCGCCGCACGGTCCTGCCGCAGCGCGATTACCTAGTCGTTTCGGTCTCTTCGAAGCTCACCCCAGCGACCCTCCGCTGTGGCGATCGACCTCTACATCCTTCCTGGTCTCTCTCTCGACACCCTGACGTTCCGCCCCGGCCTGCCAGCGATCTTTGCGATCGCGCCGGCCTCCTGCGGGACCTGTTAGCCGGCGTAGCCGTGGCGCTGCATGACCGCCACCACCGCACGCATCACCTCGTCGGGCCGTTGCGTGCCGTCTACCCGCTCGATCATCGCGCCGTAGCGTTGCACCAATGGCGAGGTCTGCAGCTCGAACGCATCGAGCCGCTTGCGAATGGTCGCCTCGTGGTCGTCGCTGCGGTGAACCAGCGCGCCGCCACAGCGATCGCAGATGCCGTCCGCCTTGGGCGGGGCAAACTCCACGTGGTGCACGTTGCCGCAAGCGGGGCACGTGCGCCGACCCGAGAGGCGCCGAACGATCGCGTCGCCCGGCACATCGATGAACACCACCAGATCCGGAGCCAGGCCGCGCGCTTGCAGCGCATCCGCCTGCGGCAACGTCCGCGGAAAGCCGTCGAGCATGAAGGCCGGCGAGCCGTCGGCGGTGCGGCAGTCGGGCTGCTGCACGCGCTCTTCGATCAGACTCACCATCACGCTGTCCGGCACCAATGCGCCCTTGTCCATGAAGGACTTGGCCAGCAGCCCCACTTCCGTGCCGGCCGCCGCCGCCGCGCGCAGCATGTCGCCGGTCGACAGGTGGCAGAGGCCATAGCGATCCACCAGGCTCTTGGCCACCGTACCCTTGCCTGCGCCAGGGGGGCCCACCAAGATGATCTTCTGACTGCGCTTGGTTGCGGTGCCGCTCATGGTCCGCCTCACATGATGTCGTCGGTGCGGCGGCCGCGCACCCGCGGACCGCGCTCACCGCCGAAGCCCTCGTACGAGCGGGTGATCAGGTGGCTCTCGATCTGGCGGGCGGTGTCCATGGCGACGCCCACCACGATGAGCAGCGACGTGCCGCCGAAGTAGAACGGCACATTGAAATTCTGGGTCAGGAACGCGGGCAGCACGCACACGGCGCTGATGTAGATTGCGCCGCCAAAGGTGATGCGCGACAGCACGCGGTCGATGTACTCGGCGGTCTTCTTGCCGGCGCGCACCCCTGGGACAAAGCCGCCACCCTTCTTCAGGTTGTCGGCCACGTCCACCGGATTGAAGGTGACGGCGGTGTAGAAGTAGCAGAAGAACACGATCAGCGCCACGTACATGGCGTTGTACAGCAAGTGACCGGGCGACAGGCTGTTCACCGCCGCCACCAGCATGCTGGCGTCGGGGAAGAAGTTGGCCAAGGTCGCCGGGAACATCAGAATCGACGAGGCGAAGATCGGCGGAATCACACCAGCCGAGTTCACCTTGAGCGGCAGGTACGAGTTGGCACCCTGGATGACTTGGCGGCCGACCACGCGCTTGGCGTACTGAACCAGAATGCGCCGTTGCGCACTCTCGAAGTAAACGATGGTGGCGGTCACGACGACGATCAGCGCGCCAATCATCAGCAGGATCGGAATCGGAATCTGGCCGTTCTGCACCAGCTCGAAGGTCTGCTGCACGGCGCGCGGCAGACCGGCGACGATGCCAGCAAAGATCACCAGCGAGATGCCGTTGCCGATGCCCCGCTCGGTGATCTGCTCGCCGAGCCACATGATGAAGGTCGTGCCCGTGGTCAGCGACAGCACGCACAGGAAGCGGAAGGCCCAGCCGCCGGTCGACACCGCGCCGCCCAAGGCCTGTGAGTTCACACCTTCCAGCCAAACTGCCAGCGCGCCGCCCTGGATGATCGACAGCAGCACCGTGCCGTAGCGCGTCCACTGATTGATCTTGCGGCGGCCGGCCTCGCCCTCTTTGTTCAAGCGCTCGACCGCCGGAACCACCACTGTCAGCAACTGCAGGATGATGCTGGAGGAAATGTACGGCATGATGCCGAGCGCAAAAATCGAGATGTTCTGCAGGGCACCGCCCGAGAACAGGTCGACCATGCCCAGCAAACCGCTGCCGCCCTTGGTGTTCATGTAATCGGCCATGACTTGGCGATCGACGCCCGGAACGGTGACGAAAACACCGATGCGGTACACCGCCAGCATGAGCAGCGAAAACAGAATGCGTGCCTTGAGTTCTGGCACGCGGGCGATGTTGGCGACGACGTTCGCCACGGGGTACCTCCTGCGTTCAGGTCCAGCGCTGCGGCGAGTGTGCTTACTCGCTCTGCCCTATCGAATCAGCCTTCCGCTGTTCAGGGCCGCCGTGCCGGACCGTATACTGGCCTGGGCCGTGTGTCGCCGCCTCGGGTTGGTGCCATGGGCCGCCCGGGGAAGCGCCAGTGCGCCTCGGAGTGAGCCGGCCGACCTTGGGCCAGGCTGAGCCCGCCCTGGCCGCCCGTCCACCATCAGCCGATAGCTTCGGCCTTGCCGCCGGCGGCCGCGATCTTGTCCGACGCCGACTGGCTGAACTTGGTCGCGACCACGGTCAGGGCGCGATCCAGCTCGCCGTCGCCCAGGATCTTCACGCCGTCCCAGCGACCGCGGACCAGGCCGACGGTGCGCAGGGCGGTCTCGTCGACGCGGGCGCCGGCTTCGAAGATCACCAGGTCGCCCACGTTGACCGAGGCCAGGTTGGTGCGAAAGATATTGGTGAAGCCGATCTTGGGCTTGCGGCGCTGGATCGGCATCTGGCCGCCCTCGAAGCCGTTGCCGACGTCGGGCGACTTGCGGGCCAGCTGACCCTTGTGACCGCGACCGGACGTCTTACCCAGACCCGACCCCGGGCCGCGACCCAGACGCTTGGGGGCGCGATTGGCGCCGCGCGGGGCTTTGAGTTGGCTGAGCTCGTTCATCGTATCCTCTCAAACTAACGTACGATCGTGCGTACTTTGACTTGTCGCCCGCTCGCGCAACCGCGTGGTCGCTTGGTGCGGGCGCCCCGCCGATTTGCTCAACCAAGTCCGAATCGATCAAACCTGACGAACAAGCGGCGGTGGGCCGTGCGGCTTGCCGCGGAGCGCGGTTCGGCCATGTTGGCCTCGCGGCCCCGCAGCGCCTGGGCCGCGGGGTGCGAGAGTATAGGGTCGGCAGCCCTGCGAGGCAAGGCGACCGTGGCCGGCAAGACAGCTGGGCGCGCGCTGGCCGGCGTTGCCACCGACTCGTGCGCGCCCGGCCGACTAGCCGCGGATCTCTTCGACCGTCTTGCCGCGGCGGCTGGCCACGACCTCGACGGTGCGCAGCTGCTTCAGAGCATCCAGCGTCGCCCGCACCACATTGTGCGGGTTGTTGCTGCCGATGCACTTGGTCACCACGTCGCGCACGCCGGCCTGCTCCAGCACCGCGCGGACCGGGCCACCGGCGATGACGCCAGTACCCTTGCCAGCGGGCTTGAGCAGAACTTCGCCAGCGCCGTAGTGGCCGATGGCGTCGTGCGGAATCGTGCCCTTGACCAGCGGCACCAGGAACATGCTCTTCTTGGCCTGATCGGTGCCCTTGCGCACGGCCTCGGGAACTTCCTAGGCTTTGCCCATGCCGATCCCGATGCTGCCCTTGCCGTCGCCGACCACGATCAGCGCGGAGAACGAGAAGCGACGACCACCCTTGACCACCTTGGCGGTGCGGTTGACGGCGATCGTGGCGCTGCCGAATTCGTCCCGCTCGGCCTCGCGCGGCTCGCGGCGCGGCTGACGGTTTTCACGCTGACCGCGACCCTGATCGCGACCCGTATTGGTATTCTCAGCAGCCATGCCTTACTCCTGCGTCTCGCCGGCGCTCGCGCCGCTCTGGTAACCTTCTTTGCTCAACAAGCCCATTTCGTGGGCGATCTTCGACACCGCGGCCACGCGACCGGTGTAGCGAAAGCCATTGCGGTCGAACACCAGCTTGGTCAAGCCCTTGGCCAGCGCGCGCTCGGCGGCCAGCTTGCCCACGGCCACCGCCGCGGCGGTCTTGTCGCCTTCCAGGTTGCGCAGCGCCGGCTCGACGGTCGAGGCGGCCGCCAGGGTGGTGCCGCTGTCGTCGTCGATGATCTGCACGTAGATGTGCTTGGCCGAACGGAAAACCGACATGCGCGGCCGCTCGGCGGTGCCCGTGAGGGTGTAGCGCTGCCGGACCTTGCGGTGCTCGCGCGCCTCTGTGTACTTCTTGATCAGCATTGTATTTCCTCAGCTGCGGCTCCCCTTTCGGGCGGCGCAGTGGGCGGGACCACGCCGGATGCCTGGCGAACCAGGACTCGATGCCGCGATGCGACGAGTCGGGCTGCAACCGCTGCAGCCACCGACTACTTCTTCTTGCCGCCCTTGCCGCCGGACTTGCCGGCCTTCTGACGAACCTTCTCGTCGCTGTAGCGGATGCCCTTGCCCTTGTAGGGCTCGGGGGTGCGCAGCGCGCGAATGTTGGCCGCCGTCTGGCCCAGCAGTTCCTTGTCGATCGACGTCAGTTCCAGGTGCGTGCCCTTGTCGAGTTTGCACTGCACCGAGGCCGGCAGGACGAAGTTGACCTGGTGCGAGTAGCCGATCGAGAACTTGAGGGCCTGGCCCACCGCCTCGACCTTGAAGCCCACGCCGAGCACATCCAGCTCGCGCTTGTAGCCGGCGGTCACGCCCTGCACCATGTTGCGGAACAGGTTGCGGCCCAGGCCGTGCAGCGCCTTGCCGGTGCGGGTCTGCTCGGTGGGGTGGACGATGACCTGGCCCTGCTGCTGCTCAAAAGTCACACCCTTGAAGGTGCGCTCGAGCTTGCCCAGCGGGCCCTGAACGACCACATGGTCGCCCTTGACGGTCACGGTAACCTTGGCGGGAATCTGCACCGGGGCCTTGCCCACGCGCGACAAGACAATCTTCTCTTCTGCCATCACACCCTCGGGCCCCTATGATCCGCTGCACCGGAGTGGGTGCGGGATTCGGCTGGCCAATGGGACCGCGCGCAGCCTGCGCCGTCGGTCGCTCTTCGCTCGGCAGGCCCACGGGGCGGCCCTTGCGCCGCACCTGGGATTCCTGCGAACTCTGCTCTGAATTCCTGTGAACTCTGCTCTGTCTGCTGCCGGTTGCGGGACGTGTGCGCCCCAGCCTGCCGGCCTCTCACTCTGCTACCGGGTTGCGGGTACGGCACCGCACGCAGCGGCCGACCGCGCAACCCAGGTCGGACTTACCAAACCGTGCACAGCAGCTCGCCGCCCAGCTTGGACTGGCGAGCCTTGGCACCCGTCATCACGCCGCCCGAAGTCGACAGGATGGCGATGCCCATGCCGTTCTTGACGCGCGGAATCTCGGTGACGCCCACGTACTTGCGCTGACCGGGGCGCGACACGCGCTTGAGGCCCGAAATGGCGCTCGAGCGGTCGGCGCAGTAGCGCAGCGTGATGTTCAGCTTGCCCTGCAGCTCGTCGCTCGTCTCGGCGATTTCGGTCACATAGCCTTCGTCCTTCAGGATGTTGGCCAGCGAGCGAATCATGTTCGAGGCGGGCACGCTCACTTCGCTGTGGCGGGCCATCAGGGCGTTGCGAACGCGGGACAAGAAGTCGGCAATCGGGTCGGTGGTCGACATGGTCGGTTCTCTCGCGGCACCCCAAGCGAAGGGGGCCATTGGGTTTAGCTTGCTACAGTGCTCGATCCGGCGGCTATTCGGTTAGGTCTAGCGCGCTAGATTGCCCAGTTCCGGGCGGTGCACCCCTGGTGGTCCTCGACGGGCTCCTTGGTGGTCCTCGACGAGCTCGGCGGGAGGCGGCCGTTGCCGACTACCACGAAGCTTTGGTCACGCCCGGCAGCTCGCCGCGCACGGCCAACTGGCGGAAGCAGATGCGGCACAGCGCGAACTTACGCATGAACGCCTTGGGGCGGCCGCAGCGGTGGCAACGGTTGTGCACGCGCACGCTGAACTTGGGGGTGCGCTGCGAGGCAATGATTTTCGAGGTCTTGGCCATAATCTTCTACCTGTTCCGGTCCGCGAGGACCGCGTCGTTTCCGTTCGCCCGCTCGGGCGCAGCCTGTTGGATGCAGCCCGCCTACTTGCGGAACGGCATGCCCATCGCGGCGAGCAGGGCGCGGCTCTCGCCGTCGGTCTTCGCCGTGGTAACCATGGTGATGTTCATGCCGCGGATCTTGTCCACCGAGTCATAGCTGATCTCGGGGAAGATGATCTGCTCCTTCAGGCCCATGGTGAAGTTGCCGCGGCCGTCGAAGCCCTTGGCGCTCACGCCACGGAAGTCGCGCACGCGGGGCAGCGCGGCGCTGATCAGACGGTCCAGGAATTCCCACATGCGGTCACGGCGCAGGGTCACCTTGACGCCGATTTGCTGGCCTTCGCGCAGCTTGAAGTTGGCGATCGACTTGCGGGCGCGGGTGACCACTGGCTTCTGACCCGACAGGGCCGCCATCTGCTCCACAGCGCGGTCGACGATCTTCGGGTTCTGCGCGGCTTCGCCCAGACCGAAGTTGATGACCACCTTCTGCAGGCGGGGCACCATCATGGCGTTGCTGTAGGCGAACTCTTTGGTCAGAGCCGGCACGATTTCGTTCTTGTACTTGTCAGCCAGACGAGGGGCCATGCTGTGTTCCGTACCTAGGTGGTACGGCTCCTTGTGCGGCCGCGCGATCGGTCAGGATCGGCAGGCCATTTGGGCGCCCGGGGCATCGAGTCCCCCCGGCGTCGAGTCCCTCTTTCTAGGACTCGGGACGGCAAGACTCGGGGCGCGCTTCGCTCCAGCCCGCACCGGCGCACTTGGCCGGCGTCTTACGCACTGGTCGAAGGCCAATTCTGCCGGCCTTACGCCGGGTCGAGCTGCTCGCCGGTCTTGTGGACGACGCGCACCTTCTTGGGGCCTTCGGCGGTCTCGATGGTCTTGAAGCCGACGCGCACCGGCTTGCCGGTGGTGGGGCTGACCAGGGCGACGTTGCTGATGTGCAGCGGCGCTTCCTTCTCGATGATGCCGCTCGGCTCGTTCTGGCGGCGCGCCTTCTGGTGGCGCTTGATCATGTTGATCTTCTCGACCACGACCTTCTCGCCATCCTTGGCCATGCGCAGGACCTTGCCGGACTTGCCGACGTCCTTGCCCGCCAAAACCTGAACCGTGTCGCCCTTGCGAATCTTACTCATCGAAGCACCCTTCAGAATCACGCACTCAGCGGTGCGTTCTATGCACATCCCCCGGGACGCCTATGGGCGACGGAGAGGATTCGGAGTTCGCCGGGCCCAGAACCACGGCAGAAAGTGCTGGCCGAATCGCCAGTTGGCGACTACAGGACCTCGGGAGCCAGCGAAACGATCTTCGAGAACCGCTTGGCGCGCAGCTCGCGGGCGACGGGCCCAAAAATACGCGTGCCGACCGGCTCTTTCTGGTTGTTGATGACCACGGCGGCGTTGCCATCGAACTTGATGTACGAGCCGTCTTCACGGCCGATTTCCTTGGCGGTACGGACGATCACGGCCTTGACCACGTCGCCCTTCTTGACCTTGGACTTGGGCAGCGCCTCGCGCACGGAGCAGACGATGATGTCGCCGATCGACGCGTACTTGCGCTTGCTGCCGCCGAGCACCTTGATGCAACGCAGCTGCTTGGCGCCCGAGTTGTCTGCCACCGTCAGGTAGCTTTCTTGCTGAATCATCGCAATCTCCTTGCCGTTTTTGACGGGTCGGCCTCTGCGGGCCACCGGTCACGGCCTTTCGCGCCGCGCCCCGGCAGGCCGACTAGCGGACCCCGGGGCGCAGTAGTGTACACTCGTTTTGGCAAAAAGGGAAGGTCGATCCGCAGATCAGCCCGCGCTCTTGCTCAGTCGGCCTTCTTGCGCAGCGTGGTCTTGTAGACCCAGCGCTTGTGCTTGCTCATCGGCCGGCACTCTTCGATCACCACCTGGTCGCCCAGGCTGCAGTGCCCGTGCTCGTCGTGGGCCATGTACTTGGCGCGGCGACGCACGTACTTGCGATACTTGGGGTGCAGGAAGATGCGGGTGACCGAGATCACCGCCGTCTTCTCCATCTTGGTCGAAACCACCACGCCGGTCAGGCGGCGGCGGTGACGGGCCTCGCCCGCCTCCTCGCCCTGAACGCCCGCGTCGATCGTCTCGGCACTCGTGTTGTCCGTCATGACTTGCTCCTAGCTCCGTGTCGGCTGGCCGCACTATGGCTGGCGTGTGCCCGACCTTGCGACGAATGGGCCTACGTTATTCCTGAACCGGCGCCTGGTTGATGCCAAGCTCGAGTTCGCGGATGCGGGTCAGAACCCGCGCCAGCTCGCGGCGGGTGGTGCGCAGCTTGATGGGGCTGGCCAATTGCCCGGTGTGGTGCTGAAAGCGCAACCGGAACAACTCGTCGCGCAAGTCGGTCTCGCGCTTCTTGAGCTCGACTTCGGTCAGCTCGGCAATGACGTGGTTCTTCATTGGATCTCTCCGCGCGAAATGATCTTGCACTTGATCGGCAGCTTGTGGGCCGCGACCCGCAGCGCCTCGATGACCAGAGCGCGGTCATCGGACTGAATCTCGTACAGCATGGTGCCCGGCAGCACCGTCGCTACCCAGTGATCCGGTGGCCCCTTGCCCTTGCCCATGCGGGTTTCGGCGGGCTTCTTGGAGATGGGCTTGTGCGGGAAGATGCGGATCCACACCTTCGCGTCGCGCTTCATCTTGCGGGTCATCGAGATACGAGCCGTCTCGATCTGACGGCTGGTGAGCCAACCGCACTCGGCGGCCATGAGCCCGATATCGCCGTAGGACACTTCGTTGCCGGTGTGCGCCACACCGTGCATCGTGCCCTTTTGTACTTTGCGCCATTGTACGCGCTTGGGAGCCAACATGGCTGTCTCCTGACTGCGCCTGCCCTACGACAAGCGCTCTGAGTTTAGGCCGCTGGGGCCGCGGTCCTGCTGGTTAGGCGCGGGCCTGTTGAGTGGAGCGCTCCGGCAGGATGTCGCCGTGGTAGACCCAGGTCTTCACGCCGATGATGCCGTAGGTGGTCTTGGCCGTGGCCTCGCCGTACTGGATGTCGGCGCGGAGCGTGTGCAGCGGCACGCGGCCCTCGCGGTACCACTCGTAGCGACCCATTTCGGCGCCGCCAAGGCGACCCGAGCAAGCGACGCGGATGCCCTTGATGCCGAACTTCTGCGCGGCCTGCATGGCCTTGCGCATGGCGCGGCGGAAGGCGACGCGGCGCTCGAGCTGGGTGGCGATGTTCTCGGCCACCAGTTGGGCGTCGGTCTCGGCGCGGCGGACTTCGTGAATCGTCAGGACCACTTCGCCCTTGGCCAGCTTCTGCAGCATCGCCTTCAGCTTCTCGTGCTCCTTGCCCTTGGGCCCGATCAGGATGCCGGGGCGGGCGGTGTGCACGCCGATGCGGATCTGGCGGGCGCGGCGCTCGATGTCGATCTTGGCGATGCCCGCATGGTTCATCTTCTCTTTGATGAGCTTGCGGATCGACAGATCCTCATGCAGCCAGGCCGCGTAGTTCTTTTCTTCGAACCACTTGGAGTTCCAGCTGCGAATGACGCCCAGGCGCAGTCCGTTCGGATGGCTTTTCTGTCCCACGATGACCTCTCGCTTTGATTGGCGGCCGACAGGCGGCGCCTTACTTCACACCCAGTTCGAGCGTGACATGGCTGTTCTTCTTGAGAATCTTGGTCGCGCGGCCCTGAGCCCGCGGCGTCCACCGCTTGAGCATGTCCGCCTGATCGACGAACACCGTCTTGACGTAGAGCGAATCCACGTCGAGGCCCTGGTTGTTGCGCGCGTTGGCGATGGCGCTGTCGAGCAGCTTGCGCACCGGGGTCGCGCCCAGCTTGGTAATGAATTGCAAGAGGTTCAGCGCCTCTTCGACCCGCTTGCCGCGGATGCGATCGACGACCACCCGCACCTTACGGGGGGCGATCGGCAGGTTGCGCAGGTAGACCTTCGTCGTGGTCGTGTCGTTCATGGCTTGCTCCAACGCGTCGCGATGTTCACTTCTTGGTCGATGCCGGTTTGGCCGCACACGGCGCCGCTGGGCATCGAGGCAATCGCGAAGATTCGCCTACTTCTTCTTGACCTTCTTGTCGGCCGAGTGACCGTGGAAGGTGCGGGTGGGGGCGAACTCGCCCATCTTGTGGCCGACCATGTTCTCGGTGACGAACACCGGCACGAACTTCTTGCCGTTGTGGACCATGAAGTTCAGGCCGACGAAGTCGGGGAAGATGGTCGAGCGACGCGACCAGGTCTTGATCGGGCGCTTGTTGTTGGTCCGATTCGACTCTTCGACCTTCCCCTTGAGGTGGCCGTCGACGAAAGGTCCTTTCTTAATTGAACGCGGCATGGCGAGTTCCTTGTGCGAGTTCCGCTGCGTGCGCCCTAGCTAGCAGCTGGGGCCGTGGTCCTGGTTAACGCTTGCCCTTGGGCCGGCGCGAGACGATCAGGTGATCGGTCCGCTTGTTGCTGCGGGTCTTGGGACCCTTGGTCTTCCAACCCCAAGGCGAGGTCGGGTGCCGACCGCCCGAGGTACGGCCTTCGCCACCGCCCATGGGGTGGTCGACGGGGTTCATGGCCACGCCGCGCACGTGCGGGCGGATACCCAGCCAGCGCGAACGGCCGGCCTT
>JACRCU010000280.1 GCA_016218865.1 Deltaproteobacteria bacterium | reverse complement strand
GTTGTCGCCGTGATGCGCTTCGTACTCAGCTTGACGCTGGCGCTGACTGCCGCCGGCTGCCTGGCGCACCATCGGGGTCCGTTGCCCGGTGAGCCCGCAGGTGCCCGTTTCGTCACGGAAAACGGCGTGCGGGTGCGCGTCCGCGACGTGGGCAAGGGCCCGGCGGTGCTGCTGCTGCACGGCTTTGCCTCGGCGCTGGAGACCTGGACCACGGTGACGCCCGAGCTGGAGCGGAACCACCGGGTCATCTCGCTGGATCTCAAGGGCTTTGGCTGGACCGACCGGCCCGAAGGCGACTACTCGCCGATGGCGCAGGCGGCGCTGGTGCGCGGCGTGCTGGACCAGCTGGGGGTGAAGGAATTCGACCTGATCGCCCACTCGTGGGGCTCGTCGGTCGCGCTGGCCCTGGCCCTGCAAGCCCCGGAGCGGGTTCAGAAAATCGCCCTGTACGACGCGTGGGTGTTCGAGGACCAGCTGCCGAGCTTCTTCCGCTGGGCCAAGGTGGGCGGCGTGGGCGAGGCGCTGTTCGCGCTGTTCTACAAGCAGCGTCCCGGCGACCGCATCAGCGCGGCCTTCTACAACCCGGACCTGGTGTCCGAGGCCTTCGTGGAAGAGATCGAGCACGCCCTGGAGCGGCCCGGTACCTCGGCGGCGGCGCTGGCGGCGGTGCGCGGCCAGAACTTTGCCGAGCTGGAGCCCAAGTGGCCGTCGATCAAGAACCGCACGCTGCTGCTGTGGGGCCGCGAGGACGCCGTGACGTGGCTGGAATTCGGCGAGCGCCTGCAGAACCTGTTGCCCAACGCCGAGTTGAAGGTGTACCCGCACTGCGGCCACTTCCCGATGCTGGAAGCGCGCGCGGAATCGAACCGCGACCTGCTGCAGTTCTTGGGCAACCCGGCGGCCGCGGCCCTGGGCACTCCGGCAGAGGGGGTGCGGCCATGAGACTGCCCCGCCTTCGCACCTGCACACGGGCTTTGTGCACCTGCAGCATGGCCGCGCTGGCGAGCCTGGCCGCGGCGCCCGGTCACGCCGACGAGCCGAGCTACAGCGACCTGTCGCAAGACATCGACGGCCGGCCGCAGCCCTGGTGGTCGGTCAGCGGCTATTTCCGCAGCCGCGGCGAGGCCTTGTACAACGCCGATCTGGACCGCGGCCTGGACCCGACCGGGCAGCCGCTGTACCCGGTGCCGCCGTCGTCGCCCGCGTCGCAGCTGCTGACCCACGCCGATGTGCGCCTGCGCACGGATCTGACGGCGCGGACCCCGCGGGGCGGCGGCTCGGTGCACCTGCGCCTGGACTGGCTGGACGGCCTGGGCCTGGGCAGCGCTCCCGACGGTGCGCCAACGGCGGCGACTGGTCAGAAACCCGCGTCGACGGCTGCGGTTTTGCGCCACGCCTACGCGATGGCGGCCCTGCCCTTTGGCGCATTGGCGGTCGGCCGCATGAGCGCCCACTGGGGCATGGGCATGGTCAGCCACGGCGCCGGCGACCTGGACAGCGACCGCGGCGACGCCGCCGACCGGATCGCCCTGGTTTCTCCCCTGTTGGGCCACATCGTCACCGTGTCGTACGACTGGAGCGCCACCGGCCCGGCGGCCCAGCGCCCCAGCGGCAGCCGCAGCATCGACCTGGACCCCAGCGACGACGTGCGCTCGGTCACCGTGGCCGTGCTGCAGTGGCACACCGACCAGGCCCGCAAGCGCCGGGTGAAGGCCGACAAAACCACGCTGGAATACGGGGTTTTTGTGTCGCGCCGCTGGCAGGACCGCGACGTGCCGGCCAGCTGGGCCACCGCCAACCCGCCCGCCGAGCTGGGCAGCGCCCAGTGGGTCAAGCGCGGTCTGGACGTGTACGCCGGCGACCTGTGGCTCAAGGCCAGCGGCAAGTGGGGCGCGGTCGAGGCCGAGGCCTTTGCCCTGACGGGCGCCTACCAGAAGGCCTCGCTGATTCCGGGCGTGCAGCTGCGCGAACCCATCGAGCTGCGCCAGCTGGGTGCGGCGCTGCGCTCGGAATTCGGCGAGAGTCTTGGCTTTGCCGCAGGTCTGGACGCCGGTGCCGCGAGCGGCGACCCGGCCCCGGGTGTGGGCGCCTTTGCCGCGGGCACCGCCACGGTGGGCAAGCCGGGCGCGCTCCGCGCCGCGCAGATCGACCCGCCGCGCGACAACATGCTGAGCGAATTCCGCATGAGCCCGGAATTCCGCGTGGATCGCATCCTGTTCCGCGAGCTGTGGGGCGCGGTGGCCGACGCGGTGTACCTGCGGCCGCACCTGCGCTACCGCTGGGCCGAGGTGGGCGCCGGACGGCTGACCCTGGATCTCGCGGCGATTCAATCGTTTGCGGTGTACGCGGCCTCGGCACCGGGCGGCCGGCAGCCGCTTGGCCTGGAAATCGATCCCACCCTGGAGTACCAGACCCGCGACGGCCTGACCGCGGCGCTGCAATACGCGCTGCTGCTGCCCCAGAGCGGCCTGGACAACCCCCAGGCGGGCGCGCTGGCCAAGCCGGCCCAGCTGGGTCGGGTCATCGTGCGGTGGGCGTTCTAGCAGCCGCCGCGAGCAGGCATGCTGCAGGTGCGAACGGAGAAGAAGCGGATGAAAACCAACCTGATGATCCGCATGTTCGGTGTCGCGGTCGCGCTGGCGGCGGTCGGCTGCGTCGACAACCAGACCCATCCGGACCTGCAGCCGTGGCTGCCGAGCAACGCCGCACCGGCGGGCCTGGGCTGCATCCCCAACCTGGACGGCACGCTGGCGGCCGGCGAGCTGCCGGTGGCACTGGGCGTAACCGCCCGCAATCGCTTGGTGTTCAACCGGCCGGTCGACCTGGACGGCGCCATCGACGGCGCGGGCCAGCGGGTGTGGGACTGGGGCTGGAGCGCGGCCGGCGAGACGGCCCTGGCCGTGACCGCCGAACCGATCAGCGGCAAGTGGTATGCCGCGGAATTTCCTGGCGGACAGTTCGCGGTCGCCTTCGACGTGGGCGGCTACCTGGACGGCGTCTACGCCAAGGAAAGCGACGGCCTGTACCTGCTGGGCCTGGCGTCGCGGCTGCAGAACCCCACGCAAGGCCAGACGATTTTGCGCTACGACCAGCCCGTCAAGACGGTGCCGCTGCCGCTGCAGGTCGGCGCCAGCTGGCAGGCGGTGGGCAAGGTCAGTGGCGGCAAGCTGTACGGCATGGGCTATGCCGGCGTGGATACCTACGAAAGTACTGCGGATCTGTCGGGGCGCCTGGTCCTGCCGGACCTGAGCGTCGATCAAGCCGTGCGGGTGGTCACCACCGTGACGGCCAATCCCGTGGTGGGCCAAGCCGTGACCAAGCAACAGG
This sequence comes from Deltaproteobacteria bacterium, assembly GCA_016218865.1. Taxonomy (GTDB): domain Bacteria; phylum Myxococcota_A; class UBA9042; order UBA9042; family UBA9042; genus SXRM01. The sequence goes on along the minus strand of JACRCU010000280.1, from coordinate 4,258 downwards.
TTTCGTTCTTCAGTGAGTGTCTGGGCGAAGTGGCGCGCGCCGTGGGCAGCGACCTGCTGGGCAAGGGCCAGGCCCAGGAATTGCGCCGGCTCGCCCTCTAGTCGCGAGCGTCCGTCAACAAGGAGAAAATCATGTTCACGTGGGATAGCTGGAAGAAGGGCTTCGACATTTGGGAAGAGCACACCGCGCAGTTGATCGAGACGATGATGCGCAGCCCCGCGGTGCTGGGTCCGGCCGGCACGCTGATGGGCCAGGCCATGAAGATGAAGACCGAGCACGACAAGCGCCTGGCCACCGCCTGGGGTCAGGTGGGCCTGCCGACCCGCCGCGACCAGGAGCGCACCCTGTACGCCCTGAACCAGCTGCAGAGCAGCGTGCTGGATCTGCAGGAGCAATTGGCCGAAGCTCGCGCCGAGATCGCCGCCCTGAAGGCCGCCCCGGTCGCCGCTCCCGCCGTGGCCGAGGTGCCGCGCGCCAGCAAGGCCAAGACCGCGCCGACCGGCCAAGCGTAGTTCCATTTCGATTGCCAGCGAGGGTAAGCCATGGATGTCACGACGTATCTGGAGCTGAAGCCCGCCGCGCGGGTGCTGTTCGACGCCGCCAAGGTCCGCGGCGACTTGCCGCGCTATTTCCTACCCACTGCGTCGGGTTGGCAGCCGCTGCTGTGGCGCGACCACGCCGAGCACATCGAGCTGGCGGCGCAGGGCTTGTTGAGCCTGGGCCTGCAAAAGGGCGAGCGCGCAGCGATTTTTGCGCCGAACCGCGTGGAGTGGATGGAGGCGGCGCTGGCGATCCAGGCGGCCGGCGGCGTGATGGTGCCGGTCTATGCCAGCAACACCGCGGAACAGCTGGCCTACGTGGTCGGACACAGCGACGCGCGGGTGCTGTTCGTCGACAGCCCGGCGCTGGCACAGCGGGTGGCGCAGGCATGGCCGCAGCTGCGCGACAGTGTTCGGCAGGTGGTGGCCTTCGAGCCGGCCTTGTGCGATGTCCTGGCGCCGCTGGGACAGGCCCTGCTCACCTGGGCGGATCTGGCCCAGCGCGGCAAGGCGCGGCGCACGGAGTTTCCCCAGGCGGTCGAGCAGGTTGTGCACGGTCTGGCGCTCGACGACACGGCCATCATGCTCTACACCAGCGGCACCTCGGGCAACCCCAAGGGCGTGCCGCTGAGCCACCGCAACATCGGTGTCAACGGCCGCGACTGGCTGATCTGCAACGGTCCGCTGGTCGAAGAAGGCGACACCGACCTGCTGTGGCTGCCGATGAGCCACATCTTTGGCTACGGCGAGGCCTGCCTGGGCAACACCTTGGGCTTCGTCACGTATCTGACCGATCCGCTGTCGGTTTTGAACAAGCTGCCCGAGGTCAAGCCACACGTGTTCATGAGCGTGCCGTCGGTGTGGGAGAAGCTGGCCACCACCGCCAGCCGCGCCGCCGACCCCAAGGCAAAACTGCTCGAAATCACGGGCGGACGCATGCGCTTCTGCCTGTCGGGCGGCGCCGGTCTGCAGCGCTGGGTCAAGGAGGCCTTCCTGGCGGCGGGCCCCCTGATCATCGAGGGTTATGGCCTGACCGAGGCCTCGCCGACCATCACGCTCAACCGCCCCGACGCCTTCCGCTTCGACAGCGTAGGCAAGCCGCTGCCGTCCGTCGAGGTCAAGCTGGCCGACGACGGCGAGATCCTGGCGCGCGGCGAGAGCGTGTTCGCCGGCTACCACAAGGATCCCGAGGCGACCCGCGGGGTTCTGACCAGCGACGGCTGGCTGCTGACCGGCGACGTCGGCCGCTGGACCGAAGACGGCTTCCTGCAGATCATCGACCGCAAGAAGGACATCCTGGTCACCAGCGGCGGCAAGAACATCCCGCCCGCCAACATCGAGATGGCCTTCTTGGACGAGCCACTGATCGCCCACGCGGTGGTCTACGGCGACGCAAAACCGTTCCTGGTCGCGGGCTTCTGGGCCAATCCGCTGGTAGCTGATCATCTGTTCGCAGGCATGTCTGCAGAGAACAAGCACAAAGCCATTGTCGAGCGCATCCAGCAGAAGGTCGACAAGGTCAACGCGGGCGTGGCCAAGCACGAGACCATCAAGAAGTGGCACCTGTTCGGCGCCCCGCTGACCATCGAGGGCGGCCAGCTGACCCCGACGCTCAAGGTCAAGCGCAAGCGCGTGTGCGAGGAATTCAAAGCCGAGTTCGAAGCTTTGTACGCCAAATAGAATCTTGAGGATCGCATCATGCAGCCCAACCTTGCCAACCGACTGCGCAACCTGCTGACTTTACCCAAGCGGCCGCGGCCGCAGGTGGGCGTCACCCCGCACGCCGTGGTGCACCGCGAGGGCAGCTGGCAGCTGCTGCACTACTTTTCGCCGCAGCCGCCCGCGGTTCGCCACCCGCTCCTGCTGGTGCCGTCGCTGATCAACCGCCACTACGTGCTCGATCTGACGCCTGGAAAAAGCTTCGTAGAGTATATGGTTGCGCGCGGTTTCGACGTGTACTGCATCGACTGGGGCAGCCCGCGGCCCGAGGACCGCTTCGTCACCTTCGACCAGGTGGTGGATCAGGCCATCGGCCGGGCGGTGCGGGTCGCCGAGCAGCTGTCCGGCGTGAAAAAGGTCCACTTGTTCGGCTATTGCATGGGTGGGACGCTGGCGGCGATCTACGCGGCGCTGCACCCCGACAAGATCCAGTCGCTGACGGCGGTGGCCGCGCCGGTGGCCTTCGATCGCGCCGGCATGATGGGCGACTGGCTGCGCGGCGGGCACTTCGACATCGACGCGCTGATCGACGCCACCGGGGTGGTGCCGGCGCGGCTGCTGCAGGCCAGCTTCCAGATGCTGCGGCCGACCCTGCCGCTGGCCAAGGGCGTCAACCTGGTCGACCGCGCCTGGAACGACAAATTCCTGGACGGTTTCCTGGCCTTGGAGACCTGGGCCAACGACAACGTGGGCCTGCCCGGCGAGTTCTACCGCCGCTACGTGCGCGACCTGTACCAGCGCGATGGCCTGGCGACCAAGTCCCTGACTGTGAACGGCCGCAAGGTCGACCTGGCGGCGGTGCGCGCGCCGGTGCTGGCGGTGACCTTCGCGCTGGATTCGATTGCGCCGGCGCCCTGTTGTGAGCCGCTGCTGCAGTGGACCCAGGCGGCGCGCAAAGAGCACGTGGTGTTCGACGGCAGCCACGTCGGCGGCATGACCTCGTCGCCGGCCGCCAAGACGCTGTGGCCGCAATTGGCCGGGCTGCTTGGGCAATTCGATGCCGACCCGGCGTGATGTGCGCGTGACAGTGCGCGACCGCTCGGTGCCCCTTTACAACCCCGCCAAGGCTCCTACGCTTGGTTGGTGCCCAGCGGCACCCGGAGCGATTGTATGTCCCACAGCACCACCTTGCGCGTGACCGGCATGTCGTGCGGCCACTGCGAAGGCCGCGTCGTCAAGGCCTTGAAGGCCATTCCCGGCGTCAGCGAAGCCCGCGCCAGCCACAGCGCCTGTACCGCTGAAGCCGTCCACGACGGCAGTGTGCCGCGCAGCGACCTGCAAAAGGCCATCGAAGCCGCGGGCTACGAGGTGGAAGGCGACGCGGAGCCCAACATACGCCCGTCTGCCCCGTCCCCCGACGCGGCAGACGTTGCCAACCCTACAGAAGCAAAGACCGAAGCCGCCGACGAACTGGTCACGCTCAAGCTCAGCGTGGGCGGCATGACGTGTGCGGCCTGCGTGCGCTCGATCGAGGGCACCCTGCAGTCGCTGCCCGGCGTGCACGAGGCGTCGGTCGATCTGGTGCTCGAGCGCGCCCAAGTGCGCTTCTGGCCGGGCCAAACCGACGCCCGCACCCTGATGGCGGCGGTGACCGAGCTGGGCTACAGCGTGCGCCCGGCCGCGGCGAGCTGGGCCGAGCGTCTGACCGAGCGCGACGAACCGACCGCACCGCTCGCGCCGATTTTGTTCAGTCTTGGCGTGGGTTTGCTGACCATGCTGCTGGGCATGCCGCTGATGGGCGACATGGGCCCGGGCCACCAGCACGGCAGCGCCATGACCGCGATGGCCAAGGTCGACGCGCTGTTCCAGGCCGCCATGCCGTGGCTGTACGCGCTGGATCACGACGCACTGCGTTGGGTCCTGCTGCTGCTCTGCACGGCGGTGGTGCTGGGTCCGGCGCGGACGTTTTTCGTGCGGGCACGCGCGGCCTTGCAGCACGGCGCCGGCGACATGAACGTGCTGGTGGCGCTGGGCACCGGCTCGGCGTGGCTGGCCAGCGC
>JACRCU010000290.1 GCA_016218865.1 Deltaproteobacteria bacterium | reverse complement strand
GGCCAAGTCGTCGACCCACAGGCCCTTGCCGTTGTTGTTGTTGAAGTCGTTGACGAACAGCACCGAGATATTGATCGACTGCCCCTTGAAGGCGTCCAGGGCGATGCTCACCTTCTCGAAGCCGTTGGTGCTGGTGCACCAGGTCTTGAGCGCAGTGCCGTTGACCTGGATGACCACCTTGTCGGCGATCGGGTTGTTCTGGCAATTGGCGCTCTGGTTGGGGTCGCGGCTGTACAGCAGGTTGGCCGTGAACACCGGGGCGCTGACCGTGGCTGGGATGGTGACCGCGGGGAGGTTGGCGGTGCCCTGGCCGGGGCCGCCCTGGTAGGTGTGGGTACCGTTGCCCAAGACCCGCCCGAAGTACAGGGCGTTGCTGGCGCTGACGAAGGCGGTGCTGTCGAGCTGCCACTTGCTCTGCTGCGACAGGACCTGGGTCGCCACGGGGCTGATCTGGCCGTCGTCGAAGTTCTTGGCGAAGCCGACCGGGGCGGTGTTGCTGCACTTGCCCGTCAGCCCATCGCAGGCGTCGTTGGTGCACGCCACGCCGTCGTCGCAGGACTTGGCGGTGCCTTGGCAGGTCTTGCCGTCGGCCTTGCAAACGTCGCTGACCGTGCACAAGTTGCCGTCGTTGCAGGTGGTTCCCGGTGCGGGCGTGCCGATGCAGGCGCCGGCCTTGCACAGGTCGCTGGTGCACACGTTGCCGTCGTTGCAGGCGGCGCTGTTGGGCGTGTGGGTGCAGGCGCCGGTGCTGGCGGTGCAAGCGTCGTCCGTGCAGGCGTTGCCGTCGTCGCAGTTGACCGCCGCGGTGCCTGCGCAAGTGCCGGCGGCGCTGCAGGTATCGCCCTTGGTGCAGGCACTCCCATCGTCGCAGGCTCCGCCCGCCTGCGGCACGCCCAGGCAGTTGCCGGTCTTGGCGTCGCATACGTCGAGCGTGCAGACGTTCTTGTCGTCGCACGGCTTGGCGGCGCCGGTGCAGGTGCCGGCGGCGCACAGGTCGGGCGTGGTGCAGGGGTTGCCGTCATTGCAGGCTGCGCCGTTGGCGGGTGCGTGCAGGCAACCCGCCTTGGGATCGCACGAATCGGTGGTGCAAGGGTTGGCGTCGTCGCAGTTGACCTTGCCCGCACCGATGCACAGACCGCCGATGCAGCTGTCGCCGGTGGTGCACAGGCTGCCATCGTCGCAGTTGCCGGTTTGCGGGCTGTGCTTGCAGGTGCCGCCGCCGCAGATGTCCAAGGTGCAGGGGTTCTTGTCGTCGCAGCTGGCGCCGCTGCCCACGCACTTGCCGACGTTGCAGGTGTCGGCGCTGGTGCAGGGGTCGCCGTCGTCGCAGGCGCCGCCGCTGATGGGCTTGGCCACGCAGCCGGCGGTGGGGTCGCAACCATCGGCGGTGCAAGGGTTCTTGTCGTCGCAGACCAGCTTGGTCTGGCCGGTACAACCCACGCCGCCGGCGCTGACGATGCACACGTCGCCGCTGGTGCAGGCGTTGCCGTCGCTGCAGGCCTTGCCGATGGCGGGCGCGGTCAGGCAGCCCGAGGTGAGGTTGCACGTATCTGTGGTGCACAGGTTGCCGTCGTCGCAGTTGGCATCCTGGGCCAGGTGGGTGCAACCGAGCTTGGCGTCGCAAGAATCTGCCGTGCAGGCGATGCCGTCGTCGCAGTTGGCCGGCACGCCGATGCAGGTGCCGACGCTGCAGACATCGCCGCCGGTGCAGGTATTGCCGTCGTTGCACAGAGTGCCGGCGGGGGCCGGAATGAGCAGGCACTGGCCGGTGACGGTCTGGCAGGTATTCTTGAGGCAGGCCGAGTCCTTGCTGGCGTCGCAGACCACCACGCTGCCGGGCGCGGTCTTGCAGGTGCCGCCCTGGCAGGTGGGCTTGCCGTTGCACAGGTTGCCGTCGTCTTGGCACTGGCTGTCGTTCTGGCAGAAGCAGGTGTTGAACACGCCGGTGCACTTGCCGTTCTGGCACACCGAGGCGATGGTGCACGGGTCGCCGTCGTCGCAAGTTTGTGGCGGGAAGCCGCCCAGGTTGGTGTGCACGCACCCAGTGCTGCTGTTGCAGCTGTCGGTGGTGCAGACGTTGCTGTCGTCGCAATTGACCTTGCCCATCAGGCAGGTGCCGCTGAAGCACTGGCCGGCGCTGGTGCAGGCGTCCGTGTCGTTGCAGGGCGTGCCGTTGGGCGAGGCTCCGGCGGTGCACTTGCCGGTGCTGGCGATGCAAACGTTGGTGGCGCACAAGCCGGCGGACGGCGGGCAGCTGACCACCGAGGTGGGGTCGGCCTTGCACTGGTTGTTGACGCAGCGCTGGATACCGTTGCACAGGTCGCCGTCGTCGAACTTGGTGCAGTCGCTGTCGATCTTGCAGTTGCACTGGTTGGTGCCGCCGCCGCACGTGCCGCCCGCGCACGTGTCGCCCACGGTGCAGGGGTTGCCGTCGTCGCACGGGCCGGTCAGCGGGTTCTGCGCGCAGCTGCCCTTGCCGTTGCATACGGCGGTGGTGCACGGGTTGCCGTCGTCGGCGCAGCCGCTGCTCCCGGCGCACTTGCCGGCCTTGCAAGTGCCGGTGCCGCCACACAATTCCGCGCCGCCGCAGGGCTGGCCATCGGGGCCGGGGGCCTGGCCGCACTTGCCGCTGCCGGGATCGCAGACCGCCTGCGTGCACGCCAAGTTGTCGTCGGCGCAGGTGATGACGGTCTTGGGGTCGACGGTGCAGCTGTTGGCCACGCACTGGAGCGTGCCGTTGCACAAGTTGCCGTCCTCGAAGGCTTTGCAGTCGGCGGTGGTGGCGCACTGGCAAGCATTGGCGCCGCTCTGGCAGCTGCCGGCTTTGCAGATGTCGGGCTTGGTGCAGATGTTGCCGTCGTCGCAGGCCTGTCCGTCCAGATTCTTGTGCACGCAGCCGGCGCTGGCATCGCAACCATCGGCGGTGCAAGGGTTCTTGTCGTCGCAGCTGACCGCGCTGCCGGCGCACTTGCCCGCCTTGCACTGGTCGCCGTTGGTGCAGGCCTGACCGTCGTCGCACACGGTGCCGTCGGGCTGCAAGGTGGTGATGCAGACGCCCGACGACTTGTCGCACGCGCTGGGGTTGCAGAAGGTGCCACCGCCACAGCTGATCACACTGCCGGGTTTGATGGCGCACTGGTTGGCTTGACACACCAGCGTGCCGTTGCAGAAGTCGCCGTCTTCGAAGGCTTTGCAGTCGGCATCGGCCTGGCACTGGCAGGCGTTGGCGCCGGGGCTGCACACGCCGGCGACGGAGCAAGTGTCGCCCTTGGTGCACGGGTTGCCGTCGTCGCAGGGGCCGGGCGCGGCGATGTGACTGCAGCCGGTGGCAGCATCGCAAGTGTCGGCGGTGCAAGGGTTCTTGTCGTCACAGTTCAGCGGGTTGCTGCCGACGCACACGCCGCCAAAGCACGCCGAGCTTCCGGTGCAGGTGCTGCCGTCGTCGCAGGGCTGGCCGTCGGCCACGGGTTTCTTGTCGCACTTGCCGGTGGCGGGGGTGCAGCTGAGGCCCGAGCACGCGTCGCCGTTGCCGCAAGTGACGACCGAACCGGGCTTGGTGACGCACTGATTGGCCTGGCAGACGAGCGTTCCGTTGCACAAGTCGTTGTCGCTGGGGCAGTCGCCGTCGACCTTGCACACGCCGCAGATGTCCTTGCCACCGCCGCAGGCGCCGCCGCTGCAGATTTCGCCGCTGGTGCACGGGTTGTTGTCGTCGCAAGTGCCTGTAATCGCTGTATTGACGCAGCCCTTGCCCGGGTCGCAAGCGTCCTTGGTGCACGGGTTCTGGTCGTCGCAGCCGAACAGGTCGCCCTTGCAGGCGCCGGTGACGCACTGATCCTTGGTGGTGCAGACGTTGCTGTCGTCGCATTGCGTGCCGTCGGGCACCGGGGTCAGGCCGCACTTGCCGGTCTTGCTGTCGCAGGCGTTGACGGCGCAGGCGGTGTTGGCGGCGCCGTCGCAAACCACGATGCTGCTGGCGGCAATCTTGCACGCGCCGGCCTGGCAGGTGGGCACGCCGTTGCACAAGTCGCCGTCGTCCAAGCAGTCTTTGTCTACTTTGCACTGGCAGGTGCCGCTGCCGGCGCACACGCCGCTGCCACAGACGTCGCCGCTGGTGCACGGATTGCCGTCGTCGCAGGCCTTGGTCGAGTTGGTGTGGTAGCAGCCGCTGGCAGGGTTGCAGCCGTCGTCCGTGCAGGGGTTGTTGTCGTCGCAAGTGGCGGTGGCGCCGGCCTTGCAGCTGCCGTCTTGGCAGACATCGCCGCTGGTGCAGGCGCTGCCGTCGCTGCAGCCGGTGCCGTTGGCCAGCTTGTTGACGCCGCAGATGCCGGTCTTGCTGTCGCACAAATTCTGTTGGCATGGGCCGTCTTGCGTGCCGTCGCAGGTGACGACGCTGCCCACCTTGGGCTGGCAGGTGCCGCCCTGGCAGCTCCACACGCCGTTGCACAGGTTGCCGTCGTCGAACTTGCCGCACTCGGCGTCGGTGGCGCAGTTGCAGGTGTTGGTGCCGCCGCCGCAGGTGCCGGTGGCGCCGCAGGCCTCGCCGCTGGTGCAGGCGTTGCCGTCGTCGCACGTCTGGCCGACCGCAGCCACATGCGTGCAACCACTTGGTTCGCAAGCATCCTTGGTGCACGGATTGCCGTCGTCGCAGCCCGAGACCACCGCCCCGGTGCAGACGCCCGCGCTGCAGGTACCGCCGGTGGTGCAGGTGCCCTGGGTGCTGCAGGCCAACCCGTCGGACGCCGCAAAGGTCACGCACTGGCCCGTCTTGGGATCGCACTGGCTCTGGATGCAGGCGCTGCTGCCGGGCGGGCAGGTCACGGCCTTGCCGTCGCCGACGCAGGCGCCGCCCTGGCAGATCAGGCTGCCGTTGCAGGGATCGCCGTCGTCCTTGGCGGCGCAGGCGATGTCGGCGGTGCACTCGCAGGCCTGCTTGCCGGGCTGGCAGGTGCCGGCGCCGCAGACGTCGCTGAAGGTGCAGGAATTCCCATCGTCGCAAGGCACTTGCGCGCTCACGTCCCACGGCAGGTTGCTGCAGCCGGCGGCGGGGTCGCAAGTGTCCTGGGTGCAGACATTGCTGTCGTCGCAGCCGACGGGCTGGCCACCCACGCACTGCCCGCCGATGCCGCACGCGTCGCCCACGGTGCAGGCGTTGCCGTCGTCGCAGGCGGTGGCGGTCGCGTCGATGGGCACGGGGAGCTCTTGGCAGACCCCCAGGGCGGGTTGGCACTGCACGACCGTGCACGGGTTGGCCGAGGCCGGGCAGCCGATCACGGTGCCCGGGTCCACCACGCACGCGTTGTCGATGCAGCGCAGGGTGCCGTTGCACAAGTTGCTGTCTTCAAAGGCGGCGCAGTCGGCGTCGCTCTGGCACTGGCAGGCGCCGGGCTGGCCCTGGCAGGTCCCGCCGGTGCAGGCGTCGCCGCTGGTGCAGGTGTCGCCGTCGTCGCACGGGATGCTCTCGTCGGCCGCGAGCGCGGTGTGGCTGCACCCTTCGGGCAGGCAGACATCCGCGGTGCACGGGCTCATGTCGTCGCAGTCGAGGATCTGGGTCGGCACGCAGGCGCCGCCAGTGCACGCGCCGCCCAGGGTGCAGGGATCGCCGTCGTCGCAGGCCGAGCCATCGGGCCGCACCTGATGCAGGCACTGGGCCGCCGCCAGCGGGGCGCACACGTCGACCGTGCAAGGATCCTTGTCGTCGCACTGCCCGGTCGTGCCTTGGCATTTTCCGGACTGACAGGCGTCGCCCTGGCTGCAGGTGTCGCCGTCGTCGCACGGCTGGTTGTCGGAGACGGCCGCGTGGACGCAGCCCTTGTCGGGGCTGCAGCTGTCGCTGGTGCACGGGTTGCCGTCGTCGCAGCTGGCCTTGGCGGTGCTCTGGCAGCTGCCCGCCTGGCAGTGATCGCCCACGGTGCACGGATTGCCGTCGCTGCACGGTGCACTTTCTGGGGCGTTCAGCTTCTCGCAGCCCTTGGCCCCGCATACCGCCTGGGTGCAGCTAGCCACGTCTTGGGTGCAGGGTACCGCCAGCGCAACGTCGACGGTGCACTTGCCGGCCTTGCACAAGGCAACCCCTTGACAGGCGGGCACATTGGCGCTCGCGCAGTCGGCGTCGGTCTGGCAGCCGCACGCGGGAGCGCCCAGGCATACGCCGCTGTGGCAGGTGTCGTCCTGGGTGCAGGCATTGCCGTCGTCGCAGGTCAGCGCGCCGCCCGCCGGCGCCGAGCAACCCAGCAGCTTGTCGCAGACCAAGGCGCACTGCCCTGCTCCTCCGCCACAGCTCAGCGTGGACGCTGGCTTGCAGGTGGCGCCCTGGCAGGTCTCGCCAAAGGTACAGACATCGCCGTCGTCGCAGGTCTGGCCGGCGGGCGCGAGGTCGTGCTGACACAGGCCGGTGGCCGGGTTGCAGGCGTCGATGGTGCACGGATTGTCGTCGCCGCAGTCGACTTTGGCGGCCGGGTTGGCGACGCACGCACCAGCGCAGCACTGCAAGGCACCTAGGCACTTGTCGGGCGACAGCACAGCACAGTCGGCATCGGTGGCGCAGGCACACACGTTGGCGGTGGCCACACAGGCGCCGGCCTCGCAGTGGTCGCCGGTGGTGCACGGGCTGCCGTCGCTGCAGGTCGCGTCGGTCGCGGTGTGGCTGCAGCCCAGGCCGACCACGCAACTATCTACCGTGCATGGGTTTTTGTCGTCGCAGTCGGCGCTGTGACTGGCCTGGCAGGCCCCGCCCTGGCAGAGCGACTCGCTGCTGCAGGCATCGCCGTCGTCGCACGCCGCACCATCGGGCCGGGCGGCGACCACGCACCGTTTGGTGGTGGGCTCGCAAAGGGCCATGCTGCAAGGGGATTTGGCTAGTGCGGCGCAGTCGGCGTCGGCCAGACACAGCGACTCGTTGGGCTGGCCGCCGGACATGTCGCTGCCGCCATCGATCGCCGTGGCCGGCGCACCGGCGACGCCGACCAGAATGTCGGAGCCGGTGCAACTGGCCAGGACTATCGAAGTCAGCGCGAAGCAGGCGGCGATAATGGAACGATTTCGAAGGGTGGCGACCGGCATCAGCGGTCCTCCTTGGCGGCAGTGAAACCAAATCCGTTCAATTCGGCTCGATACGCTGGGCAATTCTCCGGGCCCGAACTGGGGTCCCCGCCTGATTCTCGCCAGTTGCCAATCGGATCCGAATTGCCGTTCCCGCGCGAATCAGGTGGGGTGCACATAGGGCAGGCGGAGCGCGCCAGCAGCCATCATGCAGGCTACGACAATCCCTGTGCCTTTGCCACTGGCCAGCGCGCCCCACCGGGCACAGACGGCGGTCGCGGGGCAACCCACGAAACACCCGCGCGGCCGCAGTCTTGACGCCCGGCGCCGTGCGTCGCAACCTAGCCAGCGATGGCGACGGCATGGCTAACGACAGCCACAAGCACAGCCAAGACGGGCGGCAAGGCCAAGCTCCACCGGCGCAAGGCCAACCGCCGCTGGGGGCGACCCGCGCTGGCCCCGGTCGCAAGGCGGCCGAGCCAACCGGCGACTTCTTGCCGACCGTGCCCATGGACGTGGTCCCGGCGGCCAGCGCAGCACCCGCGAATGTGCCCGTGCTGGTGCCCCCGCCCGGGGGACCGGCCCCGCCGGCGCGGCCGGCGCTGCGCAAGCCCGCGACGCACAAGGTGACGCGCATCGAGTGGACCTCGGGCAAACCGTTGTCGGGGCGCTACGTGATGGTCGACCAACTGGGCGAAGGCGGCATGGGCACCGTCTACCTGGCCGAAGACCTGCTGCTGCGGCGCAAGGTGGCGGTCAAGACCCTGTGGGACGAGGACCTTTTCGAGGCGGCCGACATCGAGCGCCTGCGCAAAGAAGTGGCCATGGCGCACAGCGTCAGCCACCCGAACGTCGCGCGCACCTACGACCTGGGCGAAGCCGGCGGCGTGCACTACATCACGATGGAGGCCCTGCGCGGCGAGACGTTGATGGACCGCATCCGCCGCGGTCCCAACCTGACCAGCGACGAAGTCCGCGACATGGCGATTCCGCTTTGCCTGGGCCTGCGCGCTGCGCACCGGGTGGGAGTGGTGCATCGCGACCTGAAACCCGCCAATATCATGCTGGTCGGCGGCGATCGCAAGGTGGCCATCATGGACTTTGGCATCGCCGCAGCGGTGTCCGAGATGATCGAGTCGCCGTCGATGACGCGCCGGCCCGACGGCAAGGCCCCGAGCACCTGGGAGGTCACGTCTGCGGGCTTGGGGACGCCGGTCTACATGGCCCCGGAGCAGTGGGACTCGCAAACGGGCGACGCGCGCACGGACATCTACTCGCTGGGTGTGATTTTGTATGTGTGTTTGACCGGCGATGCACCGTACGTGGCCGAGACCAACGAAGCCATCGCCGAAATGCACAAGTCGGCCCCGGTGCCGAGCGTGGCCAAGCGCGCGCCGGGCGTAGACGCGGATCTTGCGGCCCTGATTGGCGATTGCCTGGCGAAAGACGCCGCCAAGCGGCCGCAGTCGATGGACGAGGTCATCGAGCGGTTGCAGCGTCCGGCGCGGCGCAAGACCTACGTGCTGCAGATGGCCGCGGGCACGATCGCGACGGCGCTGTTGTTGTCGCTGCTGGGGGTGGCGCTGTATGCCCTGGTGGCGAGCAGCGTCATCCAGGAGCTGCGCCCTTCGCTGCGGCGGCTGGCCGAGTTGACGGCGCGCCAGTTGGATCCGGCCGATCTGGACCAGATCCGCACCGCCCAGGACATCACGGGCCCCGCCTTTGCCAAGTTGAAGGCGACCATGCGGCGCATCGAGGCCGAGAACCGCGATGTGCACTATCTGTATGTGTTTCGCGCCGGGGCGACGGCCAGCCGCTGGACCTACGTGTACGACACGTACCACGAGACGGCGGACCTGAACCACAACGGCAAGATCGACGCCAACAGCGACGAAGAGGCTGACCCGCCGGGCAAGTTCTTCGACAGCGGCCCGTACCCGGCGATGAATGCGGCGCGCGAGTCTGGCAAGTCCACTGCGGATCAGGACTTTTCGGCCGACGACTGGCGGGTTTCCATCTCGGGATACTCGCCTCTGCCGGTGGGTCAGGCCAAGGCACCCTACCTGGTGGGCTGCGATGTGACCAGCGAGACGTTGGTGGCGCTGCGGCAGCGGCTGCTGCTCTTGCTCGGTATCGCGCAACTAGCAGCAATGATTGCCATGGGCCTGATCCTGGCGCCGCAGCGGCAGTTGGCCCGCGCGCTCCGCCTGGCGGACGAAACCGCGCGCAAACGAGAGGACTGAGTGGCCGATCCCCCGAGCGACTCCCATCCCAAATTGCCGCCGCCGCAGCGACTGCCGCCCCGGCCCATGCCGAAACGCCCCGGACCGCCGGCTCAGCCTGCCCCGGCGGCCAGTCCGGCAGCTGGCGCGGGCGCGGATCCGCCGTTGCGGGCGCCAGGTCCCGACGGTCCGCCGCCGAGCCGCGCACCGACGCAGCCGCGGCCCCTGTCGCCCCGACCGGCCGCGGCCCACGAACCCTTGCGCGGAGGGGCCGCCGCGGCACCCACGGGCCAGGAGCTGCCGCGGCAACCAGCTCCGCAGCCGCACCCGATTCCGCTGGCGGCGCATCCAGTTCCGCAGCCGCACCCCGTTCCACCGGCACGGCACCCGGTCCCGCAGCCGGCGCCGCACCCGGCCGCCCAGTCGAACTCGGCGGCGCCGCCGGGGCCGGGCAGCTTGCGCCAACCGACACCGATGCCGCCGCGCCCGCGCCCGATGCTGCGCCGACCGCTGGTGCGGGCCATCGACTGGTCGTCGGGGCGGCCGCTCAATGGCCGCTACAAGCTGATCAGCAAGCTGGGCGAAGGCGGCATGGGCGCGGTCTGGCTGTGCGAAGACCTGCTCCTGCGGCGCAAGGTGGCGCTCAAGACGCTGTTCGCGGACCGCGCGGAAATGGCCGACGAGGACCTGGAGCGCTTCCGCCGCGAGGTGGCGATCGCCCACGCGATCAACCACCCCAATGTTGCGCGCACCTACGACCTGGGCGAGGCCGCCGGGGTGCACTACCTGACGATGGAGTTCCTGGAGGGCGAGACCCTGGTGGGGCGCATCAAGCGCTCGGAGGCGCTGTCGTCCAGCGAAGTCCGCGAAATTGCGGTGCACTTGTGCCAAGGCCTGCGCGCCGCGCACCGAGCCGGCGTGGTCCACCGCGACCTGAAGCCGGCGAACATCATGCTCGTGCCCGACGGCCGCGTCGCCGTGATCATGGACTTCGGCATCGCCGCCGCCGTCGACGACGACCAACCGCACCCCGACGAGGCGGTGGAGATCAGCGCGACGGCGCCGTGGGAGGTGACTTCGGCTGGCCGCGGCACACCAACCTATATGGCCCCGGAGCAGTGGGACGGCCACCGCGGCGACGCGCGCACGGATATCTATGCGCTGGGCATCATTCTGTATGTGTGCTTAACCAAGAAGGTGCCGTTCAAGGCGGCAACCAACCAAGAACTGGCCGATTTGCATCGATCCGCGCCGCCGCCCGGCGTCGAGTCGCTGGTGCCGGGGGTCGACCGCGACCTGGCCAAGCTGATTGCCGCCTGCCTGGCCAAGCGCCCGGAGCAGCGCCCCCAGACGGTCGACGAGGTCATCGAGCGACTGGACCGCGGGCGCCGGCGCAAGCAAGCGGTGGCGCAGACACTGGGGACGGCAGCGATCTTGGCCGTGTTGCTCAGCTTGGTGGGTTTTGGCCTGTGGAGCATGGCGCACTCGGCGGTGATTCGCGAGATGCAACCCGCCCAGGCGCGGCTGGCCGAGGCGATCGCCAACCAGCTGTCGGCCGACGACTTGGACCGCATCCTGGCCGCCAAGGACATCAACCTGCCTGAATTCAAGAAGGTTCACACTGTCCTGGAGCGCTACCACCTGCGCGACCCCGAGATCAAGTCGCTGTACGTGATGAAGCCGGCGGCGGCGGCGGGGCACTTCACCTTTGTGGTGGACCTGTATCCCAAGGACATCGACCGCGACGGCGACGGCGCCATCAGCGAGGACGAGAAGGGCTCGCTCCCCGGCGACGACTACGATGGCGGCGACTCGGGCCAAATCATCGAGGGGTCCCACGCCA
Source organism: Deltaproteobacteria bacterium (assembly GCA_016218865.1). GTDB lineage: Bacteria > Myxococcota_A > UBA9042 > UBA9042 > UBA9042 > SXRM01. The sequence goes on along the minus strand of JACRCU010000290.1, from coordinate 6,140 downwards.
TGACGCCGATGGCGGATCGCGACTTCACGCGCGACTCGTGGGGTCTGTCGCTGTCGGGCTACGCGCCCGTGCTGCGCGACGGCAAGCACAGCGGCTACTTTGTGGGTGCCGATCAGGGCAACAGCCACCTGGAGCACTTCCAGATGCGCTTGGCGGTGGTTTTGTTGGCGACCTGGTTGCTGCTCAGCGCAACCTTTGGGCTGCTGCGCCAGCGTTTCGCCGCCGCCAAGTCGCTGCGTTAGCGCCGGCCCCCGGACCGCCGGCAGGCCGAGCAAGGAACACGATCCATGACCAAGGTTCACCAAGATGTTGGCCGTTTGGCGGCTGTAGCGGCCGCCCTGCTGCTGTGGCCGAGCGCGGCCGCGGGCGCCGAAGACGGCGAAAATCGCGACGATGCCATCTTTGGCGGCGAGAGCCCCGCCGAAGCTGCGACCGCCACGGGTGCCCCGGCCAAGGCGGCTGCCGGCGGCGAGGGCGACTTCGGCGACGACCGCATGGCCACGCCCGCCAAGGAAAACACCGAGTTGCTGCACCGCGATCGGACCCAGATCGGCGGCTTCTTCTACACCCGCACCACCGGGAGCTTGGGCCAGGGTCAGCACCTGTCCGACGCCGGACTGGGCAACACCACCTTGTTCGAGAGCTATTTCGACTCGCGCATCAACGACCGCCTGCGGGTCTACACGCGCGGTCGCGTCATCTACAACCCGCTGGCCGATGTGCCGAGCACGAGCCTGGCGATACCGGGCATGACCGGCGCGGCGAACACCGACGAGGTGCGCGCGGTGCTGACGCAGATGTGGGCGAAATTCGACATCTACCAGCGCGTGTTCGTGACGGCCGGGCGGCAATTCGTGCGGTGGGGCGCCACGCGGTTTTGGAACCCGGTGGATGTGCTCAACAGCGCCAAGTACAACCCGCTGCTGTTCTTTGACGAGCGCGTCGGTCCCGCGATGATCAAGTTTCACATCCCGGTCGAGTCGCTGGGCTGGAACTTCTACGCGCTGGTGCTGGCCGAAAACGCGGTCAAGGCCGAGCAGTTGGGGCTGGCGGCGCGCGGCGAGTTCGTGGTAGGCCCGGTCGAGATCGGCCTGACCGGCCTGGCGCGCAAAGGCTTTGACCCCAAAGCGGGTTTGGACGTGTCTGCCGGCGTGGGCGAATTTGACTTGACGGGTGAGCTCAGCACCTGGCGCACGGCGGCTGGCGACATCGAGTGGTACGCCAGCGCTGGCGTGTCGTGGTCGTGGGCCTATCGCGACGACGACTCGCTGACCCTGGCGGCCGAGTACTTCCACAATCCGCAGGGGCGGACGGCCGAGCAAGTGGTTGCGCCGATTGTGGATGCGGCGAACAAGCTGCTGGCGGGGCAGGCGGCGACGATGCCAGCCTCGACGGTGCCGCTGTACACGGGCAAGGACTACGCTGGCGTGCTGGCGGCGGTCTCGTCGCCCGGCTCGTTCTCGGATGCGAGCGTGACGGCGATGGTGCTGTCGAACCTCACCGACAAAAGTGGCACCGCACAAGTCAGCCTGTCGAATCGTTTTTTGACGGACCTTGGCGTCGAGTTGTACGCTGGCGCCTCGTGGGGCACCGGCGAGTTCCGCGGCTACTTGCCGATGCTGAAGACCGAGTTCGCGAAGATACCCGTGGCGGCCAGCTACGCCGAGCGCCTGACCGCGCCGCTGTTGCGCGGCGGCCTGAACCTGCGCGTGGACCTGTAGGAGAGCAAAAGGATGCGGATTTTGCAGCCCATGGCCGCCTTGGCCTTGATTCTGGCCGCGGCCTGTTCGGGCCCCAAAGCCGTGCAGGTCAACGCGCTCCACGTGGACGCCATCGAACCCGACGAGACCGCCCACGGACGGCGCTGGAGCGGGCGCTGGCAGACCAACTGGGGCCAGCTGGAACTGTTTGCCGCCGACGGACAGATCCGCGGGGCCTTCCGCTATGTCAGCGAAGGTGCGGAGCGCGTTGGGCTTTTGGTGGGCAAGCCCCACGGCAACGTGCTCGCGTTCACCTGGGTGGAGCAAGGCGGCAGCAACAAGGGTCGCGGGCGGTTCGTGATCGACAGCGAAAGCAGCAAGTTTTCTGGCATGTACGGCTACGAGAACTCGGAAGAGGACGGCGGCGAGTGGTGCGGGGTGCGGGCGGACGGCAACTAACCCTTGGGCGGAACCGCGCGGAGCTCGCCCAGGCCGTGTCGCTCGGCGTACTCGCGGCGCAGGCCGAAGCACATCCGATTCAGCGCGCACTCCTCGCAAATCGGCGCTTTAACCCCACCATCGCGAAGTACTGCATCGTCATCGAGCGCTGGCGGGCGCAAAGTGGTGGCGTCGAGGACCGGCCACGGGTCGGGCAGCGCGCACGGCACGATGCCGCACGGGTGCAGCAAGCCGACCACCGAGAGGCCCAATTCCTTTGCGCGCAGAACACCTTGCGCGATCCACGGACCCAGCTCGCGGTGGGTCGGCAGCACAGACGCGTCGATCGGGCCCGCGTCGATGGAACCGGCCACCGCAATGGTCAGCGCCAGCTTGGGGTGAGCGAGGTTGGTCGCAAGAAACTCTACAAAATTTGGGAACTCAGGTGCCTGATCGCGCGTCAATACATGGTTGATGGTAACAGAAACCCCTGCATCGCATAGCCATTTGATGCCTTGGATGGTGCGGTCGAAGGTGCCTGGCGCGGCGGTCAGCCGGTCCGACGCGGCGGCCGTGGCCGCGTGCAGCGACACCAGGGCGTGGCCCAGACCGGCCTTGGCGAGCTGCTGGGCGTGCTCCTGGCTGCGCAGGCGGCTGGCGTTGGTCTGCAGCGACACCGTGCGCGCCCCCAACTCGCGGGCATAGACAATGATATCGATAACTTGTGGATGCAACAGCGGTTCACCGCCAGTCAGCGCCACCGTGGGTTTGTGGCCGCCGGCGAAGCCCTGATCCAGCCGGGACTTCGCCTCGGTGGCGCTCATCATCGGCGCCTCGAAGTCGACCCAGCAGAACGCACAGCGCTGGTTGCACTGGTGTACGACCCGGAGCACGAGTTCGTGGACCTCGCGACCCTGGCCTTCGTCTTTGGCCACAGGGACTTCCACGTTGCGCTCGCGGCCATCGGCGCTGCGGGTCGTGCCCCCGCGGTGCAGTGGCAGCCATGCAGCCTTGTGGGGATCCACGTACGGCTGCACCAGGTTCTGCGGGTGGTGGGCCGCCAAGGTGGCCTCGACGCCCGGGCACTGACCCCGCACCACGCAGTCGCTGCAGGGCGGCAGGTAGGTGCGCGGCTGACCGCCCGGCGCACGGGCCAGCAGGGTGCGCAGCTTGAAGGTGTCGGCAAAGGCGCAGGCGTGCCAGCCCTGGTTGGGCGGCAGGGTCACTGGCAATTCGGCAGCTTGGGCGGCGGCGACGGCCTGGAGAAGTAGGGGCTCGATGCTGCGCGGCGGGGCGTGCAGGTCGGCGGGTGCGCCCGGGGGATGGCTGACGTAGGGCTGAAGCCGCCAGCCAGCGAGGCCGGGCCGCCCTGCCCCGCGCTCGGCCTGGTGCAGGGCCGCGAGCCACGCCGCCAACTCGGGCAGGTTCGGCGCGGTCAGCCGGTGGACGGGGGTCTCTACGGAGCACTCCAGGCCAGCTTGCAGCGCCGTGAGCAGGCCAAGGCGCTGCCACCGCCAGCTGTCTTCCAGACGGGTCAGGTCGGCGGCGTCGGCCGGGTTGGCTGCCACCATGAGCATCCGCACGCCCGTCAAGCCCGCGGCTTTCCAAGTGTTCAACTTGGCGGCGTCGGCCAGCGGCGCACCGTGGGTCGCGAGCACGACCTGGGCGACGCCTGCGGCGCGGGCCTGGGCCATCACCTCGGCCAAGCGTGGGTGCAACGCGGGCTCGCCGCCCGTCAGCAGGAGGCGTCGCGGAACTTGCTGGGTCAGCAGCCTTTGCAGCCGCTCCAACACCTCGCCCGTGGCCAAGTCGGGGGTGCGGCGCGGCACATGCTCGGCGCAGAATACACAATGCGCCAAGCAGGCATCGGTGACCCGCAGCGGGACCTCGCCCTCGCCGCGCTGGCCAGAGTCCGGAGCAAGCTCAGGTGGTTTTGCAGGGTTGGCCACTCGCGCTCGCCGTGGCTGCCGGCCACGCGGCCACCGTAGCAAGACGAGGCGATGCGGGCAAGCCCGTTGACGCGGCGGCGGGCAGCAAGGAAACTGCGCGCGGGCGCCCGTAGCTCAGGTGGATAGAGCAACGGCCTTCTAAGCCGTGGGTCCCTGGTTCGAATCCAGGCGGGCGCGCCAAAGAAGTCAACAAGTTACGATAGTGTGTTACCCGAAAATCCCGCTGGGGTAACACATTGGGGTAACACATCTTGCCGAAGCCCAAAACGGACGAAGCCCCGACAGGTGGTCCCATCGGGGCTTCATCCGGCCGGGGATCGGTCGGGAAGTGGTGAATCTAGGTGTTCGGCACAAGGGCCAAGGTCGGGCGAATCCGGTTGATCGCGTCGGTCTTGGCGGCATCGCCGATTCCCGCGTATCGGGCCGTCATCGCTTCGGACGTGTGGCCCATGATGGCCCTGAGGGTAATCCGATCGACCTGGGCCGACAACATCAAGGTGTTCAGCGTGCGTCGCAACACCTGGGGGCTGATCTTCTGGTCGATCCCCGCCAACTTCGCCAAGCGGGGCCACAGCTTCTTTGCCGAGTTCGGGTCACGCATCTGGCCATCGTCGGACAAGAACACCATCCCCAGGTCAAGCCCAGCGACTTGCTTGGTGATCTGGTAGTTCCGATGGGCAAGTAGGATTTCGGCCAGGTCGGGATGCATCGGCACCACCCGCTGCGTCTTGGTCTTGGTGCGTTCCAGCAACTGGCCCCGCGACAGAGAACGGCGTATCACAATCTGGCCCTTGGCGAAGTCGATCACATCCCACTTCAGGGCGTACACCTCTCCCGCACGGGCACCCGTCAAGGCCATCGTCGCCACCTCGGCAAGGCGGGTTGGGTATTTGTCGCGACATGCGGCCAGCATGTCACCGATCGCCTTGACGTCCAGGGTGTGCTGTTCCCGCACGGGCGGCAGTTCAGGCCGTTGCGGGGGCCGAAGTCGGCGGGTCGGATCGGGCAAGTCCAGGTCGGCAGTCATGTCGGACAAGACCGTCTTGAGAACCCGCCACCACTGCCGCATGGTGTCCTGGGCATAGGGTCGTCCGTTCTTCCGGGTCAAGCTCTGTGCCCAGACCAGCCACGATTCCAGGGCTTGGCGGGTCACGTCCTTGCACAAAAGGTGCCCAAGGCGTGGCACGATGAAGTTGTGCAGGGCGTCTTCGTAGGTCTCCCGCGTGCTCGGCGTCACTCTATTTGCCCTGATTTTCATCCAACTTACGCAGTACGCCTCGAAAGTCTGGTTTGTAGTCGGCGGGAGGGGCATAGGGATCGGCGGGTTCTTGACGGCCTCCCGCATGTCCAGGGTTGCCTTGACCGCGTCGGCTTCCGTTGCCCCTTCGGGCATCACTTGCTTGCGAAGGATTGTCTTGCTGCCGATCCGCACGGTCACGCGGGCCAGAAGACGTCCGTCCGCCATCCGAAACACGCCTGGGAACTTGGTGGCCTTCAAGTTGCGCTGATCGATTGACATCGACTGGGTCCTTGATCTGGTTGCGGGTGACGTACTTGTCCAACGTTGCCTTGCTGAACATGTGCCCCTTGCCGGTCTTGCCGTCGGGCTTCAGGTCGCCGTGCGACACCAAGGACCGCACCGTCGAAGGGTTGCCCAGGTTCAAGTATGCGGCAGCTTGGGCCGTCGTGTACCAATCGCCCATCGGGGCCGAGACGAGCTTGGCCGGCTTGTCGTCGTGGTAGACCTGGGCGAAACCGTTGCTGTCGAAGGTTTCGGCCAACGGGTCGAAGTCGTCATCACTAGTTGGCATCGCCCTGCCCCTTAGTGGACCACGCGTTGGCGTCGATCCGGGCGTGAACCGACGCCACTGTGACCAACCAACATCGCGGGGAAACCAGTTCGGCGTCAAGACTGTACTGCTCCCCTCAAGTCAAGACACCCGCGACGCCGGAAATCGGCCTTGCTGACGCTGCAGGTGCCCGTGTTCGGGCGGGTGCCACCGGCCGCCACGGCCGTCAAGCCGCAAGGGCTTGACCGCCGCGTCGCCCGGAG
>JACRCU010000279.1 GCA_016218865.1 Deltaproteobacteria bacterium | reverse complement strand
GCCGTCTTGCTGTTCTGGATCGCCAGCGTGTCGCCGGCCTCCATCGCTTCGCCCAGCAGAACGCCAAACAGATTGTCCATCAGCCACGTGTAGCTCACGGCCACGTGGGTGTTGGCGTCGAGGAGCATGCCGGCGCGCCCGCAGCCGACGAGCAAGTTGTGATCGCCGGTGAAGGTGGACTTGTCCAGCACCATGGCGCCATAGCCATAGGTCGGCAGCGCACCGGGCCGGGATTCCAGGTTCTTGGCCGCGATGTTGCGCACGACCGTCTCTTGCAGCGTGCCCGTGCCCGACCACAGCCCCACACCCACCGCCGGAGTTCGCTCGATGACCGAGCCAATGACGACCCAACGGCCGTCTTCGCTGCCGGCCACGCCCGCGGCGATCAGCTGGCCCACCTTGGTGTCGGCAATGCGGCCGCCGACCAGGCGCGCGGTGGAGCTGGTCAGAACGCGCAGGGCGCACTCGCTGGTCCGCAGCAGCCGCACGCCGGTGGCGCGCAGGGTGCTGGACTCCGACATCGAAAAGCCGTCGCCGTACGAACTTTCTGTGTTGGTGTGGCCGTCGGCGATGGCGACGTCGGCCGCGTGGGCCTGCACGTTGGTCAGCAGCGCCGCAGCGGCCTCGCGGTAGTTGCGGATGTAGGCGCCCAGCACGACGACAGTGGCGCCGTCGGCCAGGTCCAGGCCGCGGCCGAAATAGCCGCTGCCGTCGTCGCCGATGTCGCTGGCCGTGAAGTCCTTGAGTTCCAACAGTGTTCCAGGCTGAAAGGCCGAGACCGCGGCGGTGTGGACCTGGCTGACTCGCACCCGCTCGCCATGGAACGCGCTGGCCTCGCTCAAGATGATGCCGCGGCCCAGGCCGCCGGAGTCCGCCAGATTCTGGATGTGGTCGACCGTCAGATCCTGCGCCCAGACGTTCGAAGCCCAGTCGCCGGAACTTGCCAGAGAGATGCCGCTGGTCGCGCTGTCGTGCACCCGCACACGCCGCAGCTCCATGTCCGTACCCGCCACGGTAATGCCGCGGCCGCCCCCGCCGTTGCGCGAATGGACGTGCTCGATCAGACCGTTGCGCAGTGTCACGGTCGCCAGCTCGACTGCGATGCCGCTGTAGGTAGTGTCGCGGATCAGGAAGTCGCGGATCTGGACGACCGCGTCGCCGGTGAACACCATGCCCGAACCTTGGGTATCGCTGGTCTCCAGGCCGACGATGTTGCGCACGACGGTGTTGCGGATGAGCCCGGTGCCGGTGTACAGCACGATGCCGCCGCCGTGGCCACCGTCGATCACCGCGCCTTGGATGCTCAGGTTGCCGTCGAACATCAGCACACCCAGGCCGCTGTTTTTCTTGGCGTAGCTCACGTGGGTGTGCTCCAGGCGAACGTTGCGGAGCGACACGCTGTCGCCCGCGCCCTGCGACAGAATTGCGCTGCCGGTGGCCCGGTGGGCGCGCAGGTTCTGGACATCCACCTGCGACATGCCGTCGACGAACACGGCGGCCGCGGAATTGCCGCCGTCGTGGTACGGCCGCTGCCCGTCGATCACCGCATCCACCACGGTCGCCGCCGAGCCCAGGTCGACCAGGACGCCGTAGCCTTCGCACGCGCGCATGCGCAGCCGCTGCAGGTCGCCAGTGGCGCCGCCGTCGATTACGGCGCACGCCGACGACGTCTCGCCCGCGTCCACGCCGCTCCCCAGCACCGTGTCGCGCAGGCTCAGGTGCGAACCGGCGCCCGTGGCCTTGGTGGCCTTGCCCCGCAGCGCCAACAACTGCACGCGCTCCAGCTCGGCGCTGCCGCCGTCGGTGACCAGGACGCCGCGTCCAGGTCCTACCAGCGCCAAGCGCGCCAGCTTGAGCTTGCCCGTGACGTGCAGCGGCAGGCCGTCGGGTGCACTTACGGTCACTTGCGCCGCGCAGCGACCGATGACACTGACCTGACCGGGCCACTCGGCCGGCGCTGGGTAGTGGCCGGCGGCCAGGGCAATGATCGCGCCCGGGGCGGCGATGCTTGCGGCAGATGCCAGTGAAGTCAATGGCTTCTTCTGTGTGCCGTTGCCGCCCGGCGCCGCGGCCACGTCGACGTAGAGCACATTGGCGCCAGCGGGAACCGCCGGGAATGGCCCCGCGCCGCAGTCGGCCGGATCGGCTTGGCATCCGGGCAGGTCGCTCCAGGTCACGCCGTCGGGCGGGGCCACCGCGAACCCGGCCGGGCACAGCCAGTCGGGGCCGGCGATGTCCACGCACTTGGCGTCCAGGCGCTGTTGTCCCACCTGGCAAGTGGGCTGCTGCGGCGTGCACCAACCGTCGACCCCAGCTGGGCTTTCGCACCATACCGGCGTTGCTGGCGGCGGGAGCGCGGCCAGCGCGGCCACGTCGTCGGCCCCGGTCTCGTTGGCCAGCGGTGGCATGCCGTAGGGCTGCTGCGGGTGTCCGGCCTGCCTACACCCCGGTTTGCCCGGCGCCAGCGGGTACTCGCCCGCATGGCAGCCCCAGCCGCTGTTCAGTTCGGCCTGGGTGCAGGTGCGCCCTTGCGGCAAACAGATGGCGTCGTCCGTGCACGGCTGGCCGGCGGCGGTGGCCCAGTCGGCGCACCAGCGCGGGTTGCACGCCTCGGGGTGGAGCGGGTCGCACGACTGCGGCCCCACTCGCCCGCAGCCCAGCGCGCCCGGCAAGAAGAACTGGCCCGCAGGGCAACACAGGCCGTCGGGTCGGGCCGCACCGGGCGGGCAGGGCGCCGCGGCATCGGCACTGGTGTCTGCGGCGACATCCGCATGGGCCTTGGGCGACGGATCGGCACCGCTGCCGCAGCCTCCGGCGAGCGCGGCAGTCAGCGCCAGCGCGACGATCGCGGCCAGCCGGCGCTCGCACCACGCAGGCAACATCCAAGAACTGAAGGAGCGGTCCGGTCCCGTTGCTGGCTTCATCCAACGGTTGTAGCAGGTCTGCCAGCCGTAACCAAGCGTTCACGTTGGTTCTTGAGTGATTTTCCGCAGGATGGCGATGGCCTTGGCGATGCCGTGGTCGTCGACATCCAAGTGGGTCACCGCGCGCAATCGGTGGGCGCCGCCGGCGATGAGCAGTCCGTAACCGCGGGCGCGGCGGATGAGTTCCAGCCGGCCGGCGCCGACATCGCGCGCCAGAGGATGATCGGCTGCCAGGTCGAAGAACACCAAGTTGGTCTGGACGCTGTCCAAGTTCACCGTCAGACCGGGCGTCTCGGCGATGGCGGTGGCCAGCACACGGGCGCGGCGGTGGTCGTCGGCCAGCCGCTCTACGTGGTGGTCCAGGGCGTGCAGGCCCGCGGCGGCCAGAATGCCGGCCTGGCGCATCCCGCCACCCAAGCGCTTGCGCCAGCGCTTTGCCTCGTCGATCAAGGGCTTGGGGCCCGCCAGCACACTGCCGACCGGCGCGCCCAGGCCCTTGCTGAAGCACAGCGACACCGAGTCGAAGGGCGCCGCCAGGGCCGCGATATCGCCGCCGCTCGCCACCGCCGCGTTGGCCAAGCGCGCGCCGTCCAGGTGAAGCGCAACTCCCTGACTCCGTGCCAGTTCCGCGACGTCGCGGATGTTCTTCTGCGGCACCACCACGCCGCCGCAGGCGTTGTGGGTATTCTCGAAGCAAATCAGCCGGGTGGGCGACAGGTGCGGATCCTGGTCGCCGTGGATGTGTTGCGCTACCTCGGCCGGGTTCAGCGTGCCGTCCGGCGAGGTCAGCGTCCTCAGCGTCACCCCAGAGATGGCCGCCGCCGCTCCGCCTTCGAAGTTGTGGATATGACAGGCAGCGTGCACGATGGCCTCGTCGCCCGGCCGGCAGTGGACGCGCACCGCCAACTGGTTGGCCATGGTGCCCGAGGGCACGAACAGCGCGACTTCCTTGCCCAACCAGGCCGCTGCGCGCTCCTGCAGGCTGCGCACGGTCGGGTCGTCGCCAAAGACGTCGTCGCCCACCGCCGCGGTGATCATCGCCGCCCGCATCGCCGGGGTGGGCCGTGTCACGGTGTCGCTGCGCAGGTCGATGATCTCACTCATGGTCTTGCGCTCCCTGGGTTCCTGACTTGCGGTGGACTAGTCCAAGCCCTTGACGCGCTCGGCACACAGGGCCGGGGTCGCCGGCGCGGTGGGCAAAGTGGTCGCCAGCTCGCCGCAGGCCTTGCACTCGGGCCGCTCGCCCACCTTGGCATCGTGGCACAGCGCCTGGCATTTCTTCTGCGGGCCCTGGAACCAGTCGGCCAGGCACTGGGCGTGCCAGTCTTCGCCGGCCTTGTCCTTCACGTCGGCCGGTTGCGCAGCGGTGCACAGCTTGCTGCCCACCGACTTTTGGTCCACCTGCCAGCAACCGCAGGCGATGGCTTCCTTTTCCGTGCGGATGTTGCCGCCCCAGACCTTGCCGTCGGTGCTGACGAAGTTTTTCTGCGCCAGGCCGGCGTTGTGGCTGAAGAACCAGCCCATGCTGCCCAGGGCGACCACGCCGAACACCGCCGACATCATGCGGAATTTCTTGGCCGCCTCGGGGGTGCCCGGCTCGGCCGGCGCCAGATCCGCGCCGCGGGTGAGCCAGCCGCTGAAGAGCTGCGCCACCAGCGGGCCGGCAAAGGCCCACACCGCCAGCACGGTCCACATCGCCTCGGGGGTGTTCCAGAACGGAACATCGCCCGTGCACAGTACTTCCATGCCGCGCCCGTCGGGCACCCACTTGTTCAGCATGTGGCCCGACAGGCCGCTGACCACCAGCTTGGCGGCGAACCAGGGTACCATCGACAGGCCCAAGTACGTGCCCTCTTGGCCGTGCGGCGCAATAGCCGCTGTGTATTCCGTCAGTTTTGGGCTCCAGATCAGCTCGCCCAGCGACAGTACAACCAGCATCAGCACCGACATGGCGAAGTAGCCCTGGGCCATGGTGGGCCCGAACCACTGCCACGGCAGCACCATGATCACCAGCGACAGCGCGCTGATGGCCGCGCCGGTCACCAGCATCTTGAACACGTTGAAGCGGTTGGCGATGGG
>JACRCU010000278.1 GCA_016218865.1 Deltaproteobacteria bacterium | reverse complement strand
GTTCCTGGGCCGCGAGGCGGCGCTGGCGCAGAAGGCCGCGGGACCGCTGAAGAAGCGGTTGGTGCAGGTGCAGGTCCTGGACCCGGAGCCGCTGATGTTCCACGCCGAGGTGCTGTGGCGGGGCGGCCAGCGCGCTGGCTACGTGCGGGCCGCCAGCTACGGGCATACCCTTGGCGGCGCCGTGGGTTTGGCGATGATCGAGGCCGACGTGCCGGTCGATCAGGCGTGGCTCGACGGCGCGGAGTGGCTGGTCGAGATCAGCGACAAGAAGTACCCCGTCAAGCTGAGCCTCAAGCCGCTGTACGACCCCAGCGGGGCGCGCATCAAGGCCTGACAGCCGGTCCACACATTTCTTGACGACAGCCCCACCGTCCCCGCATGCTTGGGGAAATGGCCCAGGTCCTGTACATCCATCCGTATAATCACGCGATTCCCGACGCAATTCCGGTCGGCGCTGTGGGAGCGATCAATGCCCTGCGCCAGCCGGTGCTGGGCCGCTACGCCGAGGAACTGAGCGACGACGATCTGGCCGACGCCAAGGTCGCGCTGCTGGACGCGCACTGGTTCCTGGCCACGGCGGCGCTGGGGCCGATGATCGCCGAGTTGCGCAGGCGACGGCCTGGGTTGCAGGTAGTCTGCGGCGGTCTGACCGCCTCGTTCTACAAGCAGGCCTTCCTGGACCAGTTCGACGTGGACTTCCTGGTGGCCGGCGACGTGGAAGATGCCCTGCCCGACCTGATCGACACCTTGGTGCGGGGCGAGCTTGCGCCGGACCTGCCCAACGTGTGGAGTCGCCGCGGCCCACCCCAGCGGCGGGCGTCGACCTCGCGCGCCGACTTCAACGCCCTGGATTGGCTGAGCCTGGACTGGTTCCCCAGCTATCGGGCAAGGGTCGAGCGCACCCACGCCGCCTACCGCCAGCGCGGCGAGCCGGTCCTGGCCGACAACTGCCACCCGATCCTGCCGCTCAGCCGCGGCTGCCGGCGCAGCTGCGGGTTCTGCTACGGCGGCTACCAGGACGAGGTGTTTGGTCCCCGCGTGCGCATGCGCAGTCCCGCGACCCTGTGCCGCGACCTGGAGCGCATCGAGGCGGACCCGGCGCTGCACTTCGTCTCGCTGTATTTTGCCGATGCCATCTACGCGCAGGCTTACGCGCCCGCCTTGGCCGGTCGCCGATTTGCCCTGGACGCCTTCCTGTTCCTGTGCGGTGCCCTGGAGCCCGCGCTGCTCGCACAGATCCGCAGCGGGTTCGCCGGACACGTCACCTGTGTCTTCATCCAGCCGCGCGACCTGCTGCCGGTTCGCGGCCGTCTGGCCCGCTCGGACGACGAGGCGTTGTTTGCGCGCACCCTGCGTTCGTTCGCCGAGCTGCCGCAGACGCGCGCCGAGGTCTTCCATGTGGTGGAGCCGCTGGTGGCGAGCGTGGCCGAGGCCGCGGACGCCGGCGCGCCGGTGCGGCCGCTGACGGTGCTCGATTGGACCGTGACGCGACCGCACCTGAGCACGCTGGAGCGAGACGGCGGCAAGGTGGCGCAGCTGCGCAAGGTCACGGACGCAGCGGGGCACCTGGCGGCAGCCGTGCTGGTGCGGGCCCTGGTGCCGGCTCTGGCGGCGCGCGCCATCCCCGATCCGATGGATCTTGGCAACTTGGAGTATGCCCAGCGGCCCGGAGTATCGGACGACGTCGAGCGCGCGGTCGCCGATCTGCTGGTCCGGCAGATCGCCCAGCAAGGCGTGTACGGCTTTGACGGCGCAGACTTGCAGTGGGTCCTGGCCCGCGGTGCCGGCGACGCGGGCGCCGACTGGCTGGCTCCGGGCGAGCCGCTGCCGGGCACCTGCACATGGCAGCTCGGTCTGCGCGGCGCCGAGTGGCAGGGCCGCGTGCATGTGCCGTCCGGCAGCGGCGTCGCCGTCGCGCCGTTGCCGACGATTGTGGGCTGCGCGGCGGACTTGCAGAGCTGGCCGCGAACCCGCCTGCCCGCGGCGGTGCTGCCGCCGGGCCCCGCCCGCTGGATCGAGCTGGGTGGGCGGGTGCTGGGTCGGCGCGTGTCGGTCTGGTGGCGCGATGGCGACGTCCGCCGCGACTTCGCCCTGCGCGATGCCCTGGCGGCACCGGACTTGGCGCAGGTCCATTCGGCTGCGGAAGTGCGGATTGCCGGCGAACTGCGCAGCTTGCCGTGCCCCCAGGCGACGCACGCGCTGTGGCCCGCGCCGAGCTGGCCGACGGCGCTGCTGGCCCACGCGGCGGAATTGGCGAGTACGCTGGGCGCGTTGCGGGCCCACGAGGTGACGGACAGCCACCTGGACCTGTACCTGGGCGGCGAGCCCCTGCGCCTGTGCGTGTTTCCGCGCCATCCCGACCAGCATTTGGTGTCGGGCGGCGCACTTTCGCTCGCCTACCTGGGCCGGCAGCGCCACCTGTTCGATGCGGCGCGCCTGAGCGCTCTGGCCGAGTGGCTGGCGCGCTGGGTTCCACCCGGCACTCAGCCGCATCCCTCGCCCTTGGCCACGCGGTCGTCGCCATGACCACCGCGACCGACTGGCTGCAGCCGCCGCTGCCGCTGCAGCTGACTTGGTTGGCGCTGCTGGCCCTTGCCGGCCTTGACTGGTTGCGCCGCGGTTGGCGGGACCTGGAGCCCGGCGAGCGCCGTCTGGCGCTGTGGCTGGCGCTGGCGCTGGCGGCAACGCTGGGCCTGCGCTTCGCCACGGATGTGCCGCGCTTCCTGCACGCCAACTTGCACGGCCCGGCGCTGCTGGGCGACGTGCTGCGGTTCCCACAGCCGGCCGAGGAGCGCGCCGAATACGGCTGTGGTCACCCGACCTTGCTGGGTCTGGTCGCCGCGGCCCTGGGTCGACGCTGGGAGACCGTGGTGCGCGCCGATCAGGTCCTTGGGGTAGCCACCCTGGGTCTGGCGGCGTGGCAGGCGCAGCGCTGGTTGCGCGAGCCGGCGGCGGCCCTGTGGGTGGTCGCGTTCGGAGCCCTGGCGCCGGCCCTGACCCTGGTCGCCGCCTCGGAGGACGCCAACGTCAGCGCCGCCGCCGTGGCCTGGCTGACCGCTCTGGCGCTCGACCGCTATGGTCGGCGTCGCCAGGCCGCGGACCTGGTTCTGGCCGTGCTGGCCGCCGGCTGGATGCTGTGGTCGCGCCAGGCGGGGATCCTCTGGCTGCCGGTGGCCGCGGCCCTGCCGCTGTGGCAACACGCGGACCTGCGCAAGGATCGGCGCTTGCTCGCCGCGCTGGCGGGTCTGGCGCTGCTGCTGGCCCTGCGGATGGCCGCGAGCTGGCAGCACCCGGGCGACAACCTGACCTACGCCATCCTGGTGCGCATGCTGCAGGCCCCCGGTCAGCTGTGGCCGCTGTTCCGCAATCATCCCATGTTCTCGCACGAATATGCCCTGTTCACCGCGCCGCTGCTGCTGTTCGGCTGGGTGCTGCTGCCGCAGCGCGCACCGGTGGGCCGGCCGCTGGCCTGGGCGCTGCTGGCGCTGGTGGCCGCGACGCTGCCGTTTGGCGTGCCGGCGCCCGGGTCGAATCTAGCCTTCCGCTGGCCGGCTGTGCTGTTGGCGCTGGTGCCGCAGGCCGCGGCGGCCATCCATCTAGCAGCGCGACTGCGCGCTTGGCAGCGGCCCGTGCTGGGCATCGCCGTGGCATTGGCGCCGCTGCTGGCGCCGAACTGGGGCGAATTGCACGAGCAGGGGCCGCTGGAGGCCGAGTACCTGCTGCTGCGAGCCGTCTTGCCCAAGCTGCCGAACGGTGCCCTGCTGGCCGTCCCGGACTTGCGAGAGCCGGCGCCAAGTTGGCACCTGCCCCGCCACCTTCTGCCCGTCGAAACCCAACTCATTGCGTTGGATGAGCGTGCACCGACCGACCGCCCGGTGTACTGGGTGTTGGGGGTGGCGTGCCGCGGGCGCTCGCCGCTGGAGCTGCGGGGTTCCGACAGCGTGGCTGACCGCACGACTGCCGTCTTGCAGAGCTTTCGCGGCGAGGCGCCGGTCGCCCCGCGGACGCTGCGGAGCGAGTGCCAGCGCTGGTTGGCCCGCTCCCACCCCGTCACGCCGGTGCAACTCGTCACGCCGCGCGACGAGTTGCCGTTCGTGCTCTACGGCGGTGCGCCACTGCAGCTCGCGGTGATGCTGCGGCCGGCCATTGACCGCGGCGGGACTGGCCGCTAGGCTCGCTGGCGCCGACTTCGGCAGCGGATCGCGCAGCATGGCAGCAGCACTGGGCACAAGGCCACCACTTGCGGTGCCGGGTCGCGTGTCTGGCGTGTGGCCCAAGGTCGGACTGCGACTGGCCGGGATCGCCGCCGTCTGCGCCGGTTGCCGGGCTCCCGCGCCGGCCCCCGCGGCCAAACCGGGTGCGCCCACTGTGGCATCGGCAGACTCCGCGGCCGCCGCCCCGCTCGCGCGCGCCGCCACCGACCTCGCCGCGGCAGCTAGCCCCGCCGTCGCGCCTGGCCACCCCGCTACCGAGACGCAATGGCAACCCGGCGCCGAGGGCAGTCTGCTGGGTCTGGCCGATGCCGACTTCTTCGTCGACCGGGCCGCCGCCCACTTGCGGCAGCAGGCGCCCGCGCTGGCCGAACCGGGGCCGCTGCTGCTGGTGCGGCAGGTCGCCGGCGCCGCGGCGCAAGACACGCTGACGGCCAGCCTGGATCGGGTGTCACTGGAGACAGCCGGGGTCGACTGGCACATGCAGCGCGCGGCCGACGGCTGCGTCGCGACGGTCGGCCCGCTGAAACCCGGCGCTCCGTCGGGCCCGTGCCCAGAGATAGGCGACGACGCGCTGGCGCTGGCGGCGGCGCTGCTGGCCACCGCCCAGCCGGGTCTACGACCAGCCTTGCAGGTCGAAGGGTTGCAGTCCAGCGGCGACCTGCAACTGCGCTTGGCGGTGCCGGCGTGGCGCCTGCGCTGGCAGGTGACCATCGCGCCGAGCGGCGAGTTGCGCTCCATCGAAATCCCCAGCCAGGGCTTGACCTTGCGACCCTACCGCGACGAGGCCGGCTGGTGGGCCGCCGCCAGCAGCACTTCGACCAACACTGCCTGGCAGTGGCGCTTGGGTCGGACTGACGCCCGCGCCCGCACCTGGCTGGCCCGCGTGCCGCCGCCCGGCCTGGCCCTGGACGACGACCGCGCCCGCCGCCTGCTCTCGGAACCCATCGAAGTCGCGGTCAAACAGGGGCGCGCCACCCTGCTCGGCCCCCTCACCGCTGAACTGCGGCGCAGCGACGGCAAGTGGCGCATCGTGGCCGGCAGCGCCCAGGTGCTGACCTCTGCGCGCGAACTGCTGGAAAACAGCGAGGGCGCGACCATCGACAAGCCCGGACCGCTGCTGTGGATCAAGCCGGTTGGACCGGCCGGCGGTGGCGCGGCCGCGGCCCAGCTGTTGGCGACCGAGACCGCGACCTGCCTGCTGGCCGGCGCAGTGGAAAGCCACGCGCCCCAGGCCGCCGAGCAGTTGTTCGTGCGCGCCTGCGCGGAGCGACCGGCGGCAGGCGCCACTCCGAAGCAGCCGAAGTAGCGTCGAATTTACCGCCGTTCTTGGCCGTTCGCAGCCTTGGGCGCGAACAGGACCAGCGGTCGGCCGGTCTCGCCCAGGTGCGGGCGCCGGTTGGGCGCAGGCCAGTCGCGGCCGGCAATCACCCACGGCTGTTGCGGCACGTCGCCGCGGCCGCTGTCGAAGCCGTATACCTGGAGCCGCGGATGCGCCGCCATGGTGCGCAGCAAGAAGGCCTCGTCGTGGTGCGCCAAGTCGTAAGCCACGGCGCCGACCCGGACCCGGACCAGCTCGCGGCCGATCGCCGACGGCGCGCCGGACCGGCCTTCGCGTGCCCAGTTCAGCACGAACGCCGCGGCAACCAGCCCCACAACGGCCGCCAGCCGCCAAGGCCACGCGGGCCAGCGAGTGCGGAAATCCAGCCGAGCCTCGCCGAATCGGCGAATCAGGCGCTGCGCCGGAGTCTCGACCCAGCGCCAGGCCAGCAGAGAAACAAGAAGCACGGCGAGCACTTGCCCGGCAATGACCCACGGCGGGTGGGCGCGGTGGTGCGGCTCGTCGATGGCCAGGTACCAGAAATTCATCACGGGCTCTTGGACGATGTACAGGGCAAAGCTGGCCTCGCCCAGGCGCACCAGCCAGGGCAGCTCCAGGGCCCGCGCCAGGCGACCGCGCCAGGCCAGGCCCAGGATCAGCGCGGCAAAGGCCGGAGCGAACAGGGTGTTGTGCAGCAGGTCGCGCGGCAGGCCGGGCCACAGCGCCGTCACCCCCAGCGACACGGCCGCGCCCGCCGCCACCAGCCCGTCGGCTGCCCACGCCGTCACCGCCGGCTGCAGCGCAAACAGGCGCGCTGCGACGATGCCGATCGCGAACTCGGGCAGGCGAAACAGCGGATTGTGGTTCAGAATCACCGGCCACACGTCGATGCTGTGCAGCCGCCAGTCCAGACGCTGCGCCAGTCCGAATTCGCGCAGCCCCAGTCCCGCCAGCCACAGCCCCACCAGGCACGCCAGCAGGGCTCGCTGGCTGCGGCACCGCGCAATCGCAGGCAGCAGCAGCGGAAACAGCAGGTAGAAGAAGGCCTCGACGCTCAGGCTCCAGCCCGGCGTGTTCCAACCGTAGATGGCGGTGGGCGTCCAGGCCTGCAGCATGGTCGCCGAGGCAAGAAACCCGCGAAGATTGCTTACGATATCGCCGCCCACGTGCAGCCGGAACGCCACGCACGCGGCAAAGGCCAGCCAGTACAGCGGGCCGATGCGCGCCAAACGTGCCAGCCAAAACTGTTTGGGCGAGGCCACTTGCGCCGCGGTGGGCGCGTAGGTGTAGGTCAGGATGAAGCCAGAGAGCACGTAGAACAGCGCCACCGCCGCATCGCCGTGGTCGCGCAGCCGCTCTACCGCCGGCGGCAAGCTCGCCCACAGGCTGCACTGGGCGTGGTACAGCACCACGTGCAGGGCGGCGAAGAAGCGGATTGAGGTCAGGGCGTCGAGACGGGCCGGGCGAGTCATGCGGCGCCTTATAGTCCGCAGCCGCGCCAACCTCAATTGCCGCCCCGGCCACTCCTGCACACTGCGTCGGGCGACGATGCCGTGACGGATCGACCGACCCACAGGATTGCGCGGGCACTCCCGCAGCGCGACAATTGTTCCGCGCCCGCGATCGGGCCTAGAGTCTGCTGCAATGCTGAGTGATTTCTATATTCGGCAGGTTCCTCGCCACCTTCTGGGCTGCTGCTCGGCGCTGGCTCTGGCCGCCAGCCCCGGATTTGCCGAAGAACCGGTTGGGTCGGCCTCGGCGGCCCCCGCTGCGGGCGAAGGCGGTGCCGATCACGACCACCAGCCGGGACTGGTCGGCAGCCACGAACCAGGGCATGCCAGCGGCGCTGCCCACGCCCCTCACGCCAACGACATGGCAATTTTCGTGGGCGGAACCGGGCGGTTGAACGACGTGGGCCACAGCGCCGCTACGTTCGGCCTGGACTACGAGCGGCGCTTGCCGATGGTGGGCCACCTCTTCGGTGTGGGCGCGCTGTTCGACGTGGCGCTGACCCACCACGCGACCGTCATCGCCGCGCCAGCGCTGTACGTCCACCCGATCGGCGGCCTGCGGGTCACCCTGGCTCCGGGCCTGGAGCACGAAGGCGAAGAGAACGTGTTCGTGATGCGCGGCGGCATGGACTACGCCATCCACTTCGGTTCCGCCTCGTTCGGCCCCAGCGTGGCCGCCGACTACGCCCACCAGCACGTCGTATTCGTCGCGGGCGTGGACCTGGGCTACGGCTTCTGAGAACCCGCCGAGCTGCAAGAAATTCGCCCACGTCCCACCCACGTCTGGGGGACGGGCAGTACGGCAACTTCAGCAGTCTTTCTCAGTAGTTCAACGGCCTAGTCAAATAGAATGAGCCGCGGCAGGTGCGGCGTCGACGCCACCTGGGCTTCGAACTTGGCCTGCTCCAGGGCAAACATCTCGTGCGTGCGCTCTTGGCGGTGGGCCTCGTCCAGCAGCAGGGCGTCGCGCAGCAGCTCCTTCTCCAGGGCGTCGCGCTGCTTGTCGAAGGTGCGCCGCGCCTCGTACTGCAGATTCAGGCTCTCTTCGCGGATGCGCATGAAGATGGCGCGCACCGCGTAGCCGACCTCGCCGGTGCCGAACAGCAGGTACATGAGCGAGTTGACGACTGGGGTGCCGCTGTCGAGCAGGCCGATCACCACTTCGCGCGCCTTGAGCGACAGCGCCACGAAGGCGATGGCATTGGCCACGGCGACGGCGTCGTGCACCTCGATGATCATGTGGTCGTGCTCGCGGTAGACGCGGATGCGCACCGGCGAGTCGAACTGCGACGGATCCTCGAGCAAGTTCACGTGTAGGAAGGCGAATTGGCTCTCGGTCGCGTGGTGGTGCTGCAGATTGCGCGCCTCGGTGCGCATGCGGGCCTGCGGGGTGTTGCTGCGCAGCGGCACGATGGCCACGTCGTTGCGATTGCCGAGCTCCTGCCAGAGCTTTTCGCTTTCCTCGTCGACGAAGCGGATGCCGCACACCCGCAGCTCGGACGCGCGCCGCCACCGCGAGAACACACTGGCGGCGATGATCGCCAGGATGAACATGGTGGCGATCTTCAAGCCGTCTGGCCGCTCGGCCGCGTTGACGATGGTGACGTAGGCAAACACGCCCAGAATCAAGGAGAAGGCGTAACGGCGCATCCGCTTGTCCCACTCGGCCAGCAGCACCGCGAACGCGCCCGACATCATCAGCACCAACACGCCGGTGGCGTAGGCGCCGCCCTGGGCTTCCACGTCGGCGTCGAAGGCGTAGTTGACGGTCAGGCACACCGACGTGACCACCAGCACCAGCGGCCGGCGGAATTCCAGCCAGGCTGGGCTCATGCCAAACCGCGGCAAGTAGCGCGGCAGGATGTTGAGCAGCCCGGCCATGGCGCTCGCACCAGCAAACCACAGGATCAGGCAGGTGATCACGTCGTAGATGGTGCCGAACGACGAGCCCAGCAGCTCGTGGGCCAGGTAGGCCAGCGCGCGCCCGGCCGCCTTGCCCGCGGGTTGCCCGGCGCTCTCTACCCAGAATTCCTTTTCCGGAATCAGGACCGCCGCGATCAGGTTGGCGCCGAACAGCTCGACGCACATCAAAAGAGCCGCGCCCGTCAGCAGCTTTCGGGTATTGCGCACCCGCGCCGCCTGATCCGGCGCCGAGATGTGCGGCATGACCGACACGCCGGTCTCGAAGCCCGACATACCGAGGGCCAGCTTGGGAAACACCAGCAAGCTCACCGCGATCAGCATCAGGGTGCCGCCGCCCGACAGGTGCGAGGTCGGCCCGGCGCCCTCGGTCGACATCTTGACCAGCGATTCGCGCAGCTGGGCCACGTCGAAGGCCAGGACCTTGCTCCACCACTGCTGCAACTGCTCGGGATGATCCTGCAACTGCATGAAACCAGCCGCGATCACCACACCGTTGAGCACCATGTAGGGCAGCGCGATCGCCACCGACAGGCCGATCGCTTCCTTGAAGCCCTTCAGGAACACGATGCACAGCGCGCCGATCAACGCCGCCGTGACGAGCACGGGCCGATGGGGAACATACTCAGAAAACGCAGGGTTCTGGACGATGTGGTGGGTGGCATCGGCCGCCGACAGCGTGATGGTGATCACGAAATCGGTCATGGCGAAGCCCAAGAGGCCCAACACGATGGTCTTGCCGAACCAGCCCAGGCGGCCCCAGCGGGCGGTCAGGCGCTCGATCATCTTGATCGAACCCTCGCCATCCGACGAGTGCTTGGCCACCATCGAGTACACGGGGAGTGCAGCAAAAAACGTAACGCCGATGAGGATCAGCGTCGCGACCGGCGCCACATAGCCGGCGGCCATGATCGCCAGGCCCGGCGCGTAACCAAGGGACGAGAAGTAGTCCACGCCGGTCAGCCACAACGTGGCGTACCACGGCGCGTGGTGCACCGCAGCGTGTTCCGCCGGCGCGCTGACGTCGTCGCCGCGAAGCACAGGAGTGCTCTTGGGAACGAGGCCTTCGCCAATCGGCGCCGGGCGACCTTCACGCAGCCAGTTGCCCAACCACGAAGAAGTGGTCAGCAGCGAGAGCATGGGTGGCATCCAGAACTTCCTTGTAATACCGCGGGATGGTTGGATCTTTGTCCGACCGGGGCGGCACCTGCACTGCCCGCCGGGTCGGCGAGCGGAACGCAATTGTACTCGGATGCAGGCGAAGGTAAACGGGGCGCGGCGGCCGCTGGCCAGCGCGGGGCAAATTCGGCAGAATCGTGCGCACCGCACCTGATTCGCGCGGGAACGGCATCCCGGACCCGCTTGGCAGCTGGCAAGAATCAGACGGGACCCGGTTCGGACCCGGAGAGTTGCTTGGGTTTCCGATCCGAAATGGACGGATTTGGTATCACTGCAACAGCGCCGTGCGCTCGGGCGCATCGAGCGAACCAACCAGTGCCGGCCCGGCGCCCTTGCGGCGGCCACCACGCGAGTCATCATGCACAAGCCCTTGTTTCTTCGTAGCCTGCCTGTGCTCGCCGCGCTCATCGCCGGCCTGCTCAGCACCGCGGCCACGGCGTCCGTGCCGAGCACAGCGTCCATCCACGGCGCGCTCACCTCGGCGGCTGGTGGTCCTGTGGCCGACGGCAACTACGCGCTGACGTTCTCGCTTCTGGACGCGCAGGCCGGCAAGGCCGTGTGGAGCGAGGGGCCGGTCAACGTCGCGACCAAGGGCGGGCAGTTCAGCTATGCCCTGGGCGGCACCGTGCCCCTTGCGCCGGCCGTGCTGACCGCCGACCGCTGGCTGCAGGTCCAGGTCGCCAGTGATCCGGCGCTGCCAGCGCTGCCGTTGCGCAGTACCCTGTTTTCGCTCCGGTCTGCCGTGGCCGACAGCGTCGAGTGCTCGGGCTGCATCAAGGCCGGCATGGTCGACGCGGCGGTGCTGCAGCCGTTCGCCAAGACCAGCGACCTGGGCGACTACGTCAAGGCCGCGGTGCTGGCACCGGTGGCGGGCAGCGGCAGCTACAAAGACCTGAAGGATACCCCGGTGTTGCAAGACGTCGCCACCACCGGACAGTACGGCGATCTGCAGGGCCTGCCCACCATGGCCAAGATCGGCGCCTCGTGCGGCACGGGGCTGGTCCTGCGCGGCATCAAGGCCGACGGCAGCTACGAGTGCGTCGCCAAGCTCGAGGCCTCGCTGCTGCCCAGCGACGGCCTGGACAGCGTGTCGAACAACGCCTTGACCACGGAATTCGTCGACAGCGTCAGCTCGACCAAGGCGGTCGACATCCCCGATGCCCTGCCCGCTGGCGTCAGCGCGGCGCTTGCCGTGCCCGACCTGGGCACCGCGCAAAGCCTCGCGGTGACGCTGGATTTGAGCAACTCGGACGTGAGCAAGGTTCGCATCACCCTGTACGACCCCAGCGGCGCGCCCTACAAGCTGTACGATCAAGGCGGAACCGGCACCAGCCTCAAGGGAACCTGGCCCGCGCCCAACGCAACCGTGTCGGGCGATCTGGGCAGCTGGGCGGGCAAGAACCCGGCCGGCACCTGGTCGATCAACGTGGCGGATCTGGCGGGGACCACGGGTAAAACCGACGGGCAGTTGCTGTCGTGGTCGATCCAGGTGGGCACGCTGTCGAGCAAGAAGGTCAAGGCCAACGTCGCCTTCATCTTGGCCAGCGCCACCAAGGAGCCCTTCCCTTGTGATGCCAGCGTGTTCGGCGCCCAGTACGCCAACCCGGCCGACAAGGCCATCTACGTCTGCAACGGCACCTCGTGGTACCCGATCATCCTGGTGGCCATTGGCTCCAAGGAGTCGCCGGCCGTCAACTGCAAGGACTTGCTGACCAAATCGCCGCTCAGCAAGTCGGGCGTGTACTGGGTCGACCCCGACGGCGCCGGCCAGGGCGACGCGGCCTACCAGGTCTACTGCGACATGACCACCGACGGCGGCGGCTGGACGCTGGTCTGGTCCAACTTGCGCGGCGGCGGCAGCAAGCCCACCACCAACATGAGCTGGGCCACGGCTACGGCGACCCAGCCCATCCTGTACAAGGGCGCGATCAGCGACAATCTGGAAGCGTGGAGCGTCTATACGGGCCTCAAGCGCTGGGCCCAGCTGGGCGGCAACCAGCTGCGCTACAGCTGGTCCAGCGATTTCGGCGCCGGCATCCAGCAGAGTTACCGCTGCAACTACGCGCTGAATGCCAGCAGCAACTATGCGATTTCCTTCTCGGGCTGCACCCAGCTGGTCGGCAGTGTGGCGCCGGGCCTGGTCGCCTACCACGGCGGCCAGCAGTTCTCGACCTACGACGCGGACCACGACGGCTACGGCGGCAGCTGCAGTGCTTCGTACAGCGGCTCGCCGTTCTGGTACAACAGCTGCTGGGACGGGAGCATCAACGGCGGCGGCGAGGGCGGCAACGGCTACCAGAACGCCGCCTACTGGTCGGGTTCGTCGGCCGGCGGCGGTGCGGCCAACGGTACCGGCGGCGGCAACGGCTGGATCTTCGTGCGCTGACCCGCCGCGCGACCCAGGCCACGGTTTGCGCGCGCCTGGGCCGCTGTGGCCTGCACCGTGGGGCCTTCCATGTTCGCTTCTGCGCCCCGCCACCGCTGGACCAGTCTGGGCATCGCCGCGGCGGCCTTGGCCCTCGGTTGGCTGACCGACAGCTCGCAAGTCCTAGCTGCGCCTCCTGTTTTTGCCGCGTGCAAGGGCGCACTCGAACCCAGCTTGGTGGGCGGCTGCAAGCTGGACACCGCCGGTTGCTGCGACGGCCAGGGCCGGGCTTTGTACTGCGTTGGCGCGGACTTGTACTGCATCGACTGCGCTGGCAGCTTCCCGGCCTGCGGCTGGGCGCCCGCCGGCCCCGGCGCCAGCACGGGCACCTACGACTGCGGCACCGCCGGCGGCGCGGACCCCAGCGGCGTGCACCCCAAGGCGTGCTCGGCCTGCCCCGCCAGCTGCGGCGCGGGCGCGGCCTGTTCGCCGGAATGTGCCGGCAGTTGTGGCACTTGCGGCCAGCCGGGCGCCATTTGCCAGGCCGACGGCAGCTGCTACACCCCGCAGTGCGGCGGCAAGCAGTGCGGTCTGGACCCCAAGGGCTACTCGTGCGGCACCTGCGCCGCCGGCACCGCCTGCGAGCCCGGCCTCCAGCAGTGCCTGCCCGTTCCCGCGGCCTGCCAAGGCAAGGACACGCCGGGCTGCGGCGGCTGCGGCTGCGAGACGTGCGTGTGCGGCAAGTACCCGTTTTGCTGTTCGGTGGCCTGGGACGCCCTGTGCGCCGGCGCCTGCCAGGCCGAGTGCGGCTACAGCTGCAAGCCCTGCCCCGCCAAGCCCAGCTGCGACGGCCTGCAGTGCGGCGAGTTCTGCGGCCTGACGTGCGGCAGCTGCGCCGCAGGCGAGGTATGCACCAAGTACAAGTGCTGCAAGACCAATTGCACCGGCAAGGTCTGCGGCGACAACGGCTGCGGGGGCACCTGCGGCAGCTGCAGCGGCACCGACGAGTGCAACAGCGCCGGCCAGTGCCAGAAGTGTCAGCCCAAGTGCAGCGACAAGACCTGCGGCGACGACGGCTGTGGCGGCAGCTGCGGCGAGTGCAAGGGCACGGACGTGTGCGTCGCCGGCAACTGCGCCGCCAGCCTCTGCACCGGTCAGTGCGGCGGCGGCCCGTTCAAGAAGCCGGAGGGCGGCGACTGCTACTGCGACGACCAGTGCACCGGCTACGGCGACTGCTGCTCGGGCGCCTGCTCGGTTTGCCCAGCGCTCAAGGGGTGTTGCGTACCCAACTGCCAGGACAAGCAGTGCGGCGACGACGGCTGCGGCGGCAACTGCGGCCACTGCCCCGGGGCCGCCCCGTGCGCCAACGGCAAGTGCCCGGCCTGCCAGCCCAAGTGCGAGGACAAGCAGTGCGGCGACGATGGCTGCGGCGGGCAGTGCGGCACCTGCGGCAAGGGCGTGACCTGCACCAACGGCAAGTGCGGCTGCCCGCTCAGTGGCACCACTACCTGTTGTGGTCCCGCGGTGTGCCCCATCGACACGTGCGGCAGCGTGGGCGCGCCCATGTACACCTGCAGCGAGGGCTGCGTGGACGGCGCTTGCATCAAGAAGTGCGTGCCGTCGTGCGTAGGCAAAGCCTGCGGATCCGATGGCTGCGGCGGCCTTTGCGGGCAGTGCCCCGCCGACTACGCCTGCACCGGCGGCGCCTGCCTGAAGAGTGAAGTCGACGCCGCAGGCGACACTTCCAGCGACGCGGCCGGCGACACCAGCGTCAGCGGCACCACCACTACCGGTAGTGGCGACAGCGGTTGCAGCGCGGATGGCCGGGGCTCGGCGTCGGGCTGGGTCGCGGCGCTGGTTCTGCTGCTGGTCGTCGGTTGGCGGCGCAAGCGCGCAAGCGCAATCGGGATGGTGCTCTTGACGATGGCGTGCGGCAGCAAGGCCGAGCCGCCGGCGTCGAGCGCGGACAGTGCCAGTCTGGACCAGACGGCCGCGGACGCCGGCGCTGGCGACACCGCGACCGACACGCAAGACGTCGATCTTGCTAACGACACCAGCGCCCCCGACAGCGCCCCGCTGCCCGACGTCGCCGCTGACACCGTGCCCGACACCGCGCCCGATGCCGTGGCCGATGCGCCCGATGCTGCGCCCGATAGCGTTCCGGACACCGCGGCCGACATGGCAGAGGACGCCTCTGCTGCCGTCGATGCCAGCGAACCGGCGACCTTGGTCTACGATTGCGCCAACTTGCCGCAGGGGCCCTTCGCGCTGCAAGCGGTCCCCGGCGCGGTGGCGTCCGAAGACCTGGCCTTCGACGGCACGGGCCACCTGGTCGGCTCGAACAACAACGCCCTGTTCAAGACCGCGGCCGGCGCCAAGGCCAAGCTGTGGGTCCCCGGCATCGAGAACCGCGCCGGCATGCGCTTCTTGCCCAACGGCCGCCTGGCGATGTGCGACGACAAGCTGGGGCGCGTGCTGCTTTTCGACGAAGACGGCTCGCAGAAGGTGCTGGTGCAGGGCCTCAGCTACCCCAACGGCATCACCGCAGACATGCAGGGTTTCTTGTACGTCACCGAGCACGACGCCGGCCGGGTGCTGCGCATCCACCCCTACAGCGGCGAGTACACCGTGTTGACCAAGCTGATCGCCAACCCCAACGGCATCATCTTCGACCCCGAGTTCAAGCACTTGTACATCGGCTCGTTCGCCACCGGCTGGATCTACAAGCTGGCGGTGTCGCCCAGCGGTGTGCCCGGCAAGTTGGTACAGTGGGCCAGCCCGATCGGCAGCGGCGGCTTGCTCGACGGCATCGGTGTCGACGCCTGCGGCAACGTCTACGTGTGCGAGTACGGCAACGCCGACGTGTGGCGCATCCCGCCCAGCGGCGGGCCGGCGGTCAAGATCGTCGACGCCAACCCGGACCAGACCTACCTGCCCAACATGCAGTGGGGCGTGGGCCAAGGCTGGGATCCCATGAGCATTTACCTGCCCGACGGCTGGAAGATCGGCGTGTGGCGCGTCGAGCTCGGCGTGCCCAGTGCGCCGCGGCCTTTCCCCTAGGAGTCCGCCATGTGGCCGCGCAACCTTGTGTTCTTGCTGGCCATCTTGGCTCTGCTCGCGGGCTGCGGCAGTGAGCCGGCGCCGGCCACCGCCACCTGCAGCCTGCCGACCGGCAGCCACCCCGACTTTGGCCAAAAGCTAGGCTGTGCCGCGGACTTCGAGGCCCTGGCCTGGCGGCCGCCCGACGCGAGCATCCCCGGCGCGCGCTCGAGCAAGATCATCCTGGACACCGCCCAGGCCGAAGACAGCCGCCCGGGCGCGCTGTATTTCTTGAACGCCGAAAAGTTCCCGATCCACTACACCTTTGCCCTGAAGTTCCTGTCGGGCAAGGGCAAACCCTTGGTAAAGGACCAGGGCTCGTTCTCGGCCCAGGAGTACTTTTCGCCCACCCGGCGCTTCCTGCTGGGCGCGGTGACGCGCTACGACGGGCCCAAGCTGTGGACCTTCGAAATCGCCCCCTACGACACCATGAGCCCCGCGCAATTCCTGACGGTGTGGGACGAGGTGGTCAAGAACACCTGGTTCGGCAAGGACTTGCGCTTTCACCCCACCAGCGACGCGGTGCTGGCGATGGCCAAGGGGCTGCCGCCGCGGGTCAAGGTGGTGACCACGCAAGAGTTGTTTGCCGGCAGCGACTTCCAGGCTCTGAACCCCGGCGTCGCCGTGGGCCAGCTGCGCTTTTACGCCGTGGCCGACCTGGACAAGAAGGCCAAGTGGGTGGGGCCACGCGACGTGGCGGTGCTGGACTCCGTGCCCAACGACATTTCCGTGGTGGCGGGCCTGATCACCGCCGAGCTGCAGACGCCGCTGTCGCACGTCAACGTGCTGTCGCAGAACCGCGGCACGCCCAACATGGGGCTGGTGGGCGCCTTGCAAAACAAGGCGTTGCGCGCTCTGGAGAACCAGTGGGTGCGGCTCGAGGTCACGCCCTTTGACTGGAGCATCGCCAAGGTGAGCCAAGCCGAGGCCGACGCGTGGTGGCAGGCGCACAAGCCGGCGGCGGTGCAGGTGCCCAAGCTGGATCTGAGCGTGCAGGAACCGCGCGATTGCACGCAGATTACCTCGGCCGACGTGGCGGCTTTTGGCGGCAAGGCCTCGAACTACGGTCAGCTGTGCCATATCGAGGGGTTGCCGGTGCCGCCGGCCTTTGCCGTGCCGGTCTGGTTCTACCACAGCTTTGCCGAGCAGATCGGCCTGCCGGCCAAGGTCAAGGCGCTGCAGGCGGATCCGGCGTTCGCCGCCGACCCGTTGGTGCGCGAGAAGAAGCTGACGGAATTGCAGGACTATGTCGAGAAGACGCCGCTGGACCCGGCGTTCGAAGCCATGCTGGCGGCGCGGATCGCCGGCCAGTTCGGCGCGCAGGCGGTGCGGGTGCGCTCCAGCACGAATGCCGAGGATCTGGACGGGTTTACCGGCGCCGGGCTGTACACCTCCAAGACCTACGACCCGCAGGACAGCAAGAAGCCGCTGGCCAAGGCTGTGCGACAAGTCTGGGCCAGCCTTTGGAATTTGCGGGCCTGGGAAGAGCGCGACTGGCGCGGCATCGATCACCAGGCGGTGGCGATGGCGCTGCTGATCCACCGCGGCTTTCCGGCCGAGGACGCCAACGGCGTGGCCCTGACCGGCAATCTGTTCGACCCGACCCAGCCGGCCTACTACATCAACGTGCAGTACGGCGACACGCCGGTGGTGCGGCCGCCGGTCGAGGTAACTACGGATCAATTCTTGGTTTACTACGACTACCCGAACCAGCCGGTAGCGTGGCTGGGCCACAGCTCGCTGGTGCCGGCGGGCCAGACCGTGTTGACCGGTGCGCAGGTCCAGGAGCTGAGTGCGGCACTGGGCAAGATCCACCAGGGATTCGCGCCCATCTACGCCAAGCCGGGCAAGTTCTACGCGATGGACGTGGAATTCAAATTCAATTCCGAGGCGGGCCAGGCGCCGCAGCTGTGGATCAAGCAGGCGCGGCCGCACGCGGGCTGGCAGCAGTGACGACCGGAGAGCAATCATGCGTTGTTTTATGATTTCGGTTACTTTGGGCATATGGCTGCTGGTCGGTTGCGGCTCGAGTGCCAGCACGTCCGGCGCGAGCGACGCCGGCAGCAAGGCCGATGCGAGCACCAGCGACGTCCAGGCGGGCGATGCCCTGGCGAGCGACACCCTGCCCGGCGACACGTCAGGCGGCGATTCCCAAGGTGACACAGCCTCTTTGCCGCTCAAGTGGCAGGGCCCCTGCGAGCTGGACCGGCGCGTCGGCCGCTTCGAGGTGCTGCAAGACGCCGAGTACGGCAGCTCGGTGTCGGGCAACGTGGCGGACCGCATCGACGCCCTGCAAGTGCTGGTCGCCAAAGAGAGCCAGGGCGCCTGCAAGCTGTGGCAGCGCAAAGCGGCAGTCTGTACGCCAGGTTGCACGGGGTCGCAGCAGTGCGTGCGCAACGCCGGCTGCCAGCCGTTCCCGGCGCCGGTCGACGTGGGCAAGGTCACCATCACCGGGCTGGTCAAGCCGGTGGTCATGACAGCCAAGGGCGCGAACAAAGACTACTTCTTCACGGACTTCGACGCAGACCCCTACGCGGCCGGCAGCGAGATTGCCCTGTCGGTGAGCGGCAATCCCACCGTCGCCTTTGGCCTGGACGGCTACGGGGTGACGCCGCTCAGCGTGCCCAACAAGTCCGGAACCCTGCAAAAGGGCAAGGCGTTCAGCTTGGACTGGCAGCCGGCCGCCAAAGTCGCGGGGGTGCTGGTGCACCTGTCGCTCAATGTGGACCAGCACGGCCTGACGCCGGTGACCCTGACCTGCGACGTGGAGGACACCGGCCACCTGGAAGTACCTGTGGCGCTTACGGATGCCCTGCTCGGCTACGGCGTGTCGGGCGCGGCAACGGCGTGGCTGCAGCGCCAGACGGTCGACTCGATGCCCGTGTCTGCGGCCTGGGAGAGCGGTTGCGTTGAGTTGATCGTGGGCAGCAAGGTGGCGCTGCAGGTGCTGGCGCAGTAGCCGCGAGCCCCCTCATTCCGCAATCGACGCCCAGGGTTCCGTCGACGTGGCTACTTGACCAGCACGTTCTTGGTGTCGACAAAGCTGCGGCACTGCTGGCCGCGCAGCGACGGGCACGGCGGCAGGGTCGCCTCGCCTGGCACCGCCACCTTGGGCTGCAGCGGCAGGGCCACGCTGGACGGGTGCTGCGCGTCGTGGGCGACGTGGTAGCTGACCGGGTGCGGGAACTGCAAGAGATCAAAGCGCCAATCGGCGCGACTGTCGCCCGGCGTGTCCACGGTAACGCGAATGCGCGAGCCCTTGCGGAACACGTGGGCAAAGCCGGCGATGGCGACGCGCATCGGCTCCCAAGTCCCCTTGGCCATGGGCTTCTTGGCGGCAAACAGCAGCTGCGGCTCGGGCCACAGCTCGCTCGACTCCGGCGTGAGCTGGCGGAACGAGGCGCGCAGCCAGCCGCTTTGGACGTAGCGCTCTTGCCCGTCGGGCCGCACTTCGCTCAGGTTGACCTCGATGTCCGCGTCGGTCACGTCGTCGGCCAGCGACTGCACCCACAGGTCCACGCTGCCCGAGCCGACCATCACCGCGTCCGCGTCCAAAGGCGCAGTGGTGAAGGCCACTTGCTTGCCCTCGGCCGGCACGGCCCAGTCGTAGGTGGCCTTGGCGCTCCACAGGCTTTTGGCGCCGATGCCGCGCTGGCCGGCGTCGGGGTCCAGGTCGAAGCTCGACGCAGCAAAATCCACCGTCGGCTTGGCCGGTTGCAGCGACCCGTCGGCCTGGAAGTACCAGCGCTGCGCCTGGGTATCGGGCAGCGGCCACTTGGCAAAGCTCTGCTCGAAGTGGGCGTGGGGCCCGCCGATCGGGTCGGTGGCGCCGTCTTCGAACAGGACCCGCAGCTCCGGCTCGCCCTCCCACTTCTGCTTGGCTTCTTGCAGGGTTTTCACGCCGTCCCAGCGGCTCTTGGGCATGCCCAGCGCCACGTCGAAGATCTGCTCGCTCATCTGCGGCGCCAGCAGGTTGAAGAAGGTCGGCAGCGTGGGCACTTGCTGGGCCACGTAGATGTCCAGGAACGCCTTCCATTCGGCCAGCACCTGCGGGGCAAAACCGTCGGAGTGGACGCCGTTGTAGACGGTGAAGCGCCGGCTGGGCGCCTTCTTGAACTTGTCGAGCAGCGTGGTGAAGAACGGTCCGGTCTGCTCGTCTTGGAAGGAGCACGCCAGGAACACCGGCACTTCGATCTGGTCGGCCCAGGCGGTGGGGTTCAGCGGCGTGATGACCGAGGCGTCGTAGTACTTGGGATCCTTGGCCTGCTCTACGTTGTTGACGCGCTGGTCGTGCAACAGCTGATTCTCTTTGCAGACCATGTCGCCCGCGTCGACCTTGGCCTGCTCCCAGCCCTGCGCATAGGGCGCGGCCTTCTTGTACACGTGGTCGATCCAGTTCAAGGCAAAGCCGTTGTTCAAGATGCCGCCCGGCACCAGGGTGGTCGCGGTATTGCCGATGACCGAGAACGGCGCGATGGCGGCCAGGCTGGGCGGCTTGGTCTTGGCCACGAACAGCTGGGTGATGCCGGGATAAGAGAGGCCGACCATGCCGACTTTGTGATGCGCCACCCAGGGTTGCGCGGCCACAGTCTCGATCACGTCGTAGCCGTCGAGCAGCTGCAGCTCTTCGAAGTAGTCGTAGGCGCCGCCCGAGCAACCGGTGCCGCGGATGTTGACGCTGACGGTGGCGTAGCCGGCCACGGCCGAGACCATGGCGCTGGGGTCGGACGGGGCGTTGCAGAGCACCGGAATGGCGCCGCACAGCGACTCTTTGTCGGCCGGTACGATCTTGCTGCCGGGCCGGCCCGGGTCGTAGCCCGAGTAGTTGACGACGGTCGGGTACGGGCCCTGGTCCTCGGGCCCCGGCAGGGTCGCGAAGTACGCCAGCGTGGTGCCGTCGCGGGTGGTGATGTAGCCGTTGCCGGCGTGGATCTGCTGCTTGCTGTAGAAGGACGTGGGCGGCTGGCTCTCGGCGCTGTCTTGAACGTCGACCGGGCCGCTGTACTGGCTGGGCACGTCCTTGACGTAGACGCGATAGCCCTTGCCGGGCGCCACCTTACGGAACACCAGGCTACCCAGGTAGTCCGAAGCCTCGGTGGCCAGCACCTTGCCGGCGCTGTCGCGCAGCTCCAGGGCGGTCGACGGCATCGCGTGGGTGACAAAGACTTGCTTGACGCTGCCTTGTGCCTTCAGCGGTCCGGTGCCCTGGTCCACGTCGGCGCTGGCCGTATCGCCGGCCGCGTCGCTGGCGCTGGTATCCGCGGCCGAGGCATCGCCGCTGCTGGTGTCGGCGACCGCGCTGTCGCCCTGGGTCGCATCGCCGCTCTGGGTGTCCGCCACCTTGCTGGTGGTGGCCGTCGAGGCCTCGCAGCCGTAGGTCATCGCCAGCACTGCCAACCCTGCCATCCACTGTGTCCGCATCTGCTACCTCGCCGTGGTCGGCCGGCAGCGTAGCGAATCGGCCAGCGGACGCAAGACCATTCACGGCGATGGCGGTGCGCCTCCCAAGGTCTGCAGGGCAATGGCCAGGTGCGCGGGGCGCAGCCTCTGCACCGCCGCGGGCAGCTCGCCGCGGTCTGCGTAGCAGAGAACTCCGGGCGGACAGGTCGGCAACCCCCTGAGGTCGCTCAAGATCTCCCCCACCGGCACCACTCCCAGCCGGCTGTCGGGCTCGTCGACCTCCAGCCCGGCGCCCATGGTCACCAGCGCGCGCACCTCCAAGCCCGCCACCCGTGCCAACTGCAGAAGCTCACGGGCAAAACCCAGCAGGCGGTCGGCATGTTCGGCGCGGTCCTGCGGCCGCTCGTGCGCACCCGGCGGCATGCGGGTGGTCAGCTGGAACTCGCGGCGGTGGCGCTTGATGGTGAGGTCGGTGCCGGCCAGCCAGGCCTCGGCGATGCGCAACTGCCTAGAAAAGCGATCGATGCAGTCGGTGTCGTCGTCGGCGCAGTCCAGCTGGGCCAGCAGCAGGCCAAAGTAGCCGGCGCGCCGCGGTAGCGCGAGCGGACGGGCGTACAGCTCGGCCAGGGCCGCGAGCAAGCGCCGATAGGCGGCGAGGTCGGCGGGACCAAAGCCAAAGTCGGCGATCGCCTGGCGCAGCGGCGCGGGCAGAGCCGGTGGCGCGCCGGGATCGCCATGCTGGCGCCACCATGCCGCAAACTGCGCCGCCACCAGCAGAATCGCCGCCCGGGCTCGCTGGTGGGCGCGTTGGGATGGCACACCTGCCTCGGCGGCGTCGGCCAGCGCCCCATCGATCGCGGCGCCCGCGGCCGCCACCGGATCGGCTTGCAGCGCCCGACCAAAGGCCTGCCACACGGCTGCGGCCCGCGGGTCCTGGGCAAAGAACCAGGGGCGCGGCGCAAACCCAGGGTCGCGCACCAGTCCCTCGCCCTGCGGCTGCACCCGCACCAGCTCGCCAATCTGCAACTCGGCTTGAGCTATCGGCAACAGCGCGCGCTGATGGCCGCCCGCAGCGGTCCGCAGCAGTACCATCGCCACCCGCTGGCTCTGCGACCGCGGCTGGCCGGGCTCCACCGGGCACAGGACGTGGGTCACGCCCTCGACTACCGCCAGGTCTGCCGGCAGCAGCGCCGCGAGCTGCGACAGCGCGGCACTCAGAAACTCCGCTTGCTGACTGGTCGACCCGGTCCAGCCGTGGTGGGCGCGGAACCGCAGCGCCACCGGCCGGGTCGGCGCGTCTTCGCCCAGGTCGCCGTCGCGCTCGCGGGTGGCCAGCAGGGTGCACACCACGTGCGACAGCGGCCCGCCCACCGAGGTGGTCAGGCAGCGCGCCGGCAAGTCGCGGAACTTGGGGTGCAGGTCGTCGCCGCCGCCGATGTGGGCGCGCGACCCCACCAGCACGTGGAAGGCCTTGGCAATCTGCACCAGCCCGGACGCCGCGAACGAGTGGTGGAAGGCCAGCAACCCCCCGTACGGATTGGCCCAAGGCGTGCCCAGCCGCTCCACCGCCACCTCCAGCGGCAGGCCCAGCTCCTCCAAGAACGCCAGCTCGATGACGGCAAACGCGTCGTGCAGCACGCAGAACGAGCTGGCGCGCAAGAAGTTGCGGCGCACGCCCATCGCCCCGCACAGCTCGCCCAGCGACTCGCGGATGGCGCGGTTGAAGCCCAGCGGCTCGGGCCGCGCAGTCATGGCCGTGTGGGAGCTTTTTGAACAGCCTGAACTGACAC
>JACRCU010000282.1 GCA_016218865.1 Deltaproteobacteria bacterium | reverse complement strand
CGCCCCGACCTCCACGAACTGCCCCGCCGTGACACGCGCTTGGGCAAAATCCCACTGCTGCCCCGCTGGGTTCTGCGCGGTGTGGCAGGTCGGACAGGTCGGCGCGACCGCACTGTGGCAGGCCTGGCAGCTCAGGCGCTCGTGGCCCGGGCGCCGGTGGTCCAGATCGACCGGCGTGGGCTTGACCGTCCACGGCGGACCGCCAGCTTTGCGCAGCAGCTGCGCGGGGTTACCTGGACCAGCTGGCACTACGTTCCACAAGAGGCCGCCCAGCTTGCCGAGCC
Organism: Deltaproteobacteria bacterium; assembly: GCA_016218865.1. Classification (GTDB taxonomy): domain Bacteria; phylum Myxococcota_A; class UBA9042; order UBA9042; family UBA9042; genus SXRM01. Next base: position 8,868 of record JACRCU010000282.1, on the reverse strand, counting down.
GCGCCGGCTCGCCAGGCTGCCGCGGGTGGGCTCGCAGCGCCGCCAGATGGCTGACCGGCTCGGGCAGCACCGCCGGCCAAGCGGTCTGGCTGGCGCGCGGAACCGGTCCATGGCACGACTCGCAGCGCACGTCCACCGCCTGATACTCGCGCAGTTCGGAGCGATCGCGCCCCATCACGTCGCTGTAGCCGTGGCAGTCGACGCAGGTGATGCCGGCGGTCGAGTGGACGTCGGCTTCGGCCTGGCACACGGTCCTGCCGTCGGGCAGCGCCACTGGCTCGGGGCACTGGGCCCAGGTTGCCGGCTCGTAAAGCCCTTGATAGGTAAGACTGATTCGACTGCTGCGGCTGTGGCAGCCCAAGCAGCGGCGGTCGTCGGGCCGGCTGTCCAGGCTAGGGTGACCGGGCTGGATCTTTTCGCTCCGCACCGGGGTATGGCAGGCCGCGCAACCCACGCCCTGCCCTAGCAAGGCGTCGTCGCGGTTGGCCCGCGGCGCACCGACGTGGCAGCCGGCACACAGCTTGCCCAGGTGGCGGTCTGCGTCGCTTTGTCCATGTGCAGCCAGCACTTCCGCCATCGTGGCGGTACCGGTCGGCTGGTCCGCCAGCCCCCAGGCCCAGCGGTCCACGGCGACGATGCCGCGCGCAGTGGCCATCAGCGAGTCGGCCACCCGCTGGTGCTCGCCGGGATGGCAGCCTGCCTTGCCACAAGTCTGTGCCGCAACAGCCAAATCACCGGCGTCGCGGGTCATGCCGCGGTGGGCGGCAACCTTGTCCGTCGCGGCGCGGTCGCCCAAGTGACAGGTCGCACAGCCCATCGCCAGGGCATCGTGAACTCCCCCTGGATTTTCGCGGAGATGGCAGGGCAGGCACTGGTCCGGCGGCGGCGGCTGTGGCCGCGGCCGGCTCGTCCACCACGCCGAACCGACCAGGGCCAGGACAGCGAGGAACACGGCAAGAGCGGGAAGGATTCGGCGCACGCGGCGAGCCTAGCAGACGGGCTGCCCGAGCGGCAGGGGGGCGGTAGTTTGGCAATGGGAAATACCTGACACCCGGATCAGCAGCCGCCGCCTTTCTTGGCGGGCGCACCGGTCGGCGCCACCGGCACCACCACGGGCGCAGGCGCCGCCACGGGAGCCGCGGCCCCGGTCAGGCGGGCGTGCAGGGCGCCGCGCAGGCGGTACTCGGCCAGCCGCGCCGGCGTCATGGTCTGGGTCACCTCGGCAGGTAGGTCGGCCAGCAGCTCGGCCGCGAACGCCGGGTAGCCACCCTGCAGGCTCGCCACTTCGCCGGGGAAATCCGCCAGCGCCGCCGGCACTTCCTTGACGGTATCGGTACCGATCAGCACCAACCGCTTGTGGCTTGGCGCCGCCGCCGCCGCACCCTTGGGCAGGTCGGCCAGGCACACCGCGCGCGGCAAGGTCTTCTCTTTGCACAGCTTGGCGTCGCGCACGTCGACCAGCCACACCGACTCGGGCAGGCGCAGCGCCGCATCGACCAACGGGACCACCTTGACGGGCGCGGGCGTGCGGACCACCGCCGACTGCACCGACTGCGGGATCGCCAGCGTCGCCACCGCCGCCAGGGCGAGCGCCGCCAGGGCCACAAAGCTGCGATTGCGCGGCCGCTTCAGCGTGTCCGGGGCCTCCTGATGGGCGCGCTTGGCGAACCAGCGCTCCAGGGCCTCGGCGCCAAAGAAGCAGCCGACCGCCATCGCCACCACCGCCGCTGCGACCACGCCGTAGGGCAGGCCCAGCAGCGTGTCCAGGCGCAGCACGCCGGCCTTGCCGGCCACGTACAGGTCCGCAAACACCGGGTAAGTAAAGCCGAACACCAGCGAGCCCAGCATCACGCCCAGGTAGGTGAGCATGCCGCCCACGTCGCCCGAGGCCGCCGCCACGCACGCGGTGCCCGGGCAGTAGCCGGCGCCGATGAAGCCCACGCCCAGCAGCAGACCGCCGACCAGCTGCGGCCACCAGTAGGTCTCGGGGAAGGTGAGCAGCCCCAGATCGAGCAGGCCCAGGCCGGCCAGGACCGCCATCCCCGCCGCCGCGGTAGCAATCGCCGAGAACATCACCTTGAACACCCGCATGTTGGTGCCGTAGAACTGCGCCGCCAGTATGGGCGCCCGGCCAAAGCCCGAGCGCTCGAGCACGAAGCCAAAGGCGATGCCGGTGAGCGTGCCCACCACCATGCCGGTGGCGCGACCAAAGACTTCATTGGGATAGAGAGGCAGCATCATTTCCAGTACCTCCGCAGCAGGGGCGCGACCATGTAGCCGCCGCCGAACACCGCGAACATGAACACCCACGAGCCCGCCGCCAGCGCCGCGCCGCCCGTCAGGGCCTGGCCCGAGGTGCAGCCGCGCGCCAACCGCGCCGCCACGCCCATCACCAGACCGCCCAGGATCGCCATCACCAAGCGCGACGCCACCGTCGCCCGCGGCCCGCGCAACAGGACCAGCTTCATGCGTCCAGCGGAATACGCCGCCAGCGCGCCGCCCAGGAACACGCCCAGCACCTCCCAGACCAGCCAGTCGTCCAGGATGTGCTGCCCGGGCGCCACCATCGGCCCCATGTAGGCATTGTTTTCAACCGCTTGCGGCGCCACGATGTGGGCAGCGCCGATCGCCACGCGGTTGGCCGCGCCCGAGCCCCCCAAACCATTGCCCATCACCACGAAGCTACCGAGCAGCACCAGGCCCAGCACGATGCCGGCCAGGTACGGGTTCCAGAACGGCGCCTCACTCGAAGTCTTGTTCTCCATCACGCCCTCCTAAGGCAACATCCGGAAACCACTGTCTTGCCCGGCCGCCAACAGCACCGCCCGCAGCGCCAGACCGCCCAGCAACACCAGCGTCGGCGTCACCGCCACCAGCGGCAGATGTTTCTTAATTTCGATGCCTTCCAGCAGCAGCGGCACCGCGATGCCCATCACCACCACCAGCGACCAGAAGCTCGCCGTCCAGGCCCCGCCCAGCAGCGCCTCGGCCGCCAACTGCCCCGCGGCGCCGGCGTTGGCAAAGCCCAGCAACATCGCGCCGATGAGCACCGCCTCGACCACCAGCGCCAGCATGTCCCAGCGCACCAGGCGGTGGCGGTCCACCTCGTCCAGCTTGAACAGCAGCAGGAACGCCGCGCCGGACGACAGGCCCGAGGTCAGGAACAGCGGCCCCAACACCGCGGTATTCCACTGGATCCGTGCCGTCAGCGTGCCCAGCAGCAGGCCGGTGTAGATGCCCAGGCCCACGCCGCCGGCCAGGGTCGCGCCCAGCAGCGCCTGCCGCTTGCCCTCGGCCCACGCAAGCACCTTGCCGAGCGGCAGCTTCTTCAGCAGCCAGGCGCGCGCGTCGGGCCCCAAGGCCACCAGCCCGCTCAGGGCCGCCACCGGGTAGATGAGCACCAGGATCCACGCGCCCCACGACATCGGCGACGTGGGCCGAAACGCCGTGTAGAAGCGGAACACGTGCAGCTTGTAGGCCAGGTCCAGGAACAGCGCCCCCATGCCCAGGCTCAGCAGCGCCAGCGCCACCAGGGGCGCAAACTGCAGAATCCGGCTGGGGGGCTGCTCGCGCGGCCGCCACAGCAGCAGCGCCGACAGGATCAACAGGCCAGCCACCAGGCCGCCCAGGAACAAGTACACGGCAATCTCCCACCCCCAGATGTGCAGCGCCGGGTCGATCTCGGCGTTGACGCGGGTGGTGGTTTGTTCGAGCAGGGTCGGAAGCATCGCAACCTCGCACAGGTAGGGGCCAAGGGGCGCCTAGGTCAAGAAGTACAGGTTCGGCTCGCAACCCGTCTCGGGGTGCAGCACCTTGTGGCGGCGGCTGGCCAGCAGCTGGGCCACTTCGCTCTGCGGGTCGTTGGCGTCGCCAAAGTGCAGCGTCTTGGTCGGGCAGATCGCCACGCACGCGGTGGTCTTGCCGTCGGCGACCCGGTGGGCGCAGAAGGTGCACTTGTCCACATAGCCGTCGGGGTGCACGTAGCGCGCGTCGTACGGGCAGCTGGCGATGCACGCCTTGCAGCCGGTGCACAGGTCGTGGTCCACCAGCACGATGCCGCCGTCCACCTTGTGGCTGGCGCCGGTCGGGCAGGCGTCCACGCACGGCGCGTTGCTGCAGTGGTTGCAGCGCTCAGAGCGAATCTCGGCGCGGAGGTTGGGGAAAAGCCCCCAGATGTCCTCGACGATCCAGTCGCGGCAGAAGCCGTCGGGGGTGTTGTTTTCGGCCTTGCACGCCAGCACGCAGGCTTTGCAGCCCACGCACAAGCGGGTGTCGACCACCATGACGTAGCGTTTCTCGCGGTTCACGTTTCCCCCTTACGCGCGTTCGATGGCGACGAAGTTGACGCTCATGCCCGTGCCGCCAAACAGCGGGTCCACCTTGATGCGGGTCACCAGGGCGGCATCGTCGGCGCCGCGCCCCTTGGCAAAGTTCAGGCCCGCCGCGCTGTGGCCGTAGCCGTGCACCATGAACACGCAGTCGTGGCGGATGCGCTGGGTGGCCTTGAGCCGCAGCGCGTTCGACTTGACGCCATCCTGATTCACCACCCGCACTTGCGTGCCGTTCTCCAGGCCCAGCTCGCGCGCCACCTGGGCGTTGAGCCACAGCTCGTTGTCGCTGTAGACCTCGGACAGGAAGCGGTTGTTGGTGGTCCGGCCAAAGGTGTGAGTCGGCGTGCGCCCCATCAGCAGGCGGAACTGGCCCGCCCCCGGCTCGTCGGGCGGCGTGTACTTGGGCAGCGGGTCCAGACCGGCGTCAGCCAGCTGCTGGCTGAAGAGCTCGATCTTCTTGCTGGGCGTGGCGAACACCGCCGGCGCGCCGTCTTCGATGAAAACCGGCTTGCGCGCGCCCAGGGCCACACCCTGCTTCAGCACCGCGTCCACGTCGAATTTACCAGCGGCCAGGCGGGCTTTCACCATCTCGGCCGCGTCGTTCCACGGGAAGTAGGCGCCCAGGCCCAGGCGGTTCGCCAGCTCCTTGGCGATCCACCAGCCGGGCTTGCTGTCGTACAGGGGCTTGACCGCCGCCTGGCGAATCGCGATGTACTGCTCCTTGTAGGGCGTCACCACCACGTCGTCCCAGCGCTCCAGGTAGGTTGCTTCGGGCAGGATGACGTCGGCGTAGCCCACGATCTCGGCCGGCAGCACGTCCACCGCCACCAGCAGGTCCAGGTGCTGGATCGCCTCGATGGTCTTCTTGGGCTCGGGCAGCGCCTGGATCAGGTTGGTGCCGTAGACCAGCCACGCCTTGATGTCGTAGTCGGCGGTCCCCGGGATGCTGGCATCGCGCAGCCCGTGCGCCAGCGATTCGTCGGCAAACGGATAGACCTTGCCCTTGGGCTTGTCCGGGGTCGGCTTGAACTTGTGCGGATAGTCAGGAATTCCAGCGTACTTCGGCACGCCCAGCTTGGTCGGGTAGTAGATGCCGCCGCGTCGACCGTAGCTGCCGAGCAGCGCGTTGACGATCGCCATCGCCCGCGCCCGCTGCGCATCGTCGCCGTACCACGCGGTGTGGCGCCCCGGGTGGAGCAGCGCCGCCGGCCGCGCCCCGGCCAGCACCCGAATCGAGTCGACGATCTGCGACGCCTCGAGCCCCGTCTCCAGCGAAGCCCACTCAGGGGTCTTGTCGGCCACGTGGGCCTTCAGCTGCTCCAGGCCCACCGCGTACTTCTCGATGTAGTCGCGGTCGTACAGGCCCTCGTTCAGCATCACGTGGATCCACGCCAGCAGCAGCGCCATGTCGGTGCCCGGCTTGATCGGCAGCCAGTGGCGAGCCTTGCCGGCCGCGGTCGAGAAGCGCGGATCCACCACGATCAGCTGCGCGCCGCGCTCGATGGCCTTGGCGAACTCCTGCACCTGGGTGTTGTGCATGTTCTCGCCCAGGTGCGAGCCGATGAGCGCGATCGCCCGCGAATTCTCCAGGTCGATGACCTCGGGCGAACCCAGCGCCGTACCAAAGGTCAGCTGGAAGCCGACTTCGCGGGCGCCGCGGCACTGCGCGTACGACGGCGCGCCCACGTTGTCCGAACCGTAGGCATTGAGCAGGTGCTTGAAGAACGAGCCGCCAAAGCCGTGGGCAAACATCGCCACCGACTCGGGACCGTGCTTGGCCGCGATGTCCTTGAGCTTGGCGGCCACGTAGTCCAGCGCCTCGCCCCACTCCACTTCCTTGAACTTCTGCTGGCCGCGCTCGCCGACCCGGATCATCGGCTTCTTCAGGCGATCCGGGTCGTACAGCAGGCCGGTGCCGCCGGTGCCGCGCGGACACAGCGCCCCGCGCGACAGCGGGTGATCGGGATTGCCCACGATCTTGGTGACCTTGCCGTCCTTGACGTGGGCCAGCACGCCGCACTTCCAAAAGCACAGCTCGCAGAAGGTGGCCACGGTGTGGTCGCCGTCGGTGCCGGGGTCCACCGCCGCTTGGCTGTCTTTGGGCAGCACCGCCGAGCTGGCCGCCGCCACGCCCAGGGCCGTCATGCCGGTAATCTTGATAAATTCGCGTCGTTGCATCGCCATCGCCTCGCAATTGAGCTACTCGCAGGAGCGGTGCCGCACCGTTGGTCGGTGGGGCTCGTCCCATGGGAGCCGAGGGCTTCGCGCAGCGGTTCGCCGCCAAGACAGGCCGGTGACAATCGCCGGCACAGGTCAATTGGCGCCCGCGCAGGCTACTTCAGCAGCTCGTTGTCGATGATGTCGCGGTGGTAGAGCGAACCGCGGAAGCCGATGACGCGCTCGACCTCGGCGCCGCGGCGAAAGTAGACCACCGTGGGCGTCGAGCGGATGCCGAGTTGGTTGCACACCTTGGCCGCCGTCTCCACGTTGGCCTCGCAGATTTTGACCTTGCCGTCGTACTCCTTGGCCAGGTTCAGGACCACCGCCTCCAGTTGGCGGCACGGCGCACAGGTCGCGCTCCAGAAGTCCACCAGCACGGGCACATCGCTGCGCAGTACCTCTTGCTGAAAATTGCTGTCGTCCAAGCGCACCGGCATTGGCGCCGGCGTACCGCCCAACAACTTGCTCAACCATCCCATCGCGCATTCCTTGGCGGCGCCCGGCCGCGTTGTCTTAGCTGTGCCGCAAATTCTTGGCCGTTCCGCTGTGTTGGCCCTGCTGCGTGGGAGCCGCCACGGGCGCACTGGATTCAGCAGCCCCGCGACGAGTATGCTGAGCGCCGCACCGCGCGCAAGCCGCGGATGGCAACGGGGGTCCGATGCGGCTGGTCTGGTTGGCAGCAATTCTTCTGATCGCGTGCGGCGATCCGCCCCTGGACAGCCAGACCCAGCACAAGGCCGACGCGGCCAGCGCGGACGGCAAGGGCAGCCTGGACAGCGGGGTCGACGGGGTCGAATCCGCAGACGCCGGGCCCGATTCCACAGTATCGGTCGACGCCGAGCCCGGAGCGGATGCCGCTGCAGCCGACGCCGAGCCGGCGGACACGGCCACCCAAGACGTGTCTGGGCAAGACGCAGAGCCCGATTCCGCGACCGACACCAGCGCCGCCAGCGACACCGCCGACGCCCTGGCCGGCGACACGGCCGACACCGCCCAAGGGGATGCAACCAGCGATACCGGCAACGATACCGGCCCGCCGCCGCCGTCGACCATCACCGGCGGCCACTGCGACGCTCCCTTTGCGCCGCCGGCCAAGCAAGACTGGAAGCACAGCATCGCCTCGCCGCTGGTGACCATCCAGGGCGGGCCCAACCACCGGATCCGCGACCTGATCCTGCCCCTGGGCGGCACCGGCAAGCTCCGCGGCCGCTTCACCTACGGCACCCTGGACAGCGATCTGGGCGACGAGACCGTAGAACTGTGGGTGCAGACCTGCCCCGGCTGGGTCAAGTGGGGCGCGCAAGCCACCGACAGCAATGGCATCGTCTACTTCGACGTGCCGGCCTCGCTGCCCGCGGGCGACTACCGCGTCAAGATGGTGCTGCTGGGCGACCAGACCGTGGCCGATGGCGTGATCGCCGCGTGGCCGGCCGGCGTGCAGGCGGTGGTGACCGACATTGACGGCACGCTCACCACCAGCGACTGGGAGCTGTTCCAAGACGTGATCTTCGGCGCCTCGGCGGCGATGTACCCCGACGCGAACACCGCCATGCAGCAGTTCGGCAAGAAGGACTACCGCCTGGTCTACGTCACCGGCCGCCCGCAGATGGTCAACCGCTACTCGCGGATCTGGCTGGCCGACCACGACTTTCCGCTGGGGCCGCTGTTCCTGACCGAGGACGTGGCCCAGACCCTGCCCACCGCCACCGGCGTGCAGAAATTCAAGGCCGACCTGCTGAACGACCTGAAAAGCGCGGTCAAAATCAACTGGATCGCCAGCTTCGGCAACGCCACCACCGACATCGGCGCCTACTACGCCGCCGGCCTGCCCAAGGACAAGGTGTTCATCATCGGGCCCAACGCCGGCGCCGACGGCTCCACACCGATCATCAGCTACACCGCGATGCTGCCTCAGCTTTTCTCGTGGCCGACGGCGGTCCAGCCGTAGCCGCCACCCCGGGGTGCGCTAGAACGCCCGGCCGACGATGGTCTTGACCAGCCAGTCCTCGCCCAGCGCCTGGGTCAGCGACTTGCCCACCGCCAGGTTGACGGCCCAGACGCTCGGCGCCGCGCCCTGGGCAGCGACCAGATCCACCACGCCCATGAGCAGATGCTCTTGCTGAGCGATCGGCAGCAGCGTGGTGCCAATCGGGCCGAGTCCGGCGTAGTACTCCACACCTACCGCCACGCCGTGTTGGGTGTCTACGCTGATCTTGCCGGCCGGCTCCAGGTCGGGCTTGAAGGCGTCTTTGCCCGACAGCGCGTAGCCGAAGATCGGGTTGAAATCCACCAGCAGCCAGCGATTGCGCCAGCCGAT
>JACRCU010000052.1 GCA_016218865.1 Deltaproteobacteria bacterium | reverse complement strand
GCGGGACAGCGTCAGGCGTTAGCGCTGATTGGCCGTGGCCAGGGCGTTGGCCGCGTCGGCCGAGTTGCCTGCGATGTGGCTCTTGTGCACGCGAAGCTCGGTGCGCGGCGCCACTTCCAGGCGGACGATCTGATCTTCCATGGCGACGATCGTGCCGTAGATGCCGCCGGTGGTGATCACCGACGAACCTACCTGCAGCGAGTCCAGGAACGACTTGTGCTGGCTGGCGCGCTTCTGCTGGGGCCGCAGCACCAGGAAGTAGAACACCGCGAAAATGCCGAGCATCATCGCCCAGGAGATCCAACCGGCACCGCCGGCCGGGCCCGTTGCAGCCGATCCTGCCGCAGCCGGCGCCGCAGCCGACGAAGCTGGCGCCGAGCCTGCCGCAAGAGGATCTGCTTGTGCAAGCAACAGGTTGTGGGCGGACACCAGCCGCATCACCCCCGCATTCAGTATCCCTGCACTCAGCATCGTCTCCAACATGGTCTTCCTTTCACTTCGGACCTAGCGCGATGAACGGCTAACCGTGCGCCATTGCGAAGCATTTCCTCGCGAACCGGCAGAGGGGCCGGATGCGAAGCCGCAGAGTTATAGCAGGGTTGCCCCACCCGGTCAATCGCGCGACCCCCGGCACGGCCGGCACGCGCGGGCTCAGGACGGCAACCACAGGCCCTGGGCGGCCATCAGACCGGCGCCCAAGCGGTGCAGTAGCAGCCACTCCACCGCCCCCAGCACCAGGAACGGTCCAAAGGGGATGGCCAGCTGGCGCAGCGAGGTCAGGCCGCGCTCCTCGGTCGCCTTGCCGCGCGACAACAGCGCGTACAGCAAAGCAAAGGCCAGGCCCTGCAGCGCCGCCGCCAGCAGCACCACCGGCACCGCGGCCAGGCCCAACAGCGCGCCGATGCTGGCGAGCAACTTGACGTCGCCCAGCCCCAGCCCCTCGCGGCCCGTCATGCGCGCATACAGCCACATCAGCAGCCACAGACCCAGGCCGGCCACCACCGCCCCCAAGACGGCCATGCGCAGGTCCACGCCGCGCAGATCGCCAGTCACCGCCGCCAGGGCGATCGCCACCAGCGGCAGCGGCAGGCTCAAAACATCGGGACTCAGAAAGGTATCGGCGTCGATGAGGGCGATCGCCAGCCACGTGAAGACCACCGCCTGCTCACCGGCCAGAGCCAGCGCCGGCCGCCACGGCAGCCCGGCCGGGTCCAGCAGCGCCGCCGGATCGAGGAGCAGCGGCAGCCACGGCATGGCCAGCGCCAGCGAGAGCACGGCGACGGTCGCCTCGACCACCGGATAGCGCGGCGAAATCGCCGCCTTGCACGATGCACACCGCCCCCGCAGCCACAGCCACGACACCACCGGGATGTTGTGCCAGGCCGCGATCGGCGTGCCGCAACTCCCGCAGCGCGAGCGCGGTCGCACCACCGACAGCCCGGCCGGCACGCGGTACACCACCACGTTCAGGAACGAGCCCCACAAGCTGCCCCACAGCAAGGCAAAGATCGCGGCGGTGAGCGGGAGCCAGGGCACGGGCGGTCCACAGCGCGGCGGAAGCCGCCGGGCAAGCGTAGCCGGCACCTGGCATTTTGGCCACAGGCCGGCAGGGCAAGACCACAGTGGCGGCGCGGGCGTCGAATTGGCATGCTGACCGGGCTGGCCAGCGCTGGCGTGGGGCTGCAAACGAAGGCGCGAAGCATCATCGGCGCGGCAGGAGTAGCGGCGGGCCTGGCGGGGGTCGCGGCGCTGACCCTGTTGGCGCTGGGCGGTCAGGCGGCGCCATTGGGCGCGCTCCTGCACGAGCCGCTGCCCGAAGGGGTGGCGTCGGCGCCGCGCAGCGACCAGATCGAGCCGGGACCGGCCACGCCGGGCGGCGATAGCGACTTGCCAGAAGCGATCCTGACCGCGCAAGGCCGCATCGAGAAACCCAAAACCGACGAGCCGGGCGTGCCGACCTACCAGCCGCGGCCGCCGCCACGGGTCGGGCTGGACCGCCGCACCGGCGCCGACCTGGACCTGCACTACCAGGTGGTGTTCGACCCCGCGGTGGCGCCGTTCAAGCGCGAACACGCCTTCGACCGGGTGCGCGACGACTTGACCCTGGACCGCTCGGGCCAGGGGCAGCGGGCGCTTGCGACCGGCCAAGCACCCCGCGCCGATCACGAGCTGTTCTGGGGGCACCTGCGGGTGAAGCTGGTGTCCGGTCAGAGCGTGGCTTTGCCCTCGGTGGCGCCGACCTCGCGCATCTTGCAGTGGCAGGCGGTGCCGCCGCAGGCCCTGGAGTTTTCCCGCGACGATGCGGGCAACTACAGCGTGAGCGGCCCGCACGATGCCGAAGTGGATCTGCGCTTCTTGATGGACGCGCCGTCGACCTACTTTGCCGCGCCGCTGGGCCGCTGGCGGGGCGACGACGACCCCGAGCGGCCCGCCCTGAGCCCCGTGTTGCAGGCGCGGGCCCAAAAGCTCTGGCCGGCGCTGGGGCTGGGGCCAGGCCAGGATCGCGCGGGCCAATTGACGCGCCTGGTCGAGTACTTTCGCAGCTACGAGCCCGGCGAACCACCGCCGAGCACCGGCGACGATCTGGCCGACCTAGTGCTGGCCAAGAAGGGCGTGTGCCGCCACCGGACCTTGGCGTTCGTGGTCCTGTGCCACTCGCTGGGCATCGCGGCCCACTACGTGATGAACGATGCCCACGCCTTTGCCGAAGTGTGGGCACCGGATGCCAGCGGGGCCGGCCATTGGCTGCGGGTGGACCTGGGCGGCGGCGCCGACTCGCTGGAGCTGCACGCCGCTACGGGAAAGCACTTGCACCAACCGCAGTTCGGCGACCCCTTCCCGCGCCCCGAGGCCTATACCAGCCAGACGGGGCAGGTCAAGATCGACGGCGTGGCAGTGCCGCAGCCGCTGGCCGGGGCGCGCAAGCTCAAGGGGGCCGAGGGGCTCGCCGGCGGTGCCCTGAGCGCCGAGCCCGGCGGCCGCTCCCCCGGAGGTGCGGACAACGGCAGCAGCTTCGCCAGCCCCCAGGACCAGGACGGCGCCCGCCGCCTGTGGTTGCAGCAGCGCGCCCAAGAACTGGCCGCGCCGCGGGTGCCCCCGGCGGTCGCGCGATCGCAGGCCAGCGCAACGCCGCGCCGCAGCGCCACCCAAATCGTGCTGCAGCCCGTGGCGGCAATGGCGTGGCTCGGTGAACCGCTGCACCTGGCGGGCCGGTTGATCAGCGACGCGGGTGCCCAGCGACTGGCGGTCGAGGCGTGGCTGATCGACCCGAGCCACCCGCAGCAGGGCCGGCTGCTCGGCGTGCTACCTACCGACATCGAAGGCCATTTTGCCGGCGACCTCGCCATTCCCAGCGACGCCGATCCGCAAACCTACGACGTGGTGGTGCGCTTCCCCGGCGACCCGCGGCGGGCCCCGTGCGACTCCGGGCCGTGAGTTCCCGCGCCGACTTGGGGTAGACTCGCACCGCCGCCCGTCTGGCGGCAGGTGCCTCCATGAGCGACGTTCCCCTTGCCGTCGGCGAACCGCTGACCTGGGTCGAGGTCTCGCAGACAGCATTCCATCACAATATTCATGTATTGCGTCAGGCCAGCCGCGCTGGCGGGCGCGCGCCGCTGCTGTGTGCGATGGTCAAGGGCAACGCCTACGGCCACGGTCTGCTGGCCGCGGCGCAAGCGCTGCTGGCGGCCGGTGTCGACTGGCTGGGCACCGGCGACCTGAGCGAAATCGAGTTCTTGCGCGCCAGTGGCATCACCGCGCCGATCTACACCGTGTGCTACCTGCCGCCGCAGCACGCCGCGCGCGCCGTCGAGCTCGACGCCCGCTTCGTGGTGTACGACGACGAGGTGGTGGCGGCGGCCTCGGCGGCGGCTCGGGCCTGCGGGCGGCCGGCGCGGCTGCACGTCAAAGTCGAAACAGGCAACAATCGTCAAGGGTTGCGCCATGACGCCGCGGTGGCCCTGGCCGAGCGGATCGCCGCCGACCCACACCTGCGGCTGGAGGGTCTGGCCACCCACTTTGCCGACGTGGAGGACACTACCAACCACGCCTTTGCCCGCAGCCAGTTGCAGCGCTTCGAAGCCTGTGCCGCGGCCATCCGCGCGCGCCTGGGGCTGCCGCCGGCGGGCCACCCGGACGACCAGCTCTTGACCCACGTGAGCAACTCCGCGGCGCTGCTGCTGTGGCCCGAAGTGTGCGGCGCCATGGTCCGTTTCGGCATCGCCGCCTACGGGCTGTGGCCGTCGAAAGAGACCCTGCTGTCGGTGCAGATGGCCGGCAAGCAGCCGGTGGAACTGCGGCCGGCGCTGACCTGGAAGACCCGCATCGCCCAGCTGCGCGACATGCCTGCCGGGGAATACATCGGCTACGGCCGCACCTTTCGCACCGTGCGCCCGACCAAGGTGGCGCTGCTGCCGATCGGCTACTACGACGGCTACGACCGCGGGCTGTCGAACCTGGCGCAGGTGCTGATCCACGGCCAACGCGCCCACGTGATCGGTCGGGTGGCGATGAACATGGTGACGGTCGACGCGACCGACTGCCCAGAGGTGGCGGTGGGCGACGAAGTGGTGCTGCTGGGAGCCCAGGGCGGCCGCGATGGTCAGCCGGGCGACGAGATCAGCGCCGAGCAGGTGGCCAACTGGCTGGGCACCATCCACTACGAGGTGGTGACCCGCATCGGCGAACACGTGCAGCGGCGCGTGGTTGCCTAGCATCCGCCGCAGTCGGAAGGGCCACCGCCAGTTGCGGGCGTGCAGTTGCGATTTTCGGGTGCCCTGCTAGGCTTGCCGCGCGGATCGGCTTGCCCCAACGCAACGGCGCATGTCGCGCAGGCGACCTGGGCGCTCGGGCCAACCGCACGATCGACGTCGGCATGTAGGCCGATGAATTCACGGAGGACGCTTCCATGGCAGCAGCTCTGACTCACGACCAGCTCGTCGCGGCCTTCGAGGCCCGGTTCGATTACCTGACCGCGCGGACCATGCTCAGCGAAGTTCTTGACAACGCCGGCCTGGCCAAGTCGAACGCCTACGACGCCGCGGCCCTGGCCAAGGTGACGATGGCGGTAGAGAAGGTGGTGTCGCGGCCCGCGCCGGTGCTACAGCGCCTGAGTGCCGGCGGCGCCGCCGCCCCAGCCGCTGCTCCCGCCGCCGCGCCGGCGCCAGCCCCGGTCGCCGCTGCCCCGGCTGCCGAAGCCCCCGCCGCAGAGGCTGCCCCCGCCGCCGAAGCGCCGGCCGCCGACGGCGCCCCGGCCGCCGAAGAAGGCCACGCCGACAAGCAGCCCGACAAGAAGGGCAAGAAGAAAGAGGGGTAACTCTGCGCGATTGG
>JACRCU010000289.1 GCA_016218865.1 Deltaproteobacteria bacterium | reverse complement strand
GGACCGACTCGGCGGTGCGCATCACCCACATCCCCTCGGGTGTGGTGACCCAGTGCCAGGACGAGCGCAGCCAGCACAAGAACAAAGCCAAGGCGATGATGCAGTTGCGCGCCAAGTTGTACGACATGCAGCAGCAGGCGCAGGCCGCACAAACCGCCGCGGCCCGCAAGGAGCAGGTGGGCTCGGGCGACCGGTCCGAGCGCATCCGCACCTACAACTTCCCGCAGAATCGCCTGACCGATCATCGCATTGGCCTCACCGTGTACAACCTGGATCAGGTGCTCCAGGGCGAGCTCGACACCGTCATTCAGGGTCTGCAGTCGGCGGAGCGGGCGGCGCTCCTGGCCCAAGAGCAGCAGAGCCTGTAGCCGCAGACCGACCGGCCCGCACCGCCGCCGCCACGGCACGCAACACGAACACCGCCGCTTCGGCGTCGGCCTGGGCTGCGCTGCAGAGCGGATCGCCATCGACGAGCGCGCGCGCCGCCGCCTGTGCCTTGCGCAGGTGCCGCAGCGGCTCCGCCAGCCGCCCGGCCAGCTGTTCAGCGCGCAGGGCCAGCTCCAGCTGCTGCTGGGCACTCGGGCGCGGTGCCGGCAGCGGATCGCGGGCCAGATCGCGCAGATCCCACTCGACCCGCAGGTTCACCGCCCGGTCGGCAAATTGGGTCCAGCGGCCGTCCAAGCCAGCCTGGGTCTCGGTCCAGGCCAGTCCGGCGCGCACCCCATCGTGCCCACCCAGCCACACGCGCACCGGCAGCAGCACCGACCAGCGGCGCGGCTGGGGCGGCAGCACCGGCGCAACCGGTTGCACGGCCATGCGAAAAGCCGTGTCGATCTCGGCGGTGGCCACCTCGGCGACCGCGCAGGATTGGGGTGGCGGTGGCGGTGGCGGCGGCGCGGCGGCATGGGCAGCGACGGCGGCGGCGAGCAGGCGCGTTGGCATGGGGTTCCCCGGCGTCGGCGATGCAGCCGAGCGCGGCGCCAAGGTGCAAGGTCCGGGCCAAGCCCGTTGCGCGCGGGTCCGTTGATAATGACGCAGAATATATAGTGGATTTGACTTGCACCGCGGCGGTGATACCAGTATCGCGGTATCAACCCGTCTCACGTGGTATCGCGGCCAGTGGACCTACGGGGTCGTGCAGCCCGCCGCCGTTGGAGCGGCCGCGCACACGGGATTCTGCTTGAGGCTCGCACCCTTTTCGATGCGAACCTGCCGGCGCAGCCAGCCCGTGCCGTTGCGCTGGTCGCGCACCACCAGCCAGATCGGCACGGTCTTGCTGGTCTCGCTGGCGGACAGGCCGGGCGCGGTGTAGTCCACCTGCGGGTTGCCGTGCCAGGTCTTGCTCTCGCTGAAGTCGCCGGCCTCGCTGAACCACGAGAACAACAGGGTTTCCTTCACCGGCTCCTGGACGGCCGGGTCGCTCGAAGGGCCGATCACTTGGATTTGGCTGGGATCCCAGCGCGGCCAGAACTGCACAGTGCTGCCAGGAGCGAGCACGGGAGTCACGTCCTCGGGCCAGGCCACCCCGCGCGACACTTCCGCGGCGACGTCCACCGCCGGCAGGCGCAGGCCGACACCCTGCAACTCAGGGTTCTGATTGACTGACCGGCACTCGCCGTCGTAGCTCTTGCTGACCTTGGCGGCCGCGCGCTCGCAGGCGTTGCTGTAGGTCTTGCCGTCGCAGCCGCACTCGGGGACAAAGGCGCAACTATCTGCCGTCTTTGCACAAGTCGGCTCTTTGGCCGCATCGAAGGCCGCGCAACTGCCGGCCATCGGCGCGAGGCCCAGCCGCTTGAAGCCGGCCAGGCAGTTGTTCCGGTCGTCGCAGATCTTGGCCAGCATCGCGGCCGCGTTGGTTGGACAGGTGCCGCCGTACTCGCCCACTTCGCCGACCTGGAAAAGCACGTAGAAGTCGGGGATCGAACCAGTCGAGAAGCCGCCGGTCGCGCCGCCGGTCGCCACCTTGCCGCCGGGAATGCAGCCCAGGTCGGGGGCGGCAGTGCTGCCGCTCGGCATGCCCATGCCCATTTTCTTGAACACGTCTGGGGCTTTGGACAGCGACTGCATCAGGGTGGCAAAGGTCACCGTGGCGGTGGCGCCGGTGCCCAGATCGACCTGCAAGTCGGGGTCCAGGCACTTGTAGTTGCCGTCCTTGGCCCAGGCGAACGGGCAGAACGCCCAGCCGTAGCACAGTTGCACGTCGGGGCGCGGGCTGGCCACCAGCATGTTCAGGCTGGTGGCGCTGTCCAAGTGGACCTCGGGCGGCGCGGCCTTGACGCCGAGCACGCGCAGCTTGCTGATGCGATACGGCGGCTCAAAGTCGTCGGTACAGGCAGACAGCACCGCCAGCGCGGCCGCGGCGAGCCAAGCCCAGCGGGTATACTTGCTCTGGCTTTTCGCCTGGTTGCCCATCGCCATCCCTCGCCACGCTGCGCAGCCCCCCGGCCCGCTAATTCGTCGGCTTGAATTCTACCTCGAAACCCACCTTGGTCGAAATGGGTTTCCCGTCGCGCGTGCCCGGTTGGAACGGACAGCGGCGGATGCCTTTTTGCGCCTCGTCGTCGAACGGTTGGCCGGCGCCCTTGAGGATGCGG
>JACRCU010000288.1 GCA_016218865.1 Deltaproteobacteria bacterium | reverse complement strand
TCCTGACCAACAACCGCGAGCTGATGGACCGCATCGGCTACAACCTGTCGCAGGGCCTGGTGTCGAGCCAGCACACCGCGTCGCTGGTGGCGCTGTTCATCGCCCTGCACGAGGCGCGGCTGACCGGCAAGGCGTTTGCCAAGCAAGTCGTGGAAAATGCGCGGACGTTGGCCAGTCGGCTGGCGGCCCTGGGCGTGCCGGTGTTGGCCCGGAGCGATGGACAGTTTACCGATAATCATCACTTCTTCATCAACCTGACGGGGGTGGCCTCGGCGCCGCACCAGATGGAGCGCTTGTTGCGGGCGCACCTGGTGGTGCAGCGCGGGATGCCGTTCCGCAACGTCGACGCGCTGCGGGTGGGCGTGCAGGAAGTGACGCGGCGCGGCTACGGCCCCGGCGAGATGGCGCAACTGGCCGAATGGATTGCGTCGATCGTCATCGGCGGCGCGGATCCGGAAGTGGTGGCGCCGGCGGTGCAGGCCATGGCCAAGCGCTTCGACACGATCTACTACACCGGCGAGACGGTGGACGGCAAGCTGGATCTACCCGAGATTGCAGCACCTTCGGCCAAGGGTCGCTGGGTCGATTATCGTCACCTGGGCAACGACTTTGCCATGGACGACACCGAGTTCAGCGAGATCCGCGCGCTGGGTGCCGCCGCGGGCGCCTTCCCCAACCAGACCGACTCGACCGGCAACGTCAGCCTGCGCTCGGGCGCCCGGGTGTTCGTGTCCAGCAGTGGCTCGTACATCAAGCACTTGGCCGACGGGCAGGTGGTCGAGCTGGACGCGGTGGACCCGAGCGGCGAGCTCATCGACTACCACGGCGCGGCGCTGCCCTCGTCCGAGTCGCTGATGCACTTCCTGGTCTACCAGAACGTGCCGGCCGGCGCGGTGGTCCACACCCACTACCTGCTGACCAATCAAGAAGCCGCGGACTTCGACGTGGCGGTGATTGCCCCGCAGGAGTACGCCTCGATTGCCCTGGCGCGGGCGGTGGCCGAAGCGAGCAAGCGCAGCCGCATCGTGTACATCCAGAAGCACGGCCTGGTGTTCTGGGGCACCGACACCGCCGACTGCCTTTCGCAGGTGCACAACTTCATTCACAACCGCCCGAATCGCCGCGCCGCGGAGGCTGTATATGCATCCTGATGTTCTGCACCCCCTGGACTTGGACTCGCCGCTGCATACGGTGACCCCGCAGTGGCACTCGCTGCCGATCTCGCGGGTCGCCGGCAAGCCGATCCACTTGAAGATCGAGGCATTGCAGCCGGTCGGCTCGTTCAAGATCCGCGGCATCGGCCGGCTGTGCCAGAAGGCGGTGGCGGCGGGGGCCAAGCAGTTCGTATCGTCGTCGGGCGGCAACGCCGGGGTGGCGGCGGCGTATGCCGGCCATCAACTGGGCATCAAGACGACGGTTTACGTGTTCGCCGGCGTGCCCGAGACCGCCAAGCTGCGCATGCAGGAGTTCGGCGCCGAGGTGGTGATGGCCGGGCCGACCTGGGCCGAGGCCCACGCGATGGCCAGTGAACTCGCTGAAAAGCAAGGTGCTTTCTACATCCACCCCTTTGACCACCCCGACCTGTGGGCGGGCCACAGCACCCTGGTCGACGAGGTGGTGGCCAGCGGCTACCGGCCCGACCTGGTGGTGGTGGCGGTGGGCGGCGGCGGCCTGCTGACCGGCCTGCTCGACGGCCTGGATCGGCACGGCCTGAGCAAAACCAAGGTGTTGGCGGTCGAGACCTTTGGCACCGAGTCGCTGCACGCGGCGCTGAAGGCCGGCCAGCCGGTGACCCTGCCGCGGATCAACTCGGTGGCCAAAACCCTGGGCGCGGCCCGGGTTTGCGATGCGGCCTTCGAGCGGGCCCAGCGGCACGCGGTGGAGTCGCTGGTGGTGACGGACGAGCAGGCGCTGCGGGCCTGCCGGCAATTCGCCTTGGACCATCGGCTGTTGGTCGAGCCGTCGGCCGGTGCGGCGCTGTCGGCGGTGTACGAAGGGCTGGGCGCGGTGGCGCAGGCGCGCGATGCGCTGGGGGTGGTGTGCGGCGGCGTGGGGATTGCCTTGCAGGGCGACATCTTTGCCTATGCGCCGCGGCTGCCGGATCTGTAGGGCGGGGTCTTGTGCCCCGCCGATTCGGGGCAAGCAATGGGTGCAGGCATGAAATCTCCCGACGTCATTGTGGTCGGCGGCGGCATCTCGGGCCTGGCGCTGGCGTTCTTTGCGGCGCGCGACGGCAAGCAGGTGCTCGTGCTGGAAAGCAGTGAGCGCATCGGCGGTTGCCTTGACTCGCGCCGCCACGGCGACTACTGGTTCGAGCTGGGCGCCCACACCTGCTACAACTCGTACACGACGCTCATCGAGATCCTGGAAGGCACCGGAATGATGGGCAAGCTGGTGCCGCGCGGCGACGCCCGCAAGGTCTTTGGCCTGCTGCGCGGCGGCAAGCTGACCACCATGGGGCCGCTGTCGGTGCTTTTCCAGTTCAACCCGTTCGAGCTGCTCCTTTCGATGCCGGTCGGGCTGTTCGCCAGCAAGGCCGGGCGAAGCACCGCCGAGTACTACGGTAAGCTGCTGGGGCGCAACAATTTTGCCAAGGTGCTGGGTCCGTTCCTGTCCGCGGTACCCTCGCAGTCGGCCGACGGTTTCCCGGCCGAGGGCGCCGGCAGCCTGTTCAAGAAGCGCCCGCGCCGCGAGGACGTGATCAAGACCTGGACGCTGCAGGGCGGCCTGGGCACGATCGCCGAGGCCATCGCCAAGGTGCCCGGCATCCAAGTGCGCAGCGGTTGTGCGGTGCAGCATGTGGTGCGCACGGCCGCGGGCTACCAGGTGGCGACCGCTGGCGGCGAGGTACTGGACGCGCCGCTGCTGGCGATGGCGGTGCCCCCGGCGGCGGCGTCGCAGCTGCTGCAGTCGGCCGAACCTGAGCTGGCGCAGGCCCTTGCGGCGATCCAGATGGCCTCGGTCGACACGCTAGGCGCCGTGGTGGCCAAGGACGGGCTGCCCCTGCCCGAATTGGCCTTTGTGGTGCCGCTGCAGGACACGTTCTTCTCGGCCGTGACCCGCGATGCCGTGCCCGACGCCAGCCACCGCGGGGTGTCCTTCCACTTCCGGCCGGGCCAGACAGCGGAGCAGCAGCGGGCGCGGATGTGCGAAGTCCTTGGCGTGCCGAACGAAAAGTTGCTGGCGACCTTTGCCCGCCACACCGAGCTGCCCTCGCCGCAGGTGGGGCACGGCGAGCGCGTCGCCGCCCTGGACGCCGCGGTGGCCGGGCGACCGATGGCCCTGTGCGGCAACTACTTTGCCGGACTGGCCATCGAAGACTGTGTGGCGCGCTCCAAGGCCGAGTGGCTGCGGCTGAATCCCGCCGGCTAATTCTTTGTGCGGTGCAACATGAGTCGTGCCGCACGCACCGATCGCAGGAGCGGCCGCTTGTCACGCTACTGTGTGCCTGGGCCGGCCTCGCCTTGACCGCGGCGGGGCGGCGGCGTAATTGGTGCAGCGCAACATGAATCCCTTCGTGTTGCCCGTCCTGCCTGGCGCCCCCTGTCGCGCCCCCTGCGTGCCCACCATGAACATCCTTGTGCTGAATTGCGGCAGTTCTTCTGCGAAGTTCGCCGTCATTGACTCCGCCAGCGGTATCGAGCGCCTGACCGGCATTGCCCAGCGCCTGGGCTCGCCCGAGGCGTCGCTGGACTACAGCCACAGCGGGCAGAAGCACTCGCAAAACCTGCCCGGCGCCGACCACGAGCGCGGCTTGCGCGCGGCGGTGCAGGTGATGGACGACCTGGGCCTGCGCCAGTCGCTGGGCGGCGTGGGCCACCGGGTGGTGCACGGCGGCGCCAAGTTCGCCCACAGCACGCGGATTACCCCGGACGTGGTGGCGCAGGTCGAGGCGTGCATCCACCTGGGACCGCTACACAACCCGCCGAACCTCCTGGGGATTCGCCTGGCGCAGCACCTGCTGCCGGGCCTGCCGCAGGTGGCGGTGTTCGACACGGCCTTCCACCAGACCATGCCGGCGCGCGCCTACACCTACCCGGTGCCGCACCAGTGGCTGGAGCAGCACGACGTGCGCCGCTACGGCTTCCACGGCACTAGCCACCGCTACGTGGCGCAAAAGGCCCAAGAGATGCTGGGTTTCGCCGCCGGCCAGGGTTGCCTGGTCACCGCCCACCTGGGCAACGGCTGCTCGGCCACGGCGGTGAGGGACGGGCAAAGCGTAGACACCACCATGGGTTTGACCCCGCTGGAGGGGCTGGTCATGGGCACGCGCTCGGGCTCGGTGGACCCGGCGCTGGTGGGCTACGTGGCGCGCGCCACCGGCCAGAGTGCCGACGCGGTGCTCGACGCGCTGAACAAGAAGTCTGGCCTGCTGGGTCTATCGGGCTTGTCCAACGATATGCGGACCTTGCAAGAGGCGGCGGCGCAGGGCAACCCGCGGGCCTTGCTGGCCATCGAAGTGTTCTGCTACGTGCTGGCCAAGCAGCTGGCCGGGTTGGTGGTGGCGCTGGGGCGGCTGGACGCGCTGGTCTTCACCGGCGGTATCGGCGAGAACTCCGCCGAGATCCGCGAGAAAGTGGTGGGGCTGCTCGGCTTCTTGGGCCTGCAGCTGGACCCCGCGGCCAATGCCCAGGCGGTGCGCGGCAAGGCGGGGCGCATCACCGCCTCGACCGCCCCGCAGGCGCTGGTGGTGCCGACCAACGAGGAGCGGATGATTGCGCTGGACACCGCCTCGCTGGTAGCCGGCCAGTAGCAGACTGTTCGCAGGTGCACAACGCCTGCAACCGGAGGAACCTATGGCCAGAACTCTTTTCGTCGCCCCGGCCGGCCGCAACGTGGGCCTGACCACCGCCTCGCTGGGTCTGGTGCGCGCGCTGGACCGCCAAGGGGTGCGGGTGGCGTTTGCCAAGCCGATTTCGACCCGCAGCGAAGACCGCAGCACGGCGCTGGTCAAGCTGGGCTCGTGCTTGCTGCCGCCGCCGCCGCTGTCGCGCAAGCTGGTGGAAGATCTGCGGTCCGACGGCGACGAGCAGACCCTGCTGGAGCGGGTGGTCGAATTCTGCGACCGCGCCGCCGAGGGCGCCGACGTGCTGGTGGTCGAGGGCATGGTCTCGGAGCTGGGCGCGGCCTACGGCATGCGCGTCAACAGCCTGGTTTTGAAGGCGCTCGACGCCGAGCTGGTGCTGGTGGGCGCGCCGTTCCAGCAGGGCCCGGTCGAGCTGGCCGACGCCATGTCGATCGCCGCGCGCGGCTTTGGCGAGCTGGGCGAGGGGCGACAAATCGGGTGTATCCTCAATCGGGTACCGGTCGAGGACCACGACGACGCGCTGGCGCCGTGGGTAGCCGCGCTCAAAGCCGAGAAGCTGGTGCCGGTGGCGCTCATCCCGGCGCGCGACGACCTGTCGGCCTTGCGCGTCAAGGACTTGGCCGAGGCCATCGACGCCAAGGTGCTGCACGCCGGCGATATGGCCAAGCGGCGCTACCGCGACGTAAAGCTGTGCGCGATGACGGTGTCGCACTCGGCGCGGGTGTTCGTGCCGGACCGGCTGCTGATCACGCCGGCCGACCGCGACGACATCATCCTGGCGGTGTCGCTGGCGGTGATGGGCGGCACCCGCATCGCCGGTCTGGTGCTGTGCGGCGACATGGATCCGGACGAGCGCATCATGCAGCTGTGCAAGCCGGCGTTTGCCACCGGTCTGCCGGTTCTGCACGTGGACACGGGGAGTTACGAAACGGCGACCCGCGTCGCCAACGTGGACAAGCAGATCCCCACCGACGACAAGGAGCGCGTCGAGCTGGCCATGAACGTGGTCGCCGACCGCATCGACGCGGGCTGGCTGCGCAACCTGGTGGCCATGCGCCGTTCGCAACGGCTGTCGCCGCCGGCCTTCCGCCACCGCCTGGTCGAAGACGCGCGCCGCGCCCACAAGCGCATCGTGCTGCCCGAGGGCTCGGAACCGCGCACCATCCAGGCGGCCGCCATCGTGCAAGAGCGCGGCATCGCCCGCTGTGTGCTGCTCGCCTCGCCGGCGGCGGTGCAGGAGCAGGCCAAGAAGCTGGGCGTCAAGCTGCCGGCGTCGATCGAGATCCTGGATCCCGTAGAGCTGGCGCCACGTTACGTGGCCCCGCTGGTCGAACGGCGCAAGGCCCGCGGCATGACGGTCGAGCGCGCCGAGGTGGAACTGCAGGACAGCATCATGGTGGGCACGATGATGATGGCGCTGGGCGAGGCCGACGGCCTGGTCTCGGGCGCGGTGCACACCACGGCCCACACGATTCGGCCGGCGCTGCAGATCATCAAGACCGTGCCGGGCTGCAACCTGGTTTCGTCCGTGTTCTTCATGTGCCTGCCCGAGCAGGTGCTGGTCTTTGGCGACTGCGCCGTGGTGCCCAACCCCAGCGCCGAGGAGCTGGCCGACATCGCCATCCAAAGCGCCAATACCGCGATGGCGTTCGGGATTTCGCCGCGCATCGCCATGCTGTCGTACTCGACGGGCAGCAGCGGCGGCGGCGAGGACGTGGAAAAGGTGGTCAAAGCTACGGAACTGGCCAAGCAAATGCGCCCGGACCTGCTGCTCGACGGTCCGCTGCAG
>JACRCU010000274.1 GCA_016218865.1 Deltaproteobacteria bacterium | reverse complement strand
GGTGGCTGGGGCCGACGTCGCCGTGGTCGATCCCACCGGCAAAGCCGTCTGGCGCGGCACGAGCAACGCCCAGGGTCTGGTTAGTGGACCTGGACATCTTGTGACGGAGTCCCGCTACGAGGACGAGGAGAACCCGCAGCCCGCGGGCGAGGTCAAGACCGTCGTCGCCAGCAAGGACGATGACTGGACATGGCTGCGCTTGGATGGCAGCTTCGGCAGCGGGCAGTACTGGGCGGGCGATGGCGGCATGCTGCAGCGCGGCAGCCTGTTTACAGATAAAAATGTCTATAAACGCGGCGAGGCGGTGCGCTTCAAGGGTCTGCTGCGGGTGCTGGAGGCCGCCGGTCTCGCCTTTGCCAAGGCGGGCGACAAGGTGGAACTCGAGCTTCTCGATCCCAACAGCCACTCGCAAAGCAAGGCGACGGCAACGATTTCGGCGCAGGGCAGCTTCGACGGGCAGGTGAACCTGCCGATCGCTGGCGAGTACGGCACCTGGCAGCTAGTTGCCAAGTGGGGCGAGGCGAGCATCTCGTGCGATTTCGAGGTGTTGGTGTATCGCGCGCCCAAGTTCAAGGCGAGCGCCACCTTGGCCAAGACCCACCACACCCTGGGCGACATGGTAGCGGGCGACGTCATGGCCGCGTACTACAGCGGCGGCCCGCTGGACAATGCGCCGTTGACGATGGCGGTGTCGAGCTACAGCAGTACCTTCGATCCCCCGGGCTGGACAGAGTTTTCCTTCGAGTCCGGCTACGACAACAGCCCGAACTGGACCCACAGCGCCCAGGCGCGTCTGGATGCCAAGGGCCATTACAGCTTTGCCCTGCCGACCAAGGCGCTGCACTTCAACGCGTCGCGCAGCTTCGAAGCCGAGTTCACCGCCACCGATCCCAACGATCAGCCGGTGGCGACGCGGGCGCGCGGTTGGCTCCACCCAGCCAACGTGCACGCTGGCGTGCGCCTGACCGAGAGCTGGTACCAAGCCGGCAAGCCCATGCTCATCGAGGTGATCGCCACGGACGTGGAGGGCAAGCCGCAAGTTGGGGTGCCGCTTGCCGTTCATCTGGCCCGGCGCGAGTACAAGCAGGTGCGGCAAGAGACCATCGGCGGCCAGTACGAATGGCTGAGCACGCCGATCGAAGTGCCCGCGGGCGACTGCGCGCTGACTTCGGCCACCCAGCCCGTCACCTGCGCTCAGACACCGCTGCAAGCCGGCGCCTATGTGGTGACGGTGCAGGCCACCGATGCCCAAGGGCGCAAGGCCACCACGCAAACCACGACGTACGTGGCCGGCGCCGACGCGGTGGCGTTCGACCGCGACCACAGCGACACCGCCGTCTTGGTGGCCGACAAGCCGCGCTACAAGGTCGGCGAGGTGGCCAAGCTGCTCCTCAAGAACAAGAACGGCGGCAAGCGGGCCTTGATCACGCTGGAGCGCGGTGGCGTGCTCGAGACGCGGCCGATCGACCTGGCGAGCGACGTCACCACCATCGAGGTCGCCATCGAGGCCCGGCACCAGCCCAATTTCTTCGTGTCGGCGGCCATTTTCAGCGGTCGCAAGGCGCCGGCCGAGGTGGGCAAGCCCGATCTGGGCGCGCCGCAGCTGGAAAACGCGCTGGTGGCGATCGAGGTCGACACGGCGGATCGCCTCGCAACGCTGAAGGTCACGCCCGACAAGGCCCGCCACCGCCCCGGCGACGAAGTGAGCGTCGCCCTGGACTTGCGCGATGCCCAGGGGCAGCCCGCGGCCGGCGAAGTCACGCTGTGGGCGGTGGACGAGGGGGTGCTGGCGCTGACCGGCTACGCTACGCCCGACCCCTTTGCCGCCCTGTTCGCGCCCGCCCAACGCGGCGTGGCCGACTACGCCACGGTCGAAGCGCTGGTGCGCGGCAAGCTCGGCGAAGACAAGGGCGACGAAGGCGGCGGTGGCGGCGCCGGGCACGCCCGCTCGGACCTGCGCGACGTGGCCGTGTGGCTGCCCAGCGTGGCGGTGGACGCTACTGGCCAGGCGACGGCGAAGTTCAAGCTGCCGGAGAACCTTACGACCTTCCGCGTGATGGCCGTCGCCTCCGCCGGGCCCAGCCGCGCCGGCCACGGTCAGGCAGCCATCCAGGTAGACAAGCCGCTGATGCTGTTGACAACTTGGCCGCGGCAAGTGCATCTGGGCGACACCTTCGAGGTGGCGGTGGTCGCGCGCAACCGCAGCCCCGGCGAGCTGCGCGGCACGGCCAAGCTGCAGCTGACCGCAGACGGCGGCCAGGGCGCCATCGACGGCGACGCGGAGAAGCCGCTCGTCATCGCCAAGGACGCGAGCGCCGAGGTCGGCTTCAAGGTGCGCGCCACCCAGGCCGGCAAGTTCAAGGTGACCTTGCGCGTCGAGGCCAACGGCGGCAAGGGCGACGACGGCAAGCCTCTGCACGAGACGGACGGCATCGAAGAGGCTGTGGAAGTGGTGGACCCCGCCCAGGTCGAGAGCGTCGCCACCTACGACGAGAGCAGCGACTCTGTGAAGCAGGCCGTGCAGAAGGCCAAAGCGCGGCCGGGCATTGGCGGCATCGAAATCAGCGCATCGGCCAACGGGCTGGTGGGGGTGCGCGGCGCGCTGGACTTCTTGGTCGAGTACCCCTACGGCTGCACCGAGCAGCTCACCTCGCAGTTGTTGGCGCTGCTGTGGAAAGACCAGGTCGCCGCCGCCTTTGACCTTGGCGAAACCGACAAGCAGAAAGTCCGCGATATGGCTCAGCAAGCCGTGGACCAGATCGTCGCGCGGCAAGTGGCCGGCGAGGCAGCCCTGCGCCTCTGGCCCGGCACCGGCGAGGCGGACCTGCACGCGACGGCGTGGGCCCTGCGGGTGCTGGTCGACGCCAAGGCCGCGGGGCTGCGTGTGGATGCGACACTGCTCCGCGACGGTCCGGCGTGGCTGCGCCAGCGGCTTTCGCCCGACACGGCGCCACGGCCGGTTGGACACTACGGCGACGACGCGCCAGTTGCCCAAGCTAGCTTGGACGATCAGGCCATGATTGCCGCCACGTTGGCTGCACTGGGCCAGCCGGCGGCCGGCGACGTCGACCGGCTGTTCGCAGCGCGCCGCGACATGAGCGCGTCTGGCCAGCTGTGGCTCGCCGAAGCAGCGGCCGCCGACCCAGCGGGAATCGACAAGGCGCGGGCCGTCGTCGACGACCTGATCCGCGCAATGCACCTGGATGCGGCTACCGCCCACCTGCCGCAGGCCGACGGCGAGGGCTGGTCGTCGGAAGTACGGACCAACGCACAACTTTTGGCGGTCATGCTCAAGGCGACTCCGGATCAGCCGATCGTCGGCCGCTTGGCGCGCTGGCTGCTTGACCGGCGCGGCCCGCAGGGTGGCGGCACCACTCAGGAAAACGCCTGGATTCTGCAGAGTTTGGGCCGCTACCTGCAGCAGCGCGACCGCGATGGCGGCGATCTGGGGTTGCAGGTTCAGCTGGGCGACAAGAAGCTCCCGCCAGCTCGCTTGAGCAAGCGCGCGGCTGAGCCGTGGAAGGTACTGATCGGCCAGGACGAATTGGCTGCCGGCACATCGAACTTGCTGCTGGACAAAGACGGCCAGGGCACGCTGTACTACACGGTGCGCTACAGCTACGCTCTGGCGACCGACGCAGAAGTGGCTAAAAACGCGGGCTTCTTTGTCAAGCGCGTGGTCGTGGACGAAGGCGGTCGCAGCGGCTTCGACCACATCGAGCGCGGCAAGAACGTCATCGTCACCGTGTTGGTCCTGGCGGACCGCGACCGCGACGATGTGGCGGTGGTCGAGCAGCTGCCGGCCGGCCTGGAGCCGATGGATCTGGCACTCGAAACCTCGCCCAGGGCGGTGCAGGCGACCTTGGAGCGCTTGCGCGGTGCGGTGCTGGGCGCCGATGCCAACTTGCTGCCGCCGGGCGGTCCACAGCGCACGCCGCTGGCCGACATCGCCAGCCACCGCGAGCTGGCCGGCCGCCAGGTGCGCTGGTTCGTGGACCACATGCCGCAGGGCATGCACATGTTCAGCTATGTGGCGCGGGCGGCGGTGCGCGGCGACTTCCTGGGCCGCGGTGTGCGCGCCGAAGCCATGTACCGCCCCGAAGTCTTCGGCACTTCGGGGCCGAACCGCATGAAGATCGACTAGCCCAGCGAACGTCGGATGTCCAGCCTGCCTGCCAAATTGCCCGAGCAAGATCCCGGTGCAAGCGCCCAACGGGCGCTGCGTCGGCAGAATTGGCGGCGGCGGCGCTGGAAGGTGGCCCTGGCGCTGGCGTTGCTGGTGCTGACTGGCCTGTGGCTGGTGCGCGGCCGCTGGGCCATTCCTGCCCATCCCGGCGAGGTGCTGGAGCAATACTACGGCAGTACCCGCCTGCTGGACCGCCACGGGCGGGTGCTGGAGCTGTGGACCGGCGCAGCCGGCACGCGCCACCGGCCGGTGACTCTGGCCAAGGTGTCGCGCCATCTGGTGGCGGCGACGCTGGCGATGGAGGACCACCGCTTCTGGCAACACCCGGGCGTCGATGTGTTCGCAACCAGCCGCGCCGCCTGGCAGAACTTGCTGGCTGGCCGGGTGGTGTCGGGGGCGTCGACGCTGACGCAGCAGCTGTGCAAATGGCTGGACCCGCGGCCCCGCACGCTCAGCGACAAGGCGATGGAGGCGATCGAGGCCCTGCAGCTCGAAGGCGTGCTGAGCAAGAACGAGATTCTGGAACTGTACTTGTCGTACGCCCCGTATGGCGGGCTGCAGCGCGGCGTGGAGCAGGCGTCGCTGGCGTGGCTGGGCAAGGCTCCAGCCGACGTGACCCTGGCCGAGGCCGCCTGACTGGCGGTGCTGCCGCGCTCGCCCTCGCGCCTGGACCCGGCGCGCGACCCGACGGCGGCCCTGCCCGACCAGCGCGCCTTGCTCCACAAGATGCGCGGGCTGGGTTGGATTGACCCGGCCGACTTGGCCACCGCCTTGGCCCAGCCCATTCGCCTGGTGGCGGACCCCACCCGCCACCGCGCCCCACACCTGGCGGCCTGGATCGCCGACCACCTGCCGGGGGTGCTGCTGGACCGGCCGCGGGCAATACGCACAACCATCGACGCCGAACTGTGCGAGGCTGCGGCGACCCGGGCGCGCGTACACCTGGCCACCTTGGCGGACCGCAACGTGGGCAACGCCGCCATCGTGGCCATCGACAACGACTCGGGCGAGGTCCGCGTGATGGTGGGCTCCACCAGCTACGGCGACGCCGGACACCTGGGCGCCAACAACGGCGCGGTGGCGCTGCGGCAGCCCGGCTCGACCATCAAGGCCTTCACCTACGCGGCTGCCTTTGCCGGCGCCTCGTCGCCAGCGTCGCTTCTGCCCGACCTCGAGGCCGTCTACGCCACCCCAGCGGGCGCCTGGATCCCACGCAACTACGGAGAAACCCTGCATGGTCCCGTGCGGGCCCGGGTCGCGCTGGCGGCGAGCTTGAACCTGCCCGCGGTGTTCTTGGCGCAACAGATCGGTTTGGACAAGCTGCAGCGCACCCTGGCCGAAGCGGGCTTGGACTCGCTCAGCCGCGACGCCAGCCACTACGGCCTTGGGCTCACGCTGGGCGACGGCGAGGTGTCGCTGCTGGAGCTGACCAATGCTTTTGCAATGTTGGCTCGCATGGGCCGCCACCGGCCGGCGCGTCTGATCGACGAGGTGGTCGGCTGGCAAGGCGAGTCGGCGCGGCCGCCGCTACTTGATGAACGTCAAGTGCTGCCGCCAGAAGCGGTGTGGCAAGTGCTCGACGTCCTGAGCGATCCCGACGCGCGCGCGCTCAGCTTTGCCCGCGGCGGGCCGCTGGAGCTGCCGTTCCAGATGGCGGCCAAGACCGGAACCAGCAAAGGATTTCGCGACAATTGGGCCATCGGCGTCACCGCGCGCTACACCGTCGGCATCTGGGTCGGCAACTTCGACGGGTCGCCCATGCGCGACGTGAGCGGCGTGACCGGCGCAGGGCCCCTGTTGCGCGAGGTGATGGTGCTGCTGCACGGCGACCACCCGCCGCCGCCGTTCGAGCGGCCAGAAGGTCTGGTGCGCACTGCGGTTTGCCCTGTGTCGGGCCTGGCGGCCACGCCGCACTGCGGAGCGGCGGTCACCGAATGGCTGCGGCCCGAGCAAGTGCCCGGCCCCTGCTCGTGGCACGTCGAAGCGCGCATCGATCGCCGCAACGGCCTGCTGGCGGGGCCCACTTGCCCGCCCGAGCAGGTCGTGCAGCGCCGCGGCATGGCGGCTCCGGGCCAGTACACCGAGTGGGCCAGCAAGCAGCAAGGCTGGCTGCCCACAGCCTTTTCGCCCTTGTGTCCGGCAGCTGGCCCCAGCGATGCGGCGAGCGCGCTGCAGGTGCGGGTCGTGCAGCCCGCCGACGGCGCGGCCTTGCTCTTGGATCCGCACACTCACCCGCGCGACCGCCAGATCGGCCTGCGCGCGGAGGTCAGCGACGCCGCTGCCCGGTTGACCTGGCGTGTCGACGGTCAGGCCATCGGTCGGCCGTCCGGCGCCGAGGAACCGGTGCTGTGGACGCCGCAAATTGGCGAGCACACGGTGACCGTCGAGGCCAAGCTGCCCGGTGGCGCCACCGCCCTCGGCCGTGCCCGCGTCACCGTGCGCTGACTCTCTTGGCCCAACGTGCTACGCTGCCGCGCCGCGCGCCGCCGCGCCCGCAGGATTCCATGCGCACGTTCGACCTCTCGCTTCCTCTGCAAATCTCTGATGTTGTCGAAATCGCCAGCGGCCGCTGCCAGCCCGTGCTGGGGCCACAGGCCCGCCAGCGCGTGGCCCGGGCCCGCTCGGTGGTCGAGGCCTTCGTCGCCGAGCACGCAACTCCGCGCTATGGCATCAACACCGGGTTTGGCGCCCTGGCCGAAGTGGTGATTGCCGACAACCAGATTGCCGAACTGCAGACCAACCTGGTGCGATCGCATGCGTGCGGCGTAGGCGCCCTGCTGCCGGTGCCGGTAGTGCGGGCGATGATGCTGCTGCGCGCCCAGGTGCTGTCGGCCGGCCACAGCGGCGTGCGCCCCGTGGTCATCTACCGCATCTGCGAGCTGCTGGCGCGCGGCGCGGCAGCGTAGCACGTTGGGCCAAGAGAGTCAGCGCACGGTGACGCGGGCACGGCCGAGGGCGGTGGC
>JACRCU010000284.1 GCA_016218865.1 Deltaproteobacteria bacterium | reverse complement strand
GACTGGAAAGAACTGAACAAATGTTCAGCCGTTGGTCAAGTCTCTAGACGGGGCACTCGTCGCCCTCGGCCGCGGCGCATACGGCAACGTCGCTGACGCGCTGCGCTTCGGCCAGCATCGCGCGGATCGCTTCGTCGTCGCAGCCGGGCGCGTGGTGGGTCAGGCACAGGCGTCCCACTTGAGCGGCTTTCGCCATTTGCAGCGCTTGCGCCAGCGTGGAGCCGCCCCAGCGCAGCTTGAGCTCGTTGGGCGCCTTCCACGTGCAGTCGTGCAGCAGCAGGTCGGCGTCGCGGGCAAATTCGGCGGCGCGCCGCAGAATCGAGCCGTTGGGGTGATCGATGCCCGTCATCAGCACCACGTCGCGACCGTCGGCGCGCACCCGCCAAGCAGCGCCGCTGCCATGGCCATGCGGCACACACAACTGGCTGACGGAGAACTCGCCCACCGTAAACCGGCGGTCGCAGACGTCGCTGACCGTCAAGGTGGCGGCCAAGTTCTCGATGCTGTTGACGGGGCAGACGTGGGAGTCGAACAGATCGTCGAGCACGCCGCGCAGCGATAAAACCGAGGCCGCGCCATAGATATCGATGCGGTTGCCGGGAACGAAGGCGGGCACGAAGAACGGCAGGCCAGCGGTGTGGTCCAGGTGGGTGTGGGTCAGCAGCACCGACAAATGTCCCTGTCCGCGCCCGAATTCTTGGGTCATGAGCGAGCGGCCAAACGGAATGGCGCCGGTGCCCAGGTCGACCAGCAAGCGCGCGCCGCTGGCGCTTTGGATCTCGATGGCGGCGGTGTTGCCACCAAATTGCTGCGTAGTGGCCGACGCAACCGGATAAAATCCGCGCACGCCCCAAAAGTGCAGCTTCATGGCGACACCCGTCGCGTGCCCGCGTCGTCGGCGCCCACCTGCAGGACCATGCCTTCGCGCGCCGTCACCACTTTGAGCCCCACCTGCTGCCCCAAAGCGGCATACACCGAGGCCATTTGGTCCAGGATGGCGTCGTCGTGGTTGGGGGCGTGGTGGTACAGCACCAGCTGACGGATGCCGATGCCCGTGCAGAGGGCCAGGGCCTGATCCGGCGTGGAGTGGCCAAAGTGTGGGAACTTCGCGTACTCCTCGGGCAGGAAGTGGGTGTCGTAGATGACGGTGTCACAATCGGTGATGACCTGGACGACGCCGTCGCGAAGCGCCTGCAATTCCAAGCGATCGCGATCGTCCAGCGGCTCCAGCCCGCGCAGGAAGTGGCGCTTGTGCAGGACCTCGGTAAACGGCGCCGTATCGCAGACATAGGCGCAGGAGGTGCCGTCGGCGTCGATCCGATAGCCCATGGCGCCCGACGGGTGGTTGAGGCGAAACGGCGTGACCCGAAAGGACTGCGGCGCGAATACTTGGCTCGCCATGACTTCGTGGAAGTCGAACGGCGCCGCAAAATCGTCGAGCGCGGCGGGGAAGAATTCGTGGCGCGCCACCCCAGCCAGAACCTTGGCCAGGGGCTTGGCCGTGTCGGGCATGGCATGGATCGAGATGCGCGCGCGGGCATCGTAGGCGGGCGCAAAAAACGGCAAACCCTGGATGTGGTCCCAGTGCAGGTGCGACAACAAGATGTGATGCGTACCCGCCAACTGGCCGGAACTGGACAAGAAATCACCCAGGCGAGTCAATCCGGTGCCGGCGTCGACCACCAAGCGGTCGCCGCCATGGGCGCGCACTTCAACACACGAAGTGTTGCCGCCGTATCGGACTGTCTCCGGTGCGGGAGTGGGATAGCTGCCCCGCACGCCCCAAAAAGTGACTTCCACCCGGGAACCTCTGTCAACGAGGACGATTCGAAATACTTGCCCAAGCAGGGACCGGGCTCGCGACCAGGGACTGTACCGGCACCAGCGATCTATCGCAAGCCACCGCGCCGCCAGCGGCCCAACTTCCTCCGCGGAACCACCAGACGTGACGCGCACATGACAGCCTGGAGGCGATCCGGAGGGGTGGCCAATTGCAGTGCAGTCTAGCGGTTTTGCTGGGTCTCGTTGCGGCTGCGCCGGCGAGCCCTGGGCGGACCGGGCGGGAAACTGGCGTCGCAGCGGCCGGGCTTGGGATGCTAACCGGGCTCAGGCCCAGATCTTTCACTGGTCGCCGCCAAAGCGAACGCTCGTTTGACTTGTGGCCGTGGTCGCCCCAAACTCCGCCCGCCTCGGGGCGTCTGCGTGGCGTACCGAGCCCCAGCACGCGAGAATCCCATGCGCATTGCCATTCCCAAGGAATCCCACCCCGGCGAGCGCCGGGTGGCGGCCAGCCCCGAAAGCGTCAAGAAGCTGAAGGGCCTTGGTTTTTCGGTCACGATCGAGAGCGGGGCCGGCGACGACGCCCACTATCCCGACCGGCTCTACGTCGACGCCGGGGCGACGATCGAGAACGATCCCAAGACCTTATACGCCAACGCCCAGATCCTGCTCAAGGTGCGGCCGCCGTGCGAGCGCGACGGGCTGGGCCACGAGGTCGATCTGCTCAAGCCGGGCAGCACGCTGCTGAGCTTCATCTACCCAGCGCGCTCCCCCGAGCTGCTGCAGAAGCTGACGGCCAACAAGATCCAGTGCTTGGCGATGGACATGGTGCCGCGCATCTCGCGCGCCCAGAAGCTCGACGCGCTGAGCTCGATGGCCAACATCGCCGGCTACCGCGCGGTGATTCTGGCTGCCAACCACTT
>JACRCU010000283.1 GCA_016218865.1 Deltaproteobacteria bacterium | reverse complement strand
TGCCGGCCAGGCACACGTCGCCCACCGTGCACGGGTTGCTGTCTGCGTCGCAGGCCACGCCCTGGTTGCGCGGGGTCATGCTGCACTGGCCGGTGCTGGGCTGGCACTGGTTCGCCAGGCAGAAGCTGTCGTTCGCGCTGTTGCAGACCACCAGGGTGTTGGGGTTCACCAGACACTTCTGCGCGACCTTGTCGCAGTAGAGCGTGCCGTTGCAGGCGTTGCCGTCGTCAAAGGGCAGGCAGTCGGCGTCTTTGCTGCACGGGCAGGTGTTGGGGCCGGCCGAGCACAAGCCCTGCTTGCACACGTCGCCCTGGGTGCAGAAGTTGTTGTCCGCGTCGCAGGTTGCGCCCTCGTTGACCGGGGTGATGGCGCACTCGCCGGTCTTGGGCTGGCACAGGTTGCGCGCGCACGGGTCGCTGCTGCCGCCCGGGCACAGCACCACGGTGGCGGGGTTCACTTCGCACTGGTAGGGCAGCTTGGACTTGTCGCAGAACAGGGTGCCGTTGCACAGATCGGCGTCGTCTTTGGCGGTGCAGTCGGTGGTCTTCTGGCACGGGCAGGTGTTGGTCGCCGCGACGCACTCGCCGGCCTTGCACGCCTCGTCGGCGGTGCACGGGTTGCTGTCGTTGCAGGCCGTGGCGTCGGCCACGTTGGTCATCTGGCAGACGCCGCTGGTCTTTTGGCACTGGTTCTTCTTGCAGGCGGTGTCGTCGACGCTGGGGCACACCACCACCGAGGCCGGATTGACTTGGCACACGTGGGGTTGCACGGTCTTGTTGCAGTACAGGGTGCCGTTGCACAGGTCGCCGTCGTCCAGCGGCGCGCAGTCGGCGTTGCTCTGGCAGCCGCAGCCGTTGGGGCCGGCCTTGCACAAGCCGGCGTCGCAGCTGTCGCCCACAGTGCAGGCTTCGCCGTCGTTGCACGGGCCGCCCTGGTTGGTGGGCTGCAGCGCGCAGGTGCCCAGCTTGGGGTCGCAGGTGTTCTTGGCGCAAGCGGTATCGCCGGCTGCGCTGCAGTTGACCACCGTGCCGGGGTTGGTCTTGCAGGTCCACGGTAGCTCGCCTTTGTCGCAGTAAGGCACGCCGTTGCACAGGTCGCCGTCGTCTTGGCAGTCGGTGTTCTTGCTGCACGGGCAGGTGTTGGTTCCGCTGACGCATTGGCCCGCCTTGCAGCTGTCGCCGCTGGTGCAGATCTTGCCGTCGTCGCAGGCGGTGCCGTCGGGCTGTGGCGTGGTGGTGCAGGCGCCGGTGCTCGGGTCGCACGCTGCCGCGGCGCACGCCGACTCCGCAGGCGGGCAGACCACCTGCGAGCCGGGCTTGGCCGCGCACTGGCTGGGGCTGAGGCTGGAGTCGCAGAACCACACCCCGTTGCAGGCATTGCCATCGTCAAAGGTCTGGCAGTCGCTGTCGATCGTGCAGCCGCACGCATTCTTGCCGGCGATGCAGGCGCCGGACTGGCACTGGTCGCCCACCGTGCACGACTCGCCGTCGTCGCACGCTGTCTTGTCGACCACTTGCACGATCCGGCAGGTCAGGGTGGTGGCCTCGCAGCGCGCCTCGGTACAGGGGGCGGTGGCGGCGGGGCAGTCGCTGTTGGCCTTGCACGGGATGCCGGGCGCCACGTCCGCGACCGGGGTATCGGGCACGCCGGCGCTCTGGTCGCCGACTACCTCGCTCGGCACCGCGGCGGCCGTGTCGCTGGCGACCTCTGCGGTGTCGCTCGGGGCGGCCACGGGCGCATCGCTGCACTGGACCAGAGTGCCCAGGAGCGCCAGCCACGCCGCCACTACGGCCACGGTGTGCGCGCCGCGCGCCTGGCTTTTGCCCCGTTGCGTCAAGAAGTTGCTGTCCATGCCTACCTCGCCTAGGGCTGCACGTGGCCGCCCATCGCATCTCTGCGCCGCCCAGCTTCTGGCCGCCGCGCCGACCCAAGTCGCCATCGCTACGGTTGCCCCGCCAGCGGTTTGGCGCAGCGCAGGCCGATCCACGGGCTCGCGGCGTCGGCCTTGGCCGATTTGCGGTCGCCGGCCCGCACTTGCACGGGGTTGCTGGTGCCGCTGCCGCCGCGCACCGCGCGTTCGCTCGCGCTGGGAGCCCACGGATTGGGCTTGCCTGAAGCCCCATCGGCGTAGAAGCCGGCGCTGTAGCCGTCGGCCAGCCACTCGGCGACGTTGCCGCCCAGGTCAAAGGCGCCGTAGGCACTCTTGTCCAGCGGGCGCGCGCCGACGGCCAGCGGCGCCTCGGTGTTGCAGCCCGCCTTGAGCGAGCCCTGCATCCAGGTGACGTTGCACGACGGCGCGGGCACGTCGCCCCAGGTGAAGCGGGGGGCAGTGGTCTTGCAGGTGGCGTTGGTGCACGGGCCGCGCGCCAGCAACTCCCACTCGGCTTCGGTGGGCAGGCGGCCGCCCCACCAGCTGCAGTACTCTTCGGCCTGGGCGGCGGTGACGCAGGTGACCGGCAGCCCCCACGGCAGCGGCAGGGCCGAAGTGCAGCCGGCCCCGGTGCCTGCCGCCGCGCACTTGCCGGCCGCCACGCACTGCTGCCACTGGGCCACGGTCACTTCAAAGCGGCCCAGCGCGACCGGGCTCACGCTGGTCAGGTGTTGCGGTTTTTCGTCGGCTTCGCAGTTGGCGTCGGTTGCCGCATTGCACCCCATCCAGAAGCTGCCGCTCACCACCGCGGTGTCGGCGGGCAACGCTGTGCAAGTGCCTGCAGCGCAAACCATCTGTCCGCCGCAGGGCGAGGCGTCGGCCAGAGCCTGGTGCTGGCAGGTGCCGCTGGCGACCTCGCAGACGTCCAGGGTGCACGGGTTGCCGTCGTCGCAGTTGCCGGGGCCCGGCTGGCAGGCGCCGGTAGCCGGGTTGCAGACCGACACCGTGCAACCCTTGGCATCGCCTGGGCAAACTACCGGGTCGGCCTTGCACTGGCCGCCCTGGCACACGGCCGCGCCGTTGCAGGGGTTGCCGTCGTCCGGGCAGTCGGCGTCGGTCTTGCACGCACACACGTCGGGGCCGGCCACACAGGTGCCGGCGCTGCAGTGGTCGCCAGCGGTGCACGGCTTGCCGTCCGAGCAGGGCATGTCGTCGGCCAGGGGCACGCTGCTGCACTTGCCGGTGGCGGGGTCGCAGACGGCCGCTTGGCACGGGTTGCCGGGGGCAGGGCAGCTGACCACTGTGGCCGGGTTGGTCTCGCAGTGGGCGAGCAAGCTGGCGGTGTTGCAGTACAAGTTGCCGTTGCACAGGTTGCCGTCGTCCTTGGCGGCGCACTGGCTGTTGCTCACGCAGCCGCACAGGTTGGGACCAGCCACGCAGGTGCCGCCGTCGCAGACGTCGCCGGGCGTGCACGGGCTGCCGTCGGCATCGCAGGCCTGGCCCTGGTGGATGGGCACGGCGACGCACGCACCAGAGCCGGGTTGGCATTGGGCCTGCACACATGGACCGTCGCCGGCGGTAGAGCACTGCACCACCGTGGCTGGGTTGACCACGCAAGTCTTGGACAGGATGTCGCAATACAGCGTGCCGTTGCACAGGTTGCCGTCTTCGAACGCCAGACAGTCCGCGTGGTTGGTGCAGCCGCAGACCGCCGGTCCGGGCTTGCACGCGCCGCCCGCGCAGCTGTCGCCGTTGGTGCACGGGGTGCCGTCGGCGTCGCAGGGGCTGCCGTCGGGCTTGGGGGTCGACTTGCACGCGCCGCTGGCGGGGTCGCAGTCGGTGGGCGCGCAGGCTTGGCCGCCCGCCGGGCAGTTGGGGACGGTAGCGGGATTGACCACGCAAGCCGGCTTGCCCGAAGAGGTATCGCAGATCAGCTTGCCGTTGCAGGCATCGCCGTCGTCGAATTTCTGGCAGTCGGCGTCGCTCGTGCACACGCACGTGTTGGCTTCGGCCACGCAATCGCCGTCTTGGCAGTGGTCGCCGCCGGTGCACAGGGCGCCATCGCTGCACGGCAGCCCCTGGTTGGCCGGCCCCACCACGCACATGGCCTTGCCGTCCACGACCTTGCAGGTGCTGCTCTGGCACGGGTGATCCAGCACCGGGCAGCTGACCACCGTGGCCGGATTGACCTGGCAAGCGCCCAGGACCTTGTTGCAGAACAGGGTGCCGTTGCACGGGTCGCCGTCTTCTTTGGCCGCACAGTCGCTGTTCTTGCTGCAGGCGCACAAGCCGGTGCCGGCGCTGCACTTGCCGCCCTGGCATTGGTCCGAGGCCGTGCACAGATTGCCGTCGTTGCACAGCGCGGGCTGGTTGGCCTGCTCGCCCGGCTTTTTGGGCGTGCACTGGCCGCCGTCGCAGGTCAACCATTCGGTGGGGGTCATGGTGCAGGTGCCGGTGGCCGGGTCGCACACGTTCTTTTGGCAGGGCGTGTCGCCGTAGGGCTTGCAGTACACCGCCTGTGCAGCGTTGAGCTTGCACTTGTACTTGCCCGCTTCGCTTTTGTCGCAATACCACGGTCCTGCGCACTTGTTGGCCTGGACCTTGCCGGCGCAGTCGGCACTTTCCAGGCATTCGCACAGCTTGGTCGTCACGGTGCAGACGCCGGCCTGGCACTCGCTCTGGGCGCAGGCCTCGTTGGAATTGCAGGGGGTTCCGTCGGTCAAGGGCTTGGCGGCGCACACGCCCGTGGCCGGTTGGCAGACCGTTGGACTGCAGGGGTCGGCGGCCGCGGGGCATTGCACCACGCTGGCCGGATCCAGGGCGCACTGGTAGGGGAAGTGCGCGGTATCGCACACCAACACGCCGTTGCAGGCGTTCTTGTCGCCTTTGGCCGCTTCGCACTCGTCGGGCTGTTTGCCCTGGCATTCGCAAGTGTTCTTGCCGGATTTGCAGGTGCCGGCGGTGCAGAATTGGCTGCCGGGCAGGCAGCAGGTGTCGCCCGTCGTGCAGGGGTTGCCGTCTTCGCACGCCGTCGCCGCTTCTGCCGGCTGGCCCGTGCACTTGCCGGCCTCGCATACCGCGATCAAGCACGGACTGCCCGTAGCGAAGTCCTTGCACCCGTTCGGGCATTCCAAGCCGAGGTCGCCCTGGGTCGTGCTGTCGGATTCGGCATCGGCCTGGGCGTCGCCGCTGGTTTCCGCAGCCGCGCCAGTGTCGGCCGGTTCCGAGTCGCCGCTCGCGTCGCCGTCGGCGCTCGCCAGCGCATCCGCTGCGGTATCCCCGGCAACGGCATCGCTTTTTCCGCCCGCCGCGACCGGTGCGGGGCCACTTCCGCAGGCCGCCAGCAAGGTCGCTGCTGCCGCGGCCCAGACCAGCCAACTCCGGTTGCGTTCGTATGTGTCGGCCTGGCCCATTCCTGCTCCCCACAGCAAAGCGTCGCCGCGGACCTGTGTCGCTCAGCCGCTGTTGCGCGCCTGCCGCCACGCCCGCGTCGTCCGCGCGTGAAAGTAGCCAAAGGGTATCGCGGCGGCCCTGGGTCGGTCAACGCGCAAGCGCCAACGTGGGTGGCCCGGGCTGCCATTTCGGCCAACGGCCACGCGGGGTTTGCAAGTGTTGCTGTGCCGCAGTACGCTGGCAGCAGGCCACACCGGTCGTTGGCCAGAGCAGGGTTGGTCATGGTGAACTCGCGTATTCGGCAGATGCTCGCACTGGCGTTGCTGGGCCTGGGCAGCCTGGTGGCCCACCCGACGGCCGCGGCCCCGATGCAGCTGGCGGCCCAGGGACGGCTGGCGAGCGTCAGCGGCGGACCGGTCAGCGACGGCAGCTACCCCATGGCGCTGGCCATCTACGATCAGGCCACCGGCGGCACGGCCCTCTTCAAAGAGCTGTTCCTGGGGATCAACGTCAACGGCGGCGTGTTCGCGGTGGCCCTGGGCGCGGCCGACACCAAGCTGGACAGCAGCTTGTTCGCCGACGGCAAACCCTTGTGGGTGGCAGTGCAGATTGGTGTCGAAGCCGAGCTGCCGCGCCAGCCCCTGCAGCGCGTCCCGTATGCCGCGCACGCCTGGACGGCTGCGCAGTCGCTCGACCTGCAATGCTCGGGGTGTGTGACCAGCGCCGCCATCGCCAAGGCAGCGATAACCAGCGACAAGATTGCCAATTTCGCCATCGGCGCCAACCACGTCAATTTCCCCTGGGCGGCCTCGGACCAGCCGGGCGGTCCCGCGAATTTCGCGCTGGGCGCCAACACCGCCAAGCTGGCCGAGCAAGCCAAGCTCGCGGAGAATGCTGGATTCGCCGACGAGGCGACCCACGCCATCAGTGCCGACAAGGCCAAGGCTGCCGACACCGCCAAGTCGGCCGAGACCGCCGCCAGCGCCGACACCGCCAAGAGCGCCGACACCGCCAAAACGGCCGATGTCGCCAAGGGGTTGCAGTGCACCGGCTGCGTCGGCACGGACCAACTGGCCGACGCGTCGGTGACCAAGGCCAAGCTCGCGGCCGGCGCCGTGGAAACGGACCAGTTGGCCAACGGCGCGGTCACCGGCGACAAGATTGCCGACGGCACCATCACCGCCGCCAAGTTGGCCAAGGGCGCGGGGCTGTTGCCCACTTCGGCGCTGCTCATCAGCCCGTCGCCCTACGACCAGGCGCTAATCGACGCTGGCTACAAGCGCTACGGCTACAGCATCGACCTGAAGGGCGATCGCAACTGGATCGCGCACAAGAACCTGCCGACCGGTCGCCTGCACCCCACCGTGGCGGTGGTCAAGAACCGCGCCTACGTCATCGGCGGCGGCGGACCGGCGCACTTCGACGGCGGCAGCAAGCTGAACGAGATGTACAACCCCGACACCGACACCTGGTCCACCAAGGCGCCCATGCCCACGGCGCGCGGCTGGAACCCGTGGGTGGTCATCAACGACATCATCTATGTGGCCGGCGGCGTCAACGCGCAAACGGCGTCGGCCGCGTTCGAAGCCTACGACCCAGCGACCGACAAGTGGTCAACCCTGCCGCCGATGCCGACGGCCAGCATCGCCTCGTGGGGCATCGCCTACGGCGGCAAGGCCTACTTCTTTGCGGGATCGTCTGGAGCGACGCAGATTTACGACCCCGTGGCGAACAAGTGGACCACGGGCGCAGCCGTGCCGGGCGGCGGCGGCGAGGACCACGC
>JACRCU010000270.1 GCA_016218865.1 Deltaproteobacteria bacterium | reverse complement strand
TGGCCGCCGGAAGCACTGCAACAAGCCTTGATCGCACGGGGTCTGCGGCCCGGGCAGGCGCGCTTGGCGGCGCGCTTGCTGCTGCAGGGCCTGTACCGCGACGACCGCCCGTGGCCCGAGCTGCTGGCCAGCCTGCCCCGGCGCGCCCGGCCGCACCTTGCGGAACTGTGCACGCCGCCTGTGCAATTGCAGGTGGATGCCGCGCTGCGCTCGGACGACGGCGCGCTGAAGCTGCGGCTGCGGGCGGCGGACGGCCACTTGTTCGAGACGGCAGTCTACCGGTCGAGCACCGGCCGGCGCGCCACCGTGTGCGTGTCGAGCCAGGTGGGCTGTGGGCGCCGCTGTGCCTTCTGCCAGACCGGCCGGATGGGGCTGGTGCGCAACTTGACCGCGGGCGAGATCGTCGCGCAATGGCGCACCGCCCTTCGGGAATGGACCAGCGCCGACGGGCCGCGGCCGACGCGCATCGCCTTCATGGGCATGGGCGAGCCGCTGGACAATCTGGCGGCGGTGGGGCCGGCGACGCACGTGCTGAGTCACCCGTGGGCGGCGGCGGTGCCGTGGCGGCGCATCACGGTCAGCACCTCGGGCGTGGCGTGGCGTTTGCCTAGGTTTTTCGCGGAAGTGCGGGCCCAGCTGGCGGTGTCGTTCAATGCCCCGGACGACGCGCGCCGGCGCATCCTGATGCCGGTCAACGCCCACGCCGGGCTGGGCGAGCTGCGCCAGACGCTGCTGGACCACCTGCCGGCCGGTCGCACGCTGCTGGGGGCCTACGTGCTCATCGCGACGTTCACCGAGTTGCCCGCGGATGCGGACCTGCTGGCCGACTGGCTGCAGGGGCTGCCGGCGCGGGTCAACTTGATTCCGGCCAATGCGGGGCCCACGCCGGGGCTGAACGCGCCGAGCGAGGCGGCCATCCAGGCGTTCGCCGATCGGTTGCGCGCGCGCGGCCTGCGGGTGCTGTTCCGGCGCTGCAAGGGGGCCGCCATCGCCGCGGCATGCGGACAACTGGCGGCGGCGCTGCCACCGGCCACCGCGGGCAAGGCCACGGCAGCCGCTGCGAGGCCTACGGCTCCGTGATCACCAGGCGGCGGCGCAACGGAACATTGTTGAACACTTGCACCTTGCCCGAGGGCCAGCTGACCATCAGCAGCGCGGCCTGATTGGCCGTACCCAAGCCGAAGTGGGCGGCGGGCTCGCTGCTGCACCACACGCTGGTCGAGCCGACCTCGACGTCGCGCAAATGGGTGACGCCGTCGGCCTGCACGGTGACGCGGGCGCCGATTCCATAGGAGTTGCTGGTCGTTCCCTTCAGGCGCACATGCAACCAGGCCGGATCGGCGCTGCAGCCATTGCGGAACACGCGGGGCGGCCCCTGCACCGATCCGAGCAGCAGGTCGGCAAAGCCGTCGCGGTCCACGTCGGCAATGGACAGCGCGCGGCTCTGGTCCGGGCGGTGGAAGCCGCTGGCCGCGCTGACGTCGGCAAAGGAGCCGTCGCCCTTGGCGCGGTAGAGAAGATCGTATTGAATTGCTGGGTTGTCGGGCAGATCGCCGCCAGCGGCCATGCCTCCGCCGCCGCTGCCGCCCCCTCCTCCTCCTCCGCCGCCGCCGCCGCCGCCGAAACCGCCGCCGCCCTCGGGCGTGCCCAAGGTCAAGTGGCCGTTCGGGACCAACAGGTCGAGCCAGCCGTCGCTGTCTGCGTCGACGAACTGGACGCCCCAGGTGGCGTACTTGGGCCCGGTGGTGCCGGTGCCCGTGACGGCGGTGGTCTCGACGAAGGTCATCTTCTTGCCGGGCTGCGTGGTGTTCTTGAGCATGTGCACGCCGCCTTGCCAGCCCGAGAGGTACATGTCCATCCAGCCGTCGCGGTCGTAGTCGCCCACGGCGATGCCCATGGCGTTGCCGGCGATGTCCAAGCCAGACAGCACCGAGACGTTGGTGAATTTCAGCGGTGCGCCGGGGGCAATCAGGTCGTTGCGAAGCAGTTGATTGGGGCCGACCATCCCGCCAAAGTCGCGGCCGAAGTACAGGTCCTGGTCGCCGTCGTTGTCGAAGTCGACCAGCGAGGTGATGTAAACCGGCGCTTTGCTGGCAATGGGCAGAAGGCTGGACAGGTCTGTGTACTGGAATCCCCCAAGACCGCGCAGCAACACTGGCATATGGAAGGTGAAGCCGGTGGTGGCGATGTTGGGTGCCTCGATCTTCAAGGGCGACAGCAGCAGATCCAGGGTGCCGTCGCGGTCCAAATCGGCCACGGCGCTGGCGTAGTAGGGCATGTCGCCATACGCATCCAGGCCGGACTGGCTGGTGACGTCGACCCAGGTCACGCCGGTGTAGGGGCTGGGGCCGTCGTTGCGGTACAGGCGCGGGCCGATGCCGCCGAGCAGCAGGTCCAGGTCGCCGTCGTTGTCCAGGTCGGCGGCCACGGCGCTGATGTCGTGGGGGGCACTGTTGTTGTGCATGAATTTTTTGAACTTCCACGGACCGCTGGGCTGGGCAAGGTAGAGTACGTCGGGCCCGGTGACCATGGCGAAGTAGAAGTCGAGGCGGCCGTCGCCGTTGAAGTCGCCCACGGCCTGGCCGCCGCCTTCGCGCACTTCTTCGCCGTCGAACAGGCTGCCGGCGGGCCAGATCGCCTCGCGATCCAGGTCGATGCCGGCCGGCACGGCCACGTTGACGTAGACGCCAGGGGTGGCCGGCGCAGCTGGGTCGCAGGGGATCAGCGCACTGCTCTGGATGCCGGCCGGCGGCGACCAGCCGGGCGTGGCAAAGTCGTCGACCGGAGTGTAGATGGTGGGATCGTATGGCAAATTCTGCACATCGGCGCTGTCGGCTGCGGCGTCGGGGGCCGGGCCGAGCTCGGCCGCGCTGTCCGCTGCTGGATCGGCAGCCGTGTCGGCGACCGCGTCCGGGACCGCATCGGCGGCCGCAGCGGGTGTGGTGTCGAACGCCGAGTCCTGCGGAGTGTCGGGCGCGCCAGCGTCGACGACATCGGGAGTTGCGTCAGTGTCGCCGTAGAGCCCGCTGGCATCCTGATCGGCACTGGCAGCATCAGCCAGCGGCGCAGAGCTGTCGCTTTGGTCCGGCGCGGCGTCGGCCGCTGCGGTTTCGGCATCGGGCGGCTTGCGGGTCGCGTCCGCCGCAGTGGCGCTGGCATCGCCCTGGGTGTGGGCTGCGACGTCGCCCGGGCTGGCCCCGCACGCCGGAGCGACTGCAGCTGGACTCAGCAGCAAAACGAGGCGAATCAGCCGGGAATGCAGCAGTGGGGTGCGGACAATCACTCTGTCACTGTAGCGGCGCGGTCTGGGCTCGGCAACCAGTTGGTGCAGTTGTTCACAAATTCCAAACAAAGCCGCGCGGCGACCGCCGGCACCGCCGCCACTCGTCAATGGAAGTCCCGACTTGCCGCCGCCATCACCTTGGCGCCCAGCTCGGGTTCCCACATGTCCTCGACCACCACGTGCACCACACCGTCCTTGGCCTGCACCCGGCCGTCGACCCCCACCACCGCCGCCGTCTTGGCCAGGATGCGGAAGCGCTCGTAGGTGTCGCGCCACAGCACCAGGTTCACGAAACCCGTTTCGTCTTCAAGGGTAAAGAAGGTCACGCCCTTGGCGGTGCCCGGCCGCTGCCGGCAGATCACCAGGCCCACGTAGCGGACCTTTTTGCCGTCGGCCAGGGCCTGGACCTCGCTGGCGCTGGGCAGGCGCTGGCGGCGCAGCTCGGCCCGCAATGGCGCCAGGGGGTGGCCGCGGGTCGAGTGCTGCGAGGTACGGTAATCCCACACGATCTCGGAGTGTTGCGACAGGGGCGCCAGCAGCGGCAGGTCGTCGAACTGCTC
Source organism: Deltaproteobacteria bacterium (assembly GCA_016218865.1). Classification (GTDB taxonomy): domain Bacteria; phylum Myxococcota_A; class UBA9042; order UBA9042; family UBA9042; genus SXRM01. The sequence continues at coordinate 5,002 of JACRCU010000270.1, read as the reverse complement.
CAGGGCCAGGGCATCGTCGCGCCGGCGCAGCAAGGCCCGCACCTGCCACAGCGCCTCGCGCCGCGACAGCCCAAAGGAGTCGAAGGCACCGGCCTCGGCCAGCTGGTCCAGGGCGCCGCGGTCCAGGTAGGTGCGCCGCACGAAGTCGTCGAGCGTGGGGTACGGCGGCGGCGCGTTCTGCAGGCGCCCCAGCTGCAACACCCCAAGACCTTTGACATAGCGCAGCCCCATGCGCACGGCAAAGGCGCCCGCCGGGCCGGGTCGCTCGGTCGGCTCCATGGTGCACTCCCAGGAACTATGACAAACGTCAACTGGACGAATCTCTACTTGGTGGCGCTTGGCATCCTCGATGAGGGTGGCCGGCGTGTAGAAGCCCATCGGCCAGGCGTTGAGCAGCGCGCACACGAACTCCGCGGGATGATGGCACTTGCACCACGCCGTGACGTACGAGATGAGGGCGAACGACGCCGCGTGCGACTCGGGGAAGCCGTACTCGCCAAAGCCCTTGATCTGCTCGAAGACCCGCTCGGCAAATTCCTTGGCGATACCCTTGTCTTCCATGCGGGTGACTAGCTTGTCGCGGTGCTGCTCAATGCGCCCCGAGCGGCGCCAGGCGGCCATGTCGCGGCGCAATTGGTCGGCTTCTCCAGGGGTATAGTCGGCAGCCACCATCGCGAGCTTCATGACCTGCTCTTGAAACAGCGGAACACCAAGGGTTTTGGCCAGCACCGGCTCCAGGCACGGGTGCGGATAGGTCACCGGCTCTTCGCCGTGGCGGCGGCGCAGGTAGGGGTGGACCATGCCGCCGGTGATCGGCCCCGGGCGGATGATCGCCACCTCGACCACCAGGTCGTAAAAGGTGCGCGGCTTCAGCCGGGGCAGCATCGACATCTGCGCGCGGCTCTCGATCTGGAACACCCCCACCGTGTCGCCCTTCTGGATCATCGCGTACGTCTCTGGATCCTCTGCCGGTACCGTCGCCATCGCCAGGTCCACCTGCTTGGTCGCGCGCAGCAAGTCGAAGCAGCGGTGCACCTGGCTCAGCATCCCCAGCCCAAGCAGGTCCACCTTGAACAGGCCCAGGGCCTCCACGTCGTCCTTGTCCCACTGGATGACGGTGCGGTCCTGCATCGCCGCGTTCTCGATCGGCACCAGCGTGTCGACCGGCTGGTGGCCCAGCACGAAGCCGCCGGGGTGGATCGACAGGTGCCGCGGAAAGTCTTGAATCTCTTGGGTGAGCTGGCACAAAAGCTGGCTCGTCGGCGCCTCGGCGTCCAGCCCGGCCAATTGCAGCTCGTCGGGGCCGATGCCGTCGCTGTAGCGCGCCACCCGCTTGGACAGGCGGTCCAGCGCCGTCTCGGGCAGCCCCAGCACCTTGCCCACGTCGCGCACCGCCGACTTGCCGCGGTAGCGGATCACCACCGCCACCATCGCCGCGTGCGAGCGGTCGCGCTCGACCACGCACGTCGCCATGTCGTCTGTCTTTTTCGACGAGCGGTGCAGCGGATCGTAGCGGCCGTAGACGTGCTGGATCACCTCCTCGCGGCGGTCGTGCTCGATGTCCAGGTCGATGTCGGGCGGCTCGGCGCGCTCCAGCGACAGGAAGCGCTCGAACAACAGGCCCATGCGAACGGGGTCAATGGATGTAATTTCAAGGCAATAGCACACGGTACTGTTGGCAGCAGATCCTCTTCCTTGACACAAGATATTGGAACTTTTGCAGAATTGCACGATCTCCCACATGGTCAGGAAGTAGCCGCCGTACTCCAGCTGGCGGATCAGCGCCAGTTCGCGGTCGATCTGGGTGCGCACCTCGGCCGGAATTTGATTGAATTCGTTCACCTTATAGCGAAAGCAGGCGCCCTGCTCCGTCAACTGCCGCAGGTACTCGTCCAGGGTGGTGCCGTCGGGCAGCTGCTCGGCCGGATAGACGTAGCGCAGTTGTTGAAGATTGAAGCTACAACGCTCTGTAATTCGGCGTGATTGTGCCAGCGCCTCGGGCATGTCGCTGAACAACTGCTGCATCGCCCAGGGCGACTTCAGGTCGTGCTCGGCGTTGGCCTTCAGGCGGTTGCCGGCCGTGCGCAACAGCGTCCCGTGGCGGATGCAGGTCAGCACATCTTGCAGCGGCCGCCGCGCCGGGCTGTGGTACAGCACCTCGCTGCCCGCCACCACCGGCCAGCGCAGGGTTTTGGCCAGCTGCGTCAGCCGCAGGTTGGCCTCGGCGTCGCGCGGCAGGCGGTGGCGGGTCAGCAGCGCCCCGGCCCGCTCGCCAAATTCACTCGCCAGCTTGCGCAGATGCAGCGGCGGCTCGGCACTCGGCGTCTGGTGCACCAGCAGGAACAGCCCGTCGCTGCGGCCCAGCAGGTCGTCGTAGGTAAGCAGGCTGCGGCCCTTTTCGCAGCGGCGCCGCCCCAAGGTGATCAGCTGGCACAAATTGGCATAGCCGGTGCGGTTTTCGGCTAGCAACAGCAGCGACTCGCACGGGTGGCGCACCAGGTCGTCGGCCGTCAGCAGCCCGTCGCTGGTGGCCAGGCGCGGTCGGGGAACCGTAAGCGACACGCTGAGTTCGCTGCCGATGATGAGCGGCAAGCCGTGCTCGCGCGCCGCCACGTGGGCCCGCACCACCCCGGGCACGCCGTCGCGGTCGGTCAGGGCCAGGGCCGGCAGGCCCAAGGTGCGCGCCTCGGCCACCAATTCCTCGGGGTGCGAAGCCCCCTCCAGAAACGAGAAGTTCGACTTGACCCACAGGGGCACGTACGAATTCAAAGTCTTTTGGCCCCAGCGCCCAAGCCCTCGGGCGCCTGGCGCGGCGCGCGGACCGGCGGCGTGACCCCGCGGCGCTTGTCCTTGAGCACGGTGGTCGACAGCTCGAAGGAACCGTCGGGCAAGTCGACCCGCGCCACCCGCAGCCGCAGCGAGGCCAGCGCGCGCAGCACCGAGCCGTTGCTCTCAAACGAAGTGGCGCTCCCCAAGGAGTCGTCCTTGACATCCATCGGTTGACTTAGAAAGAGCAGCGCCGCATCGTGCTTCTGGCACAGCCCCAGCAGGCGCCCCAGCGGCCCGTCGCCCGGCGGCGGCTCACCGGCCGGCCAGTCGGCGGCGATCAGGCCAAAAGCCCCCGAGCGCAAAAGCAGATCAGCCGCGCGCAGCACCTGGGCGCCGCTCTGCACCACCACCAGCGGCAGCGCCCGCAGATCCAGGCCGAGCCCAGCCAAGTCGGGGGGATAGGGAATGCCGCGCGGCTCCCAGACGATCCACGCCGCCGTCTCGCCCAGGGCCTGCGCCTCGGCCAGCCGCGCCGCCACCCACGAGGTCCGGGCATCGCGCGCCGACGTGCTGGCCCGGGCGTGCACCTCGTCGGCAAAGTGCGGCTTGGCCCGCGCCGCCGGCTGCGCGTCGAGCAGCTCGACCAGCCGGCCCGCCAGCCGCTCGAAGGCAAACGGCGCACCGTCGCCCTGATCTGGTGCCGCTCGCTGCAAAAGAGCGCCATTTTTGAGCACTTGCGCATGGGGCGAGCCAGCCAACTGCAGGCGGAGTTGCTCCAGACGGGTGAGCGCAGGCGCGCCGGCATCGGCCGGGTTCGCCGCCAAGCGCGAGGACGGCTGCAGCAAGGGGGACGGCTGCAGCAGGGGGGCCAGGGTGCGGGTGGGGAGCGCGCTCATGGGTGTACAGTACTGAACGCGTGTTCAGTAGTCAAGAGACAGGCTCGGTATCCGGTTCCGGTTCCGGTGTCCGGTTCCGGTATCCGGTTCCGGTTCCGGTATCCGGTTCCGGTGTCCGGTTCCGGTGTCCGGTTCCGGTGTCCGGTCCCCACTCGGCCGAGTCGACCGGACTCGCCCGTCCCTTCGGGCACGTGGGGGCCCCTTGGTTCGGGCACCGGCACCGGCTCGGGCTCCGGCAAAAGATGTCAAGTGTCAATACCTGACCCTCCACAACGCCTTGCACACCCGCCCCAATCCGCGCACAGTCCGCGCCATGCCCCGCAGCGCCGCCCACCTCCAGCCTGTCTACGCCCGCGACCCCGGCCTGCCGCCCGGCATTTCCATGTGGTTGTGCGACCTTGCCGCCCTGCCCTGGAACCTGGACCAGTGCCGCGCCCTGCTGCCGCCCGAGCCTGCGCCCACGCCCGCGCCGCTCCGCCCGATCGCGCACCTGCGGCGCCTGCAGACCCGCGCCCTGCTGCACCTGCTGCTGGCCGAGCAACTGGGCGTCGCGCCACAGCAACTCACCCCGACCCTGGGCCCCAACGGCAAGCCCGAGCTGCCCGGCCTGGCCTTCAACAGCTCGCACAGTGGCGACTGGGCCCTGCTGGGGCTGGGGCCGGTGCCGGCGCTGGGTGTCGACCTGGAGGTGCAGCGACCTCGCCGACAATTGTCCGACCTGACAAGCTACTGTCTTTGTGATCGTGAAGTTTTACTTTGGAATAGTATTCCCAATGAGGAGCAACTTCTAACGTTCTACTGCATCTGGACTGCCAAGGAGGCGGCGCTCAAGGCCTGGGGCCGCGGCATCGATCAACTGCAACAGGTCGCCCTTGACCACTTATTGCGTCCAGCCCAGGCCCGCCTCAGCGGACATACACCTTGCCGCATCCACAGTTTGGTCCTGCCGGGCCCGCTGGTGGGCGCGCTCGCACTCGCCTGAAGCGCGCCGGTTTTTTGCCAATCGCCACCGGCAAGTGCACCATGCGCCTGCGCCCCCGGCGAATTTTGGGGGCGGCGGCCTGCGCGGTCGCGTCTGAAACGCCATGAGCTCTCAAGTCAATTCTGATTCCTCCGCCCCTGAGCCAGACTCGGCACCGACCCAACCGCCCGTTCCCGAGTCTGCACCCAAGCCAACCCCAGTAGCGGCCCCCAGCAGCAGCGCCTCCGAGTCGGCCATCGCCGCCTTGAAACGCGGCCTCCCGGTGGGCGTCGCGCTGCGCACCACCTTTAGAAACGGTTACGGCGCCAAGCTCTTGCGGGCCGACTTGATGGCCGGCGCCGTGGTCGGCATCGTC
>JACRCU010000287.1 GCA_016218865.1 Deltaproteobacteria bacterium | reverse complement strand
TCGAACAGCCAAGGCGGCGACCACGACACGAAATCGAGCTCGGGCGCAGAGAAATCGTGACGGAACAGCCGCTGATGCAGCGGCTCGCTGGGCAGAACCTCGGCGAAGAGCTGCTCGGCCTGCAAGGTGGCAGCGGCGCGCAGCGGGTCCACACCGCGGGCGTCGGCCATACTGCCCAGCGTCACCTTCAGGCGCAAAGCGCGGCCCGCGTCGCGGAATTGCGCGGCCAGATCCCGCAGTTCTTGTTCCTGGCGGCCGATGTCGGGCGGCGGCCGGTCGCGCGGAAAATTGGGCACCGTCACCACCAGCTCGGCGCCGAAATCGCCGGCAAGGTCGCGGAGTTCCTGCGCCAGGTGCGGCAAGTGCCCGGCCACGCTGGGGTCGCCGAGCAGGCGGCTGGTGTCCGAAACGTTGAGCCACAGCTTCAGCGCCGGCAGGGACTGCCCGGGCTGGCGCTGACCCTTGAGTTCGGCAAAGAAACTGCGCACTTCTTCTAGGTTGCCCTTCTCGATGACCCGCTGCGCCAAGAAGCGCTGGTCCATCGGCTGACCGACCACCGCCACCTCGGCCAGGTGCCCGGCGGCGTGGGCCTGCAGCACCACCTGCGCCAGCTCGGCGCGCGTCGATCGCTCGGCCGCCCCCGTCAGCCAGGCCACCGGACCAAACTCCTTGGCCAGCGTGGCGAAAACCTTCGCCAGCGACGCCGGCTTCAGCAGCTCGGTGCCCGAGAACAGCAGCGGCTGGCGGCGCTCGGGGTGGCGGGCGGCAAACGCGCGGGCGGCGTCGACGATCGCTTGCTGCATCCGCTCTTGCGGGAACTGCTCGATGCGGAAGCCGGGGCACTTCTCGCGGCAGTCGCGGCAGTCGTCGATGCGGTACCACTGCTTGGCGCGAAAGGCCTTGAACTCGCCCGCACTTTCCTGCTCGAACTCGCGGTAGACGGTGATGTCGTAGGTCTGCGACTCGATTTGCTCGCGCCCCAGCGGCCACAGCACGCAGTTGGGCACGTTGTACGGCTTGATGCGGGCGCCGTAGCGCTGCAGGGCGGGCAGGGCGGCGCGCACGCCTTCGACCACGTCGGCGTACGGCACGAAGAACCGCCCCAGGTCGTCGACGTTGCTGCGCTGGGCGATGAACGGCTGCACCATGAACAGGCGGATCCCCAGCGGCGCCAGCAGCTCGACCATCGCGCCGATGTGCTCCACGTTCTCGCGCAGCAGGATCTGATTGTTCATCAGCCGCAGGCGAATGCCCAAGGTATCAGCCAGTTGCCCAACGTGGCGCAGGCCAGTCAGCGCCTGCTCCAACGCCCCGGGCGCGGCGGCCAGCCGGTCGTGCAGCTGCGGCGTGGGCCCGTGCAGGCTGAAGGTCAGGCTGTCCACGCCCGCGCGCAACAGGGCCTCGGCAAAGCGGCGGTAGGCCAGCATCCGGCCGTTGGTGGTGACGCCGATGTGGGCAAACCCGCGCTGCTTGGCGTAGCGCACCAGGTCCAAGAAGTCGGGCCGAATGGTCGGCTCGCCGCCCGAAAAACCGATTTCGTCGAACTGGTTTTGTGCCGCCCAGTCGATGCGTTGGCGGATCTCGTCGCCGCTCAGGTCCAGCGCCGCTTCTTGCGGCAAGGCGCGGTAATCCAGCTGGGTGCAATAGTGGCAGCGGCTGTTGCACGAAAAGCCTGTCTCGATGGTCAGCAGCTTGGTCACCACGCCTCCGCCCGGCACGCTAGATCACCCGCTGGCCGCCTGTCGAGGCGGTGCAGCCAACGTGGCACCATTGCTTAGGTTTCGCCAGGGCAGCTGCCGTCCATCGCCGCGGCCTCGGCCGGTGTGCGGTTCGCCGGTTTTCGTTGACGGTGCGCCGATCTGAGCGTATCTTGACGTCCGGCGCTGCGCTTGTTCTGGGCGTTGCTCCACATAACTATTTGTTTTTACACCATTGTCCCGGCTGGCAGGCCGAGCAGGTCGATCGTGTCCGATTCCTCTCCGCAGTTGGTCCTTCCCCCGCGCCGCGGCCGCTACGGACTCGCCACGGGCGTCGGTCTGGTGGTGGCCAACATGGTCGGCTCGGGCGTGCTGACCACGGCCGGCTTCATGGCGGACACCTTGGGGCCGCTGTGGATCCTGGTTGCCTGGGTGGTCGGCGGCCTGATTGCGCTGGCCGGTGCGCGGGTCTACGCCGCCCTGGCCGACGAATTGCCGGGATCGGGCGGTGAATACCGCTATCTTTCCAAGCTCGTTCATCCCTTTGCTGGCTACTTGGCCGGCTGGACCTCGCTCCTGGTGGGGTTTTCGGCTCCGGTGGCGATGGCGGGTCTGGCGGCGGGTGCCTACCTGGGCGTGCTGCTCGGCGTCGATCCGCGCACGGCGGCGGTGGTGGTGGTGGTGGCGGTGACGGCGGTCCATGCCTTCCACATCCGCGCCTCGGCGCTGGTGCAGGACCTGCTCGTCAGCGTGAAAGCCGTGCTGCTCGCGGCGTTTTTGCTCACCGGCTTGGTCCTGGGCAGCAAGGTGTTGCCGGCGTGGCAGCCCAGTGCCGCGGTCGATGCCGTACACCCGCTGGCTGCGTTCTTCAACTCGCTGGTATTCATCGGTTTCTGCTACAGCGGCTGGAACGCCGTGGTCTACGTGGCCGACGAATTTGCCCACCCCAAGCGCGACGTGCCGCGGGCGATGCTGATTGGCACGCTCCTGGTCACACTGCTGTACCTGGGCGTCAACTGGGTGTTCGTGGCCAACTTGACGCCGGCCGACCTGGCGGTGGTCAAGACCGAGGACGAGAAATTGACCTTGGGCCACGTGGTGTTGAGCCACCTGCTTGGGCCGTCGGGGGCGATCGCCATGTCCAGCGTGGTGCTGATCGCCCTCATCTCGTCGCTGTCGGCGATGACTCTGGTGGGGCCGCGCGTCTACGCCGCCATGGCCGAAGACCGCTTCTTGCCGGGGTTCTTCCGCCAGAGCGCCGACTCGCCGCCGCTGGCCTCGGTACTGCTGCAGTCGGTGGTGGCGATCGTGCTGATTCTGACGCAGCAATTCGAGGTGCTGCTGAACAACGCGGGCTCGATCCTCACGCTCACCAGCATGCTGGCGGTGGCGGCGCTGGCCTGGCGCAAGGGGCGGGCCCTGGCGCGGTCGGTCAAGTGGGCGGCGGCGCTGTACTGCCTGGCCTCGACCTGGGCGCTGGTGTTCTCGATCAAGAGCACGCCCAGCTCGCTCGCGTGGATTGCCGCGATTACGGTAGCAGCGGCGCTGGGTTACCGCATGACTCCCCACGTGCGCGCGCGGCAGGGGGCGGTGGTGACGCCGCTGACGGCCGTGCCCTCGCTGCCCGCAGTGACCCCGGCGCCGGCCAACGAAGCGCGGTTGGGTCCGACCGAGGTTGAGCGCAAGATCGCCTGAATTGTTGCTACATTATGGAACCTGCTGCAGGGCCTCGACCAGCGCACCGGCCACCTGCTGCTGGTCGTCGTCGGTCATGCCGTGGAAGAGCGGCAGCGCCAGACTCTGGGCCGCCCACGCCTCGGTATAGGGCAGGGGATCGCGCAGCAGATCGTGCCAGGCGGGCTCCAGGTGGGCCGCCAGGATGCCGCGGCGCGCGCCGATGCCCTGTTCGTTCAGCCGCCGCAGCACCTCGTCGCGGCGGGCCGCCGGTTCGCCCTGGCCGGGCGCCACGCACACGCAGTAGGTCTGCACGTTCCAGTGGTCGTCGGCCCGCGGCTGCAAGGGGGCGACTTCGTAGCAAGTGGCCAGCAACTCTTCGTAGCGGGTCGCAAGCAGGCGCCGGCGCTCGACAATCTCGCCCAGCTTGCGCAACTGCTCCCCGCCGATCGCCGCCTGGATGTCGGTCATGCGGAAGTTCCACGCCGGCTCCAGGTACTGCTCGCGCTTGCCGCCGGCGTGGCGCTGGTCGGCGGCGATGCTCATGCCGTGGTTGCGCAACCGCCGCAGCCGCTCGGCGTGCTCGGGGTTGTTGGTCAGGATGGCGCCGCCTTCGCCGGTGGTGATCACCTTGCGCGGGTGAAAGCTGAATACCGCGAATTCCGCATCGGCGGCAATGGCTTCGCCCTTGTGCAGCGACCCCAGCGCGCAGGCCGCGTCTTCGATCAGCACCGCGCCGCGATCGTGGCAGAGCCGGCGCATCTCCTGCCGGTCGAACGGCACGCCCAGCTGATGGACGGCAATCACCGCGCGGGTTTGCGGGGTCCACACCCGGTCGACGCTGTCGGGTGTCACGTTGGGCAAATCCGGCGCGACATCGGCAAACACCGGGCGGGCACCGGCCATCCACGCCGCGTTGGCCGTGGCGATGAACGACAGCGACGGCACGATCACGTCGTCGCCCGGGTGCACGTTCGCCGCCAACAGCGACAGGTGCAGGCCAGCGGTACCCGACGACACCGCCACCGCGTACTCGGCGCCGCCGATCGCCGCCAGATCGCTCTCGAACGCTTCGACCCGCGGCCCCTGCACCACCCAGCCCGAGCGCAGCACCGCGGCGACGGCGGCCTGCTCTTCGGGGCCAAACAACGGCTGAATGATTGGGATCATCGCGCGACCTGGCGGCTCGTGAGCGCCGCGACCGTAGCCTAGCTTAGCTTGCGCAGGCGACTGTGGCGACCGGGCCCGCTCGACAAGCGCCGCGGGAGGCGCTAGGCTAATCTCTACCCAATCGCTAGGGTAAAAATCCAAGTGCGCACTACGGGCAAAAAAAGTATGCAACTATCTAGTGTTCAGACTCCGCGAATTTCCGTACAGCCCCTCTCGCACCTGCAGGCCCTGGAGGCCGAGTCGATCCACATCATGCGCGAGGTGGCGGCCAGCTTCGAGCGGCCGGCGCTGTTGTTTTCGGGTGGCAAGGACTCGATCGTCATGCTGCGGCTGGCGGAAAAGGCCTTCCGCCCCGGCCGGTTTCCCTTCCCGCTGGTGCACATCGACACCGAGCACAACTTCCCCGAGGTCATCGACTTCCGCGACCGCCGCGCCGCCGAGCTGGGCGAGAAGCTGATCGTCCGCAGTGTGGAAGACTCGCTGAAGCAGGGCCGCATCGTCGAGCGCCCGGGCCAGGACAATTCGCGCAACCGGATGCAGATCACCACCTTGCTCGACACCATCGCCGAGCACCGCTTCGAGGCCGTGTTCGGTGGCGCGCGCCGCGACGAAGAGAAGGCCCGCGCCAAAGAGCGCATCTTCTCGTTCCGCGACCAGCACGGCGCCTGGGACCCCAAGAACCAGCGGCCCGAGCTGTGGAACCTGTACAACGGTCGCATCCATCCCGGCGAGCACATTCGGGTTTTTCCGATCTCGAATTGGACCGAGCTGGACATCTGGCACTACATCGATCAGGAGCAGCTGGAGATCCCCAGCATCTACTACGCGCACCGCCGGCAGGTGGTGATTCGCCAGGGTTTACTGTTGCCCATCAGCCACTTGCTGCAGCCGTTGCCGGGCGAACAGGCGGTCGAGCGCACGGTGCGCTTCCGCACGGTCGGCGACATGACCTGCACCGCGTGTGTCGCCTCGGACGCCGCGGACGCCAAGGCCATCATCGACGAGACAGCGGTGGCGCGCGTCACCGAGCGCGGCGCGACCCGCGTGGACGACCAGGTCAGCGAAGCCTCGATGGAAGACCGCAAACGCCAAGGCTATTTCTAGGCCGCCTCTAGGAACCCTATTAGGAACAACTGCACATGGACCTTCTCCGTTTTTCCACCGCCGGCAGCGTCGACGACGGCAAGTCGACCCTGATCGGCCGCCTTCTGTACGACAGCAAAGGTGTTTTCGACGATCAGCTGCAGGCGGTGGCGCGTTCGACCGTCAACCGCAGCGCCGGGCCGCTGGACCTCAGTCTGCTGACCGACGGCCTGCGCGC
>JACRCU010000286.1 GCA_016218865.1 Deltaproteobacteria bacterium | reverse complement strand
TCGACCTGTCGTTCGTGGTCTACACGCCGCCGACGGTCAAGGTCAAGGTCGGCGCCGGCCTGGGCATCGAGTGCGGCATCAAGCCGTTGACCCTCAGCAACCTGGTCATCGGCGGCGAAGTCGACCTGATGGAGCCCAGCTTCGCCTCGATGTCGGTCAGCGGTCACCTGGCCTCCAGTGCGTATGCGGACTTGAACGCCTACGTGCAGGGCTCGGTGCAGGTGTCGGCGGCGGTGGTGGCGGTGGAAGCCGGTCTGCGGGCCGCGCTGAATCTGCACCTGGAAGCGGCGCTGAGTGCCGACCCGACCATCACGGTCAACCGCAACGGTCTGTCGTTCGACATGCCCGTGGACGCGCGGCTGACCGCGGCCCTGAACCTGATCCTGACGTTCTTCGCCAAGGTCAAGGTGGGTCTGGATGTGGGTCTGTTCTCGATCATGAAGACCGTGTGGCAGTACGAGAAGTCGCCGGATCCGTTGCGCTTGGCCGAGATGAGCATCGGTGCCAAGGGCCGGGTGCACGCCGACGCCGGTGGCTTCCGCGGCGAGATGAACCCCGAGTACCAGCCGCCGGATCTGTCGCTCGACTCCCTCAAGCGCGCCCTGCACCTGGATTAGCCGATGCTCGGCGCCGCGCTGGCCGTGCTGGGCAAGGTGGTGTGGACGGTGCTGTGGGCGGTGGCCTGGCCGGTCCATCCGCCCAACCAGCTGCTGCGCGAGCGTTTTCCACCGCCGGCGGGCTTTCAGCGGGTAGAAACGGAGCGCGGCAGTTTTGGCCAGTGGCTGTCCGAGCTTCCGCTGCTGCCGGACGGCGCGCAGGTGCACCTGTACAACGGCGAGCTGAAGAACCGCCAAAACGTGCACGCCGCGGTGGTCGACATCGACGTGGGCACGCGCGACCTGCAGCAGTGCGCCGACGCGGTGATGCGCCTGCGGGCCGAGTGGCTGTGGACGCAAAAGCGCAGCAAAGATGCCTGCTTTGTGGCTGCCAGCGGCAAGAAGCTCACATTCGGGGGCGGCGACTACCGCGCCTACCGCCGCTGGCTCGACACGGTGTTCACCTGGGCCAACACCGGCGGCCTGAAGTCGCAGTTGCAGCCCGTGGCCGACGAGACCCAGGTCCAGCCGGGCGACGTGTGGATCGTGGGGCCACAGGGCGGCATGCCGGTGGGGCACGCGGTGCTGGTGCTGGACGTGGTGCGCCACCCCAAGGGCGACACCTGGATGCTGCTGGCGCAGAGCTACATGCCGGCCCAGCAAGTGCATGTGCTGAAGAACGTTCAGGCCCCCAGCCTGGGCGCCTGGTTTCCGGCCACGCCCCACGGCGGCCTGCAGTCGCCCGAGTGGCCGTTCCCGCCGGGGTCGCTGCGGCGGTTCTCCACGAAAAGCGAGTGCGGGCGGTAGGGTAGACCTTCCGAGATTTCGCAAAGTAGCAGTGTGGCTCCACCTGGCCCTGTAGGCCGACCCGACCAAGCAAGAGGTTTCCAGTGGTTGCAGTCCGTTGCCTGGCCCTGGTCAGCGCGTCTTTGGCCCTGGTCTGTGCTTGCGGCAGCGAGCCCGCCGGCAGCGGAACAACGGCCGTGGGCGACGCAAGTGCCGATACCTTCAACACGATTGCCGCCGACGCCGGCGATGCCGCCAGCCCGGTCGATGCCAGCGGCGACGCGACGAGCACCGGCCCGGATTGGTTCGCCGCCGCGCCGCACGCCAAGGCCGTGGATCCCCTGATCGGCACAGCGCTTTCGGTCGCCAACGTGGGCAGCGCCATCCCGGGCGCCAGCGTCCCCTGGGGCTTGGTCAAGTGCAGCCCCGACACCAGCAACAAGGGCGGCCAGCAGGGCGCCTTCCACTGCGCCGGCTACCAGCGCAGCGACCCGTACCTCCACGCCTTCTCGCACAACCACTTGCAGGGCACCGGCGCGCCCGACTACGGCAACGTGGCCGTGCTCCCCTTCGCCACCGTGGGCCCCGAGATCACCAGCCGCAATGGCCGCCGCAGCACCTACAGCCACGACACCGAAGTCGCGAGCGCCGGCTACTACGCCGTGACCTTGGACGGCCCCAAGGCGCGCCACGAGCTGACCGCCACCGCCCACTGCGGCGTCCACCGAACGGTTTTCCAAGGCGACAGCGGCGGTTTGCTGATCGACCTCAGCGAGGCGATCGCTGGCGGCATGGTCACCATGGCCAAGGTACAGCTGGACCCGGCGGCGCGCACGGTGGTGGGCGAGCTGCACAACTTCGGCGATTTCTCGAACCGCTACGGCGGCTTCAAGGTGTACTTCAGCGCGCAATTCGCGCGGCCGTGGCAGGCGGCGGGCACGTGGAACGAGGGTGTGCTGAGCCCCGGCTCGCTGAGCGCCAGTCAGCTGCAGCCGCCGGCGGGCAAGGACCGCGTCAACCTGGGCATGTACGCGCAGTTCGCCGAGCCGGACCAGCCGGTGGAGCTGCAGGTGTGCCTGTCGTATGTCGACGCCGCGGGCGCCGAGCAGAACCGCCAGACCGAGGTGGCGGGCAAAAGCTTCGACCTGGTGCGGCAAGCCGCGATTGCCACTTGGGAAACCCAGCTCGCCAAGGTCGACATCGACGGCGCCACGCCCAGCGAGCGCACCATCTACTACAGCGCCCTGTATCTCGCGCTGGCGATGCCGACCCTGTGGAACGACGTCGACGGCAGCTACCGGGGCTTCGACGGCGGCATCCAC
>JACRCU010000285.1 GCA_016218865.1 Deltaproteobacteria bacterium | reverse complement strand
CGCTCGCCGCCGCGGGCATAGGTCCACCACAGCGCGCCGTCCAGCTCGACCGGCGAGTCCAGCACCGTGCCCAGCGCCGCCGGCCCGGTGAGCCACGTCCATGCCCCTTCTTGCAGCGGCTGGCGTTTTTCGCCCGCGGCCAGCGCCTGGGCCAGATCCACCGCCACCAGCGCCGTGCGCGCCCCGCGAATGGCGACCCCGTACACGCGCTTGCCGTCGGGACTCCGCGAGATACTCCGCAGTCGCAGCCCGTCGGTCAGGGTCAACTCGCCAAAATCATCTGCACTGTCGTGCTCTTGCGCGTTGCCCAGCCGCACCGCCACCAGCTCGCGGTACAGGTAGATGCGCCGGTGGTTGCGCGCCGCCACCAGCAGCAGCCACTTTCCGTCGGCCGAGACCTGCGGCTCGTCGCAGTCGAAGGCGCAGCGGTGGAGCACCTCTACATGTCCCGAATTCAAGTCGATGCGCTCGACCCGGGTCGGTCCGTCGCGCGGCGTGTGGGCCACGACCGCCCGGCCTTGCGCATCCATCGCCAGCCGCCCGCGCCAGTGGCCGTCGAAGGTCAGCCGCCGCCCGTCGCCCTGCAACTCCGCTTGCGCCAAGGCCTCGGTTGCGCCGTCGGGCAGGTCCAGGCCGGTGCTCGCCCGCCACTCCTGCCACACCTGCCGCCGCACATGAGCGGCCGCGTCGCGCCACAGCCGGCTCAGCGAGGCCCCGAACACCTGCCGCGCCAGCCCCTGGACGCCAAAGACCAGCACCTGCCGTCCATATTCGCCCATGAAGGCGCGGATTTTTGCGGCGCCGAACCGCCGATCCAGGTCGTCGATGAGCACCGAGCCGTACAGGTACCAACTGGTGCCAAAGGGCCAGCGCAGCACGCCGCCGGTCAGCTCGTCCAGGTCGACGGGCAGGGTGCCGTCGCGAACCGCAGCCCGCAACATTGCAGAAAACTGAGCAGAATCCACGCGCCCGCCCACGCCCGCCACCGCGGTTTCGCCGCCGGTATGGCGCGTCTCGACCCAGGTGGCCAGCCCCTCCAGCACCATGCGCGGCAGCGCGGCGTTCGGCATGAAGCGGCGGCCAAAAACCGCGTTGCCCAGCGCGGGAATGCCCGACACGTCGCCCATGTGCAGGATGTGCGAGTACTCGTGGAACACCAGCGCCCGCAGCCAGTCGCCGTGGTCGGCCAGGTCGTTGGCCAGGTCGGGCGGATAGGCCAGCAAGTGCACGTGATCATAGGGCAGCGGCGTGGCCCAGCCGTTCGCCGAGTCGACGTAATCGTCCAGCGAGATCTGCAGCTTGGGTCGATCGCGCTCGTTGAACAGCGGCGCCAGCGCCTTGCGGGCGTCGCGCAGGGTGTCGGCCACCCGCTCGGCCAGATGGCGGTATTGCTCAGGATAATGGATATCCGCATCGGCTGTGTGCAGGGTCTGCCACTGCAGGTCGCCGTCGCCAGCTTGCGCCAGGCTGGGCCACAGCAGCAGCGCGGCCACCAGGGTCAGGGCGGAAATCCGCAGCTGGTGCAGCCCGTTCACTGCGGGTCAGCCCGCCCGCGCCGCCCGCTCGGCCTGTGCCAGCTGGTCCTGCAGGTGCGGCGGAAGCTCGGCGAACACATCCTCGAACAGGGTGCGCAGCGCCACCGGCGGCACTTGCTCGGCCTCGGCCAGCGCCTGCTTCAGCTCGGCCTCGCACTCGGCGCGCAGGGCGTCCAGCTCGGCCTGCGTCAACTGCGCTTGCGCCATCAGGTATTGCGCCAACCGGTCGATGGGGTCGCGCGCCGCCCACTGCTTGGTCAGGCCCTCGTCGCGGTAGCGGCTAGGGTCGTCCGAGGTGGTGTGCGCGCCCACGCGGTAGGTCACCGCCTCGACCAGCACCGGGATGCCGCCGCTACGCACGTGCTCGGCCACGGCCCGCATCACCCGCAGCACTGCCAGGGCGTCGTTGCCGTCCACGCGCACGCCAACCAGGCCGTAGGACTCGGCTTTCAGCGCCAAGCTAGGGGCCGCCGACTGCTTTTCAATCGGCGTTGAAATCGCCCACTGGTTGTTCTGCACGTACAGGACGAGCGGCAGACCCAGCCCGCGCGGCCGCATCACCCCGGCAAAGGTCAAAGCGACATGGAAGTCGCCTTCGCTGGTGGCGCCGTCGCCGATCGCACCCAGGCACACCGGCCGGTCCGGGGCCGCGTGGCGCAGCGCCATCGCATAGGCCGTGCCCACCGCCTGCGGCATCTGGGTGGCCATGACGCTAGAGAGCGTAACGAAATTCAGCTCTTTACTGCCGTAGTGGCACGGCATCTGCCGGCCCTTGGTCGAGGTGTCTTCGGCGCTGCCGAAAATCTGCGCCAGATAGGTCCTGAGCGGATAGCCGCGGTGCAGGGCGATTCCGCCTTCGCGCAGCGCCGGGTGCACCCAGTCGCGCAGCTGCAGTGCGTGGCCGGCGGCGATCGTGCCCGCTTCTTGGCCGGTAGCAGCCCCGTAAAACCCAATCCGCCCCTGGCGTTGCAGACCCAGCATGCGGTCGTCGATGACGCGCTGCCGCACCATCGAGCGCAGCATCGCCTTGGCGTCGGCGTGGCTCACGCCCGTGCCGTTTTCCAGCGCCGGGTCCGTGGCAATGACCGCGCCGTCGGGCCGAAGTACCCGGAAGCACTCGATCATTGCGGTGCGGTCGCCGACTTGCAGCGAGGGGAACGGCGGCGAGCGGTCCTGGGCAAGGTCGTCGTAGCGGGGACTGGTGCGCGGCTCGGTCATCGGGGCCTCCGGGTCCCGTATTCTGGCCAGCCCGGGGCGACATGGCAACCGCTGTTGGTGCGGGCGCTTGGCGAGCCCCAGGCGATTCACCTTGACACTGCCCGCGACGGTGGTGCACCGTGGGTTGGCTGGCTACTCCACCTCGCCGCGCGCGTCTGGGGCACAGTCAGGTTCACAGTGCCATGAAATTCAACAGGTGTTCTAAGGGTGCAGCTCCAGCTGCAGGACTTCGGAGGGTCGGGCCGCCTTCTCTTCGGTGCGCTACGTTCGCGCCGATCTGCAGAGGGGACCCATGCCAAGACTCGTCGTCGACTCCGATCCCGTTTTTGCCTCCGGCAATACCCACGCGCGCAGACACGCGGCCCGCCGCAACGGCACTCCGCGCCCCGTGGCCTCGTCTTCGTTTTCGGCCAAGACACTCCACAGTGACATCGCGCCGCAGCAGCAGGCCGCGTCGACCTCGCTCAGCAACGTGCGCCTGACGTTGGACGAAGGGCAGGTGGTCGAGGCCTTTGGCGTCGTCTTCGGCGTGAGCCACGAGGTCCGCGGCGACGGGTTTTCGGCCACGCTGCTGCTGGACCAGCAGAACCGCCGTGTTCGGATCCTGGCCTACACCGCTGCGGACTACGCCGCCCTGATCCTGAAGGTACGCTGGATTGCCGAGGCCAACGGCTTCGACAAGATCATCGCGACCGCCACCGTCAGCGATTGGCAAGAGTTCTTGCGCTTTGGCTACGTGCTCGAAGCGGTGGCGACCGGCTTCCACCGCGGGGCCGACGCCTTCATCGTCAGCAAGTTCCGCTCGCAGGTCCGCCTGGCCTCGCCGTCGCTGATGGACGAAATCCTGCTGATCGAGCGCCTGATGGCCGAGGTCGCCGTGGGCCAGCCCAGGCCCGTGCCGGCTGGGTGCAGAGTGCGCCTGGCGGTGCCGGCGGACATTCCGCAGCTAGTGGCCCTGTACCAGCGCGTTTTTGCGACCTATCCATCGCCCTTGCTGCATGTCAGCTATCTGGAGCACATCTTTGCCGACGAGAACTTGTTCGCGGTATGCGAGCGCGACGGGCAGGTGATCGCGGCGGCGAGCGCCGAGCTGCACCCCGGCGCCCTGGCGGCTGAGCTGACCGACTGCGCGACGGCTCCGCCGGAGCGAGGCAAGGGCTTGATGTCGCACCTGCTTTTGCTGCTAGAGGACGAGCTGAGGCAGCGCGGCTACCTGTGTGCCTACACCTTGGCGCGCGCCCCCAGCTTTGGCATGAACGCGGTCTTCCGGCGCCTGGGCTACGCCTTTGGCGGACGGCTGGTCAACAACTGCACGATTTGCGGCACCTTCGAGGACATGAACTGCTGGACCAAGCGTCTGGAGCCAGTCGTTGCGGCTCTCGCCGCGGGGGCGCCATGAATTGGGCCATGGCCGTCGAGTACGGCTTGTTGATCGCCACGTTGGCTGGTGTCGTGTTCATGCACCGCTGGGCCCTGGCCTTTGCCGCGGCGGGCTGGGTCAGCATGACCGTGTGGAAGCTGGCGTTCGGGAGTTTTGCCGGCCAGTCGGGGCCCGGCGGGCTGCTGGTGCACCTGGGGCACGAGTGGCTGATGCTGGCGAATTTGGCTGGTCTTCTGCTGGGTTTTGCAGTGTTGGCGCGGCACTTCGAGCTGAGCCGCGTGCCCGAGCGCATGCCGCGCTGGCTGCCCGACGGCTGGACCGGTGGCCTGGCCTTGCTGGGTGCGGTGCTGGTCTTGTCCAGTTTCTTGGACAACATCGCAGCCGTGATGATCGGTGGCATCGTCGCGCGCCAAGTGTACGGCGGCCGGGTGCACCTGGGCTTCTTGGCGGCCATGGTGGCCGCGGGCAATGCCGGCGGTGCTGGCAGCGTAATCGGCGATACCACGACCACCATGTTGTGGATCGGTGGGGTCAGTCCACTGCAAGTTGCGCCTGCCGCCCTTGGGGCCATCGCGTCGTTCGCGGTGTTTGCACCGATCGCCGCGCGCGTCCAGCACCGCCACCAACCCATCGCCGCCGACGAGGCGCCGGGCCTGGCCATCGATTGGACCCGCCTGGCGATCGTGGCGGTTGTACTCGCTGCGGCGCTGGTGACCAATGTGGCCTTCGACTTCCCCGCCGCGGGCGTGTGGGGCGCCATCCTGGTGGCCGGGCTGGTGCGGCCGATTCCCTGGGACGAAGTCAAAAAGGCCATGCACGGCGCACTGTGTCTGACCCCGATCGTGGCCACGGCCGGCATGCTGTCGGTCGAGAAGCTGCCGGCGGCGTCGGCCGCCACCACCTTCGCTCTTGGCCTGCTGAGCGCGGTATTCGACAACATTCCGCTCACCAAGCTCGCCTTGGCTCAAGGTGGCTACGATTGGGGCCTTTTGGCCTTTGCCATTGGCTACGGCGGGTCGCTGACCTGGTTCGGGTCGTCGGCCGGCGTGGCGCTGGCCGAGGAGTACCCAGAAGTGCAGGACACCCGCGCCTGGCTCCGGCACGGCTGGCCGGTCGCCCTGGGCTATCTGGTGGGCTTCGCGGTGATGCTGGCCGCGCTGGGCTGGGCGCCGCCAGGGAGCCAGCCCGTCCGACCCACCGAAGCATCCGTGGCCGCGCCGGCCGTGCCAGCCATGCCGGGCGGAGTTTTGCGGCCCTAGAAGCGGACCGGCGCCGTGCACTGGGCCCCCTGGCGGCCGCGTACAAGGTTTGTGGGCATGAGCAGCAGCGACGACAATTTCGCCGGCAACTGGCGCACCATCTGGCGGCGCTTCCGCGGCAACCTGGCCCAGAGCTTGGGACTTTCGCCAGATCAGGCCGACCACGAGGTCATCGATCGCACCTTCCGCGACGGCGCCGAGTTCCGCGGCACCAACCTGTGGCTCTTGATCGCAGCCATCTTCATGGCGTCGATCGGCCTCAACGTCAATTCCACGGCCGTCATCATCGGTGCCATGCTGATCTCGCCGCTGATGGGCCCGATCATGGCGATCGGCTACGGCGTCGCGCTGCACGACTTCCGCTTGGTGCGGCGCTCGCTGCGGATGTTGGCGGTGGCCGTTGCCGTCAGCGTCGCCACCTCTACGCTGTACTTCGCCGTCAGTCCGCTCACCCAGGCGCATTCCGAGCTGCTGGCGCGCACGTCGCCGACGTTCTGGGACGCGCTGATTGCGCTGGTGGGCGGCGTGGCCGGCGGCGTGGGGCTGACGCGGCGCGAGAAGTCCAACGTCATCCCGGGGGTAGCGATTGCCACCGCCCTGATGCCGCCCCTGTGCACCGCGGGCTACGGCCTGGCGACCGCGCAGCCCAGCTATTTCTTTGGCGCTTTCTACCTTTTTTGCATCAACAGCGTGTTCATCGGCGCGGGCACCCGCTTCGTGATGGGCATCGTCGGCCACCCGCTGCGCCTGGAGCCGCCGCCCGAGGTGCGGCGCCGTCTGCGCTGGGCCATGTACACCGTCTTGATTGTCACCCTGTTGCCCAGCTTGTTCCTGACTTACCGCCTGATCCGCGCCGAGATGTTCCGGTCGGCGGCCTTGGCCTTCGTCCGCACCGAGTTTGCCTTGCCCGGTGTACACGCGGCCGATCAGCAGATCGACGCGGACGAGCGGCGCATCCAGGTCACGCTCTTTGGCGACCGGTTGCCGCCGGCGCTGCTCACGCGCTTGGAAGAGCGCATGGCCCTCTACCGCCTGAAGGGCGCGCGGTTGCAGGTCCAGCAGATCGGCGACCGCCGCCTGGACGTGGCCACCCAGCGCACCGTAGTGCTCGCCGAGCTTTTGCACGGCAGCCAGGACACGTTGGCGGCCCAGCAGCGGCGCATCGATGCGCTGGAGTTCCAGCTCTGCGAGCAGACGCGTGCGGCCCAGCAGGCGGCGGTGGAGCAGGCCGAGCAGTCCGCGCGCATGGTGCAGCAGATCACGGCCCAGCTGCGCGAGCACGCCGACGCCGTGGATGCCGACGCGGCGTTGGTGGCCGACCTGAGCCGCGACATCACCGCTGTTTTCCCGCAGGCCAGGGCCTTGTCCGTGCAGCCCACGTGGGCAAGTGCCACCGACGGCACTCCGGCGCGGCGGTCGCACAGCGTGGTGGTGACGGTTGCGCCGCCGCAGTCGGCCAAGCTCGCCGCCGCCATTCGCCGCTGGCTGGCGGACCGGCTGCCGGACGCCCACGTGGAACTACGCTGAGTCAGGGCGGAATCCAGCAGCCAAGCTGGGATTCCAGCCGGCCGCTTCGCTACGAGTGCGTCTCGGCCATCAGCGCCGTCATCGCCGTCACGCGCACGATCGACTCGACGGTCGCGCTGGGCGGCAGCACCGTCACCGGCCGCGCCAGACCCATGAGCACCGGACCGATTTCGTCGGCGCCGCCGATCTTGTCCAGCAGCTGGTAGGCAGTGTTGCTGGCCGAAAGGTTCGGGAACACCAGCACATTCGCGGCGCCGGCCAGCTTGGTGTGCGGCCAGGCCCGTTGCCGCGCCTCGGGATCCAGGGCCACCTGCACTTGCATCTCGCCTTCGATGTCCAGGTCCGGGCGGCGCTTTTGCACCATGCGGGTCGCCTCGGCCACCTTGGTCGCCTTGGGGCTCAGGCTCTGGCCAAAGTTCGAGAAGCTGAGCATCGCCACGTGCGGCTCCATGCCCAGCGCGGTGGCAAAGTCTGCAGCCGCAATGGCAATGTCCGCCAGCATCTCGGCGTTGGGGTCGATGTTCACCGTGGTGTCGGCAAAGACCAGCGGCCCGTTGTCGGTCACCAGCACGTGGGCGCCCGAGGCGGCGCGCACACCCGGATTCAGGCCAACCAGCTGCAGCGCCTGGCGAATCGTCTCGGGGTAGCCGTGGTGCAGACCCGCGACCACGCCGTCGATGTCGCCCGCGTGCAGCGTCTTGAGCGCCGCGGGGGTCGCATCGGTGGTCAGCGTCTGCTGGGCGCGCGGGGCGGTGGCGCCGTGGCGGCCGCGCAGCTCCAGGTAGGCCATCACGTCGCGCTCGAAGCCGGGGCGGTTGAGCAGCGGAACGAATTCCACGCCTTGCAGATCGATGCCCAGCGACTCGGCCCGCACGCGGATCGCTGCTTCGTCGCCCATCACCACCGGTTGCGCGATGCAGTCTTCGACCAGGACGGGCAGGGCGCGCAGCACGCGCTCGTCGTCGGGCTCGCTGAACAGGATCCGCCGCGACTTCTGCTTCACGCGGTTGACAACGTGGCGCACGATCGAGCGCGCCGGGCTCAGGCGCTCCATCAGCTGCTCGCGGTAGGCCTCGACATCCAAGGGCAAACGCGCCACGCCCGACTTGACCGCGGCCTCGGCCACCGCCGGCGCCACGTAGAACAGCACGCGCTCGTCGAAGGGCTTGGGCAGGATGTACTCGGGGCCAAAGCGCAGGATTTCGCCGCCGTAGGCCTGGCGCACCTGCTCGGGCACGTCCTCGCGGGCCAGCGCAGCGATCGCCTTGGCCGCCGCCAGCTTCATCTCGTCGTTGATGCAGCGGGCGCCCACATCCAGCGCGCCGCGGAAGATGAAGGGGAAGCCCAGGACGTTGTTGACCTGGTTGGGGAAGTCGCTGCGGCCGGTGCCGATGACCGCGTCGGGACGGGCGGCGCGCGCGTCGGGATACGGGATCTCGGGGTCGGGGTTGGCCAGGGCGAAGATGATCGGTTTGTCCGCCATCTTCTTGACCATTTCGCCGGTGACCACGTTGGCGACCGACAGACCGACGAACACGTCCGCACCCACCAGCGCTTCGGCCAGGGTGCGCGCGTCGGTCTTGCGCAAGAAGCGCTCCTTGCTCGCGTCCACGCTGCCGCGCCGGCCCTCGTGCAGCACGCCCTTGCTGTCGATCATCATGATCTTGCCGCGATCGACGCCGAGCAGGCACCACAGGTCCATGCAGGCG
>JACRCU010000266.1 GCA_016218865.1 Deltaproteobacteria bacterium | reverse complement strand
TCAGCTTCTCGGGCGCCAACGACGGCTGCCACGGTTCCTTGGCCGCCCTGGCCAGGTGCTCCAAATAGGCATCCGGCAACAGCTCGACCGTGGGCTCCATGCTCCACAGCCCCAGTTCGGCGGCGCGGCGGTAGCCCCGGGCTTCGCCGTCGCTGTCGAAGGGATTGGGCCAGCGCTCCTGGGCTTGCCGCACCACCAGGTCGAACTGGCCGAGCCGGAAGTCGACCCCGTGCCAGTCGTCCGGAGTACCCAGCACCGCCGCCCACAGCGACGCCAGCGCTACGAGGACGGAGGTCATGGCACGTCGACCACGCCGCGCACGGTCTCTTCCAGCAGCTGATCGACGACCTTGCGCAGATCGCCAGTCTCTTCATAGACCTTGAGCTGGCGGTCCGCCGACGTGCCGCGCTGCAGGATCCTCGAGATGCCTTCCAGCTCGTGGCGCGAGCCCAGGTCGTCGGCGGCGTCCGAGACGAATTCCACCAGCTCTTCGGCCAGTTGCGCAAAGGGAACTTCTTGCTTCTTGCCCCAGTCGATCAGCTTGCCGTGCACACCGTAGCGAGCGGCGCGCCACTTGTTCTCGTCGGTCATCGCCGAGCGGTAGATGTTGAACGACAGGTTCTTGCGCCGCAGCCACGCCAGCTTGGCCACCAGGGCCTGCACCACCGCCGCGATGGCCACCGTGTCCTCCACCAGGGGCGGCAGGTCGCAAATACGGAATTCCAGGGTGGAATAGGTGGGGTGCGGCCGCAGGTCCCACCACACGCGCCGGCCGTTGTCGATGCAGCCGGTCTTGACCAGCGTGTCGATGAACGACTCGAACTCGCCGTACGAATAGAACCGCTCGGGGATGCCGGTGCGCGGCAAGCGCTTGAAAATCAAGGTGCGCACCGACTGCAGGCCGGTCTTGCGGCCATTGAAGAACGGCGAGCTGCAGGTCAGCGCCAGCAGGTGCGGCAAGAAGTAGCGGGCTTGGTTGTAGATGTCGATAGCCAGCTCGCGGTCGGTCACGCCCACGTGCACGTGCAGGCCAAAGATCAGGTTGCCGCGCGCGGCGTCCTGCATCTCTTGCACAGATTGGACGTAGCGCTCTTTGCTCGAAATTTCCTGCTGTTCCCAGTTGCTGAACGGGTGGGTCGAGGCCGCGGCGATGCGCACGCCGATGCGCTGGGCGATCTGGTGGGCGGCGCGGCGGTTCTTGATGACGTCGCGCCGGACTTCGTCCATGTTTTCGCAGACACCCGTGGCCACCTCTACCACCGACTGGTGCAGCTCGGGCATGAGCGACACCTCGTCCATCGGGGTGTGGGCCTCGATCATCTCGGAGATCAGGCTCTTGAGCTCGCGGGTCTCGGGGTCGATGATTTGGAACTCTTCTTCGACGCCTACGGTAAACTCTCTTGCCACTGCGCCCCCCTATGATGCGATGTCGGCCTTGGTGGTTGTCCGCCTCGGTCTGTGTCCAAGCTGGCCGGCACAGCATGGCACGGGCGACGCGTCGGGCCACCCTTGCTGCGCCTGCTTCCCCCTGGGCAACACGTCGGGTCCCAGCGTAGCGCGCCGCCGCAAGGCCGGCAAGCAGGGTCTGCAATCAGATCGCGATGCCGTGGTGCCGCAAGAAGGCTTCGACTTCGGCCACGTCGCCGCGATGCAGTACGGCGCGCCAGCCCAGCGCTTGGGCCTGTGCCACATTGTCGGGCCGGTCGTCGATGAACAGGCACTGCTCGGGCGCGTAGCCGGTCTGCTTGGCGAAACCCGTGAAGTAGGCCGGGTCGGGCTTGGCCGTGCCGGTCTGGTACGACAGCCACAGGCCCTGGAAGCGTTCCAGGAACGGCAGTTGCGGACGCAGGTGGGCCATGTGTACCGGGTCGGTGTTGGACAGCAGCCACACCGGCGCACCGCTGGCCACCACCCGGGTTGCCAAGTCCTGCATGGCGGGCCAGGGCTCGAAGATGGCGCACCAGGCGCCCACCACTTCGGGCAGACTTGCCGCAGGCAGGCCAAGCTCCTGACACACTTCGTCAAAGAAAATAGCGGGTTCAATCTCGCCGCGGGCGTAGGCCATGCCGCGCCGGCCGGTAAACAGCTGCGCGGGCGTCAGGCCCGAGCGCCGCGGTTCGGCGGCCTCGCCGTGGGCCAGCCGGTCCAATTGCAGAGCACAGCGCTCGAAGCGCAGCCGCACCAGCACGTCGCCCAGGTCGAAGCAAACGACCGGAGCATCGCTCACGGCGTCGCCTCGACCGCCTTCCAAAACAGTTCGTCGTTCAAGATCTTTTCGCCCAGGCAGGCCATGGTCTCGCCCATCCAGTCGCCCGTGCTGACCAAATCGCAGTCGTAGCCGTGCACCCAGTCGCCCAGGGTCAGCTCCAGGATTCCGTGGGTGGCAATGCCCAGGCCGCCAGAACCCGCGGCGGTGAGCGACATCAAGCGAATCTTGGCTACGCGGGCCTTGTCGAAGTTCAGGCGGCCCTCGGGCTGGCGCCAGCGGTAGATGATGTCGCCGTCCACGATGTCCGACTTGAAGATTTCGGACGAGAACGGCAGGAAGCGCTCGTCGAACCGGCCAACTTTTGCGACGACATTGTTCAGCGCCAACGCCAGGTTGGTGGTCCACTGGGCGGCGGCCACCTTGGTGCCCCCGATGCCGACTCCCACGTCGATGATCTCGGGCTGCTCGGCTGGGTTGGCGTAGAAGCCCACACGGTAGGCCTGCGACGCGTCGCCCATCGCGCCCGCC
>JACRCU010000271.1 GCA_016218865.1 Deltaproteobacteria bacterium | reverse complement strand
TGTTCGGCCACGAGAAAGGCTCGTTCACCGGCGCGGTCAAGCAGCGGGCCGGCGTGTTCGAGCAAGCCCACGGCGGCACGCTGCTCCTCGACGACGTGGACGATCTGCCCCTGGACATCCAAGTCAAGCTGCTGCGCGTGCTGCAGGAGCAGGTCGTTACCCGGGTGGGCGGCGACCACAGCTTCCGGGTCGACGTCCGCCTCATCGCCACCACCAAGGTGCCGTTGCGAAACGCGGTTGCAGCGGGGCGTTTCCGCGAAGACGTGTACTACCGTTTGCGCGGTCTGGAGCTGCGCCTGCCGTCCTTGCGCGAGCGCGGCGACGACGTGCTGTTGCTCGCCAATGCGTTCCTGCGCCACCACGGCGAGGCCAAGGGTGCGCCCCCGCTGGTACTTGCCCGCGCGACCGCCGACCTGCTGCGCCGCTATTCCTGGCCCGGCAACGTCCGCGAGCTGCGGCGCACCATGGAATCCGCGTCGGTCCTGTGTGCCGGCGACACCATCCTGCCCGAGCACTTGCCCGACGAGCTCCGCGATGGCGAAGTCGCGGGTGCACAGCGCTTCAAGCTGAACCTGCAGGGCGCCGAGCAACTGCCGTTCCAGACGATGGTCCACGACTTCGAGGACCGGCTCATCGACTGGGCCCTGCAGCGGGCCGACGGCCAGCAAGCCAAGGCGGCCGAGCTGCTGGGTCTGGCGCGCACGACCCTGCAGAGCAAGCTGGCGCGGCGCGACGGGCGTTAGACAGAGGCTGTTCGGCTTGGCGCTGGCCCAGGCCCCGGCTACTGCCCCAATCCCGTTTTGACCTTGAGCCCTTGCACGATCCACGCCCGGTAGCGTTCGGCCACGACCGGGTCGTTGTCGGCCAGTTCGCGCAGCACAGACTCGCGCGCCTTGTCGGTGTCGCCGCCGGCCCGACCCAGCGCCGTCTCCCACTCGGCCTGCGCCACCGCCAGTTCCTGGTCCAGCGACGCTTCGCTTTTGAGCTGCGCAATCGGCACGCGCCGGCCCTGGAGCAGCATGTCGCCGGGCCGCAGGCCCAATCCCTCGGCCACCCGCGCTTGGGTGCGAATCCACTGGCGGATGTCGGCATTGGCCGCCTCGCGCTCTAGCAGGCGCTCGCCGCGGGGGTCGCCATCCAGCAGGCTGGCCAAGCTGTCGGCGCTGAGGGGCACCTTGATGCGCCCTTCGCGCAGGGCCGGACCCAGCAACTCCCGATGATCCAAGGCGCCCAGCCGGTCCAGGATCCGGGTGTCGAACTCCGGCGGCGCCGCCACCAGCCGCACCAGCCGGGTCTGGCCGACCAGCGAAGAGGTCTTCTCGCTCCGCGCGAGCAACCAACCCAGCAGCTTGGTCGAGGCCGCCGAGGTCGGATCCCACGCCACCACCAGCGGCAAGCGCCCGCGATCCTTGCCCTCGCTCGGCAGCAGCGGAACGCGCAGGCGGGCTTGCTCGGCCCACTCGGGGTGTTCGGCGGCCAAGTCGGCGCTGAGGGGAATCCAGTTGCGCAGCAGCCAGTTGGCACTTGCCGCGCCGCCCGCCAACAGCGCCAGGCCCACGGCGAACCGCACCATGAACAGCACCGCCGCCGGGGTCTTGGTCCGCGTAGACGATGGCTGGACTGCGCTCTGCTCGCCGCTCATCTAGTCGCTCCCCAGCGCTGCCGGTGCTTGCAGGCTCGCCGCCGCCAAAAACGGCGCCAGGTCCGCGGGAACCGGCGCTTCGATGGCCAGCGCGGCCAACGTCAGCGGATGCTGCAGGTCTAGGCGCCAGGCGTGCAGGGCCATCCGCTGCAGCCCCGTGCGCGCCATCAGGTCGCGGTTGAACTTGCGGTCGCCCCACTCCATGTCGCCCACGATGGGGAAGCAGGCGTGGTTGGCGTGCTGGCGCGCCTGCCGCCAGCGACCGGTGTGCAGGGTCAGCTCGACCAAGGTGCAGCGCTCGCTGGGACTTACCTGCAGTGGCCGAATGCTGGTCTGCGCCGGGCTGCGCTCCCCGGCCGGCTCGCGCACCGGATGGTCGATCTCCAGCGCCGTCTCCAGCCGACCGCGCACCACGGCAAGATAGCGCTTGGTGCCGGCATCGAGCGCCGCCTGCCACACCGCCGCTTGGTCCGGGCTGCGCGCCGCCAGCACCAGCCCGCTGGTCCCGCGGTCCAACCGGTGCAAAAGCGCGACCTTGTGGCCCAGCAGCTGGCCTGCGGCCTGCACCAGCGTCCACTCGCGCGGTCCGGAGAACGCCGAGTTGTGGGCCAGCAGCCCGGCCGGCTTGTCGAGGGCCACCGCGCTGTCGTCGCTCCAGCACACCTGCACCGCCGCCACGTCGCCGGGGCCGCGCACGCGCAAATTGCCGTATTGATCGCGGTGCATCGTCAGGGGCTATACGTCCAGGTTCCGCACATCCAAGGCGCGCGAGATGATGAAGTCGCGGCGCGGCTCCACGGCATCGCCCATCAGCACGTTGAACACGCCGTCGGCGTCGACCGCGTCTTCCACCTTGACCTGCAGGATGGTGCGGCGGGTGACATCGAGCGTCGTCTCCCACAGTTGCTCGGGGTTCATTTCGCCCAGACCCTTGAAGCGGTTGAGCTGCACGCCCTTGCTGCCGAATTCGAACACCCGGTCCAGGATCGCCTCGAAGTCCGCGGCCATGTGGTCCGTGTTCTCGCGCGACACCGTGTACGGGCCCTGGCCCAGCAGGCCCTCGATCTCGGCGATGCGGTGCTTGAGCAGCTTGTAGTCGGCGCCTTCGAGCATGCGGTCGTTCACCGAAGTGATGCGCGCCACGCCCGCCAGACGGCTGCGGATTTCGAGCCACGCCGGCACCATCTTGCCCGCGACTTCCTTGGGCTCGTGCCACTTGAACTGCGGATGACCCATCGACGGGTGGTGCAGCGCCAGCCACTCGCCCACCGCCTGCACCGTCTCTTCGATGTTGCCGGCTTCCAGGTCGCCGTGGGTCAGGTGCCCGGCTTTCACCACCGCCGCCACCACCCGCTCGTCGATCGCCGCGCCCATGCGCTTGCCAAGGCGGTGCAGCGTCGCGCGGAATTCCGTCAGCTTGCGCACCAGCTTTTGCAGCTCTTCGCCCTCGATGACGCCCATCAAGCCGCCCACCTTGACCGAGTCGGTGCCCGCGGCGATCAGGTACTGGTCCTTGGCCGCATCGTCCAGCAGGTACTGCTCCTTCTTGCCGCGCTTGGCCTTGTAGAGCGGCGGCTGGGCGATGTACAGGTAGCCGCGCTCGATGAGCTCGGGGAACTGCCGGTAAAAGAACGTGAGCAGCAGCGTGCGGATGTGCAGGCCGTCCACGTCGGCGTCGGTCATGATGATGATGCGGTGGTAGCGCAGCTTGTCGATGTTCTTGTCTTCGCCGATGCCCATGCCCATCGCCGTGACCAGCACCACGATCTCTTGGCTGGCGAGCATGCGGTCGTAGCGGGCGCGCTCCACGTTCAGGATCTTGCCGCGCAGGGGCAGGATGGCCTGGAACTTGCGCTCGCGCCCAGACTTGGCCGAGCCGCCGGCCGACTCGCCCTCGACCAGGAACATCTCGCACTTGCTGGGATCGCGCTCTTGGCAGTCGGCCAATTTGCCCGGGAGCGAGCTGCCTTCCAGTGCACCCTTGCGGCGCACCATGTCGCGGGCGCGGCGGGCGGCTTCGCGGGCGCGGGCGGCGTCGATGGCCTTGCCGATCACGCGCTTGGCGTCGGCCGGGTGCTCCTGCAGGTACTCGCCCAGCTTGTCGGCCACGGCGGCCTGGACGATCGGCGTCACCTCGCTGGACACCAGC
>JACRCU010000028.1 GCA_016218865.1 Deltaproteobacteria bacterium | reverse complement strand
GTTCGGCGCCGCCAGCAACGCGCTCAAGCCCAAGGTGGGTGGCACTTACGCGCTGCTCGCCACTGGGCCCGCCACCGGCACCAGCCACAGCCAGGACATCGGTGGCGGCGGCATGAACGACCCGTACGCATTTGGCGGCCAGGGCGGCAGCGCCATGCACAACGCGGTGGAGTGGCGGCTGCACCTCAAGGCCCCCGCCGGGGCCAACGGTCTGCGCTTCCGCCATGTGTTCTTCAGCGAGGAGTACGACGACTACGTCGGCTCCAACTTCAACGACAAGTTCTACGCCGTGCTCGAGGCTGGCAGCACCAACGGCGGCACCCCCACCGTCGTCAACTACACCGACTGCCGCGCGCCCGACAGCTACGCCGACTTCGTCTGCAGCCCCGGCATGCAGTTCTGCAATCCGCGCGCGCGCTACTGCTAGATCGCCATCAACACCGCGCTGTCCGAGTGCTGCTGGCTGGGCGGCTGCCCGAACGGCAAGGCCAAGACCAACATCTCGGGCACCGGCTTCGAGTGTGCGGCCTCGCAGTCCAGCGACAGCGCCTCGTCCGGTTCATCGACCGGGTGGCTGCAGACCGAGTGGCCCATCGAACCCGGCGAGGACTTCTACCTGACCTTCCACGTCCACGACACCGGCGACGGCATCTTCGACTCGGAAGTCATCCTGGACGGTCTGGAATTCGTCAGCGAAGTGCACCCCGGCACCTACGCGATCCCGCCGATGTAGGCTCCATAACTCAAGGTGATGGCTGGATGGCCCGTCGCTAGAGCACCGATCAGAAACCCGAATCCAACGATTCCCGTCGCGGCGGGTCGCGGCAGCGCCCGCTTGCGACCCACCCAGCATCATTGAGTTTTCGTCAGGCCGAATTGCCGTTGCTCGGGGGCTCGGAGGTTTCTGATTGACGCTCCGGCCCATCGAGCACGAATCCGCAGCTCGTGTCGGTCGACTAGAACACCGTCAGTCAGCCGGACTTTTGGGCCAACGTCGCGGCGGGTCGCGGCAGCGCCCGCTTGCGACCCGTTCAGCATCATTGAGTTTTCGTCAGATCGAGCTGCCGTTGCGCGGGGCCTCGGCGGTCTCTGATTGACGTTGCAGAGACTTGACCAATTACTGTACATTTGTTCAGTGCTTTCCAGTCCTGTCAAGTCTCTAGCTGCGATGTGGGGCGCAAGCGAGGGCCCATGGCGACTCGCCGCGCCGATTTCCGAGCACGACCAGCGGGGAGAACTGCGAAATTGACCGGGTGTCTAGAAGCAGGCCTGGGTGGAGGGCAAGCAGGGAAACCACGCGCAGGCTGGCGCGCCCGGCAGCGGCGGGTCGGAGTTGCAGAACTGCCACTTCTTGGTGCCGCAACACTGGAAGTTGCCTCCGTTCTTGAACAGGCACTGGGCGCCGGCCTTCAAGCCGCAGGCGCCCCACTGGCAACTGCTGTTGCACACTTTGACGGCACAAGGGTCGCCGCAGGTCGCAGCCGTGGCGCCGGGCGCGCAGACGCCCTGACTGCCGCAAGTACCCCAATTGGACCACGCGCCCCACTGGCACGTCGCAGAGCACAGGCGGGACCGCGCCTGCTGGCCGCAGTTGCCGCAGCCCTGGTGTTGTACGTCGGCTTCTCCGGGGCTACACGCGCCTTCGCCGCCGCACGCGCTCCAGCCGCTCCAGGCACCCCAGCCGCAGCTGGCCTGGCAGGTGCGGCTTCGGGTCTGTTGGCCGCACTTGCCGCAGGCCTGGGTCGCCGTGTCCACTTGACCCGGGGTGCACACTGGGTTGGCGGGGGATGCTACACACTTGGCCGTGGCGGGGTCGCACACGCCGGGGCCGCAGGCGGTGGTGGCGGAACTGCAATCCTTGGCGGTGCCGGCGCACTTGCCGCTTGCGCAGACGTCGGCAACGGTGCAGGGGTTGCCGTCGTCGCACCCCGTGCCGCCGCTGGCCGGCTGGGCGATGCACTTGCCGCCCTGGCAAGTACCCGCACTGCACGGACCGTTCAACGACGAGCAGTTCATCGGCGAGCCTTGGCACCCGCCGGCCGCGCAGCTATCGGCCACCGTGCACGGATTGCCATCGTCGCACGCACTGGCCTTTGGCTTGGCGGTGCAACTGCCCGCTGCGCAAACCCCGACCAGGCAGGCCGTGTTCAGGTTGCTGCAATCCATGGGCGTCCCAATGCACTGGCCGCCCTTGCACACGTCGCCCACGGTGCACGGATTGGCGTCGTTGCAGATGCTGGTCAGCGCCTTGGCCACGCAAGTGCCCGCTTCACAGACACCTTGGACGCAACCCGCGTCCAGGGCGCTGCAGTTCTTGGCCAGGCCCGCGCACTTGCCGTTGCTACAGCTGTCGCCAGCGGTGCACGGATTGCCGTCGTCGCACGGGCCGCCAGGGCTGGCTGGCACGGTGCTACAGGCGCCGGCTTGGCAGATCCCGGTCAGACAGGGGTTGCCCTGGGCCGCGCAGTTGGTCGCGCCCTCTAGCCAGCCGCTGCCCGCGCCGTTGCAGGTGGCCAACAGGCTGCCGTTGCAGCCCTTGGTGTTGGGAGTGCACACCTGGGCCACGCACGCGCCTTGGCTGCAGTAGCTGCCGGCGCCGCAGGTCTGCACCGTGGCGACGGCAAGACCACTGGGGTCGCACTGTTTGATCGTGGCGCCGTCGCAGTACGGCGGCGCGCCGGGTTGGCAAACCTGCTTGACGCACGCACCCTTGCTGCACACCGTGTCGCCGCCGCAGAGTTGGACGACCGTGGCGCTGAGCCCGCTGGGGTCGCACTTCATGGCGGCCGTGCCGTCGCAGAACAGTGGGTTTTGTGGGTCGCACACCGGGGCCACGCAGGCACCGCTGGCGCACACTTGACCCTTGGCCGCGCAATCCTCTGTGCTTTGCACGGCGAGTCCGGTCGGTGCGCAGATCACCGCTTTGCCGCTCGCGCAACCGGGTCCCGGTTGGCACACCCACGGCTGACACACGGCCTGCCCGCCCGCGACGGTGCATGTGGTCTGCGCACCGCACGCCGTCGGCTTGCCGAAGCCGCTGCCGTTGCTGCTGCACTCTGCGATGCCGCTGGCCTGGCTTTCTGGGTCGCCTTGGCACACCTTCTGGCCTGGTGCGCACACATCGGGCAAGCACGCGCCGAGTTGGGCGGGCCCTACAGGTGCGCAATGGTCGGCCGCAGGGCAGTCGATGTCCTGCAAACACTGGACACACGCGCCGGATTTCGGATCACACAGCTTGCCCAGGGGGGTGCAGTCGTCATTGGTCGCGCATGGTGGCGCAGCGGAGTCGCCCAGGTCCGTCGCGGCGGTGTCGCCGGAGTCCGCCGCCGTCGCATCGCCTGGTGTCGCTGCGGTCGCATCGCCGTCGTCCGCGCCATCCTCTGCGGTTTCTCCTGCGCCACTGTCGGCGGGCGCGGCCGCTGCGTCGTCTGCCAGATCGGGTGATCCATCGCTGGCGCCCAGCGCCGCGTCGCCCGGCTCTGCTCCGCCAACCTGGCTCAAGGTTGCTTCTTGACTTGGAGTTTCGGTGCATCCCAGTGCGGCAAGACATCCGCCAGACACGGAAAGGACCACCACTAGGGCACGCGTGGACATGGCAGAATACGCCTGCATGGATGCCAACTCTGCTCGCAGTTCGCCGCGGAGCGCCAAGGACCAGGCCACGAACGCCCGGCATGCTGGACGGTCTCGGCCCTGGACTCCCAGCCTACGCCGCGGCCGTCCAGTCGTCAACGCTGATACTTCATTCATGTTTCCTGGTACCCGCGCGGCAACGGCGGCGGTGGTGCAACCTGCCCGCAGCGCCGCCGGGGCGTGCGCTACAGCGACAGCGTCGCCCGCACCATCGGCCCGCCGGCCCGGTCGGCATCGCCCCAGCGGTAGCTGCCGTGGACTTCCAGCCAGCGCCGCGGCGCACGAAAGTCGTCGCCATCGAACCACCAGCGCAGGTCCAGGCCTGGCCCGGCGGCGGCGGCGCGGTGCTGTTCGGCCGCGGTGTCGTACTCCAGAGCGAGCAGGGCGTGCGGTGCCACGGTCCACTGCGGCCAGCGCGGCGCCGCCACCGTCCAGCCCAGGCGCGCCTCGCCGGCCAGGAGCAGCCGCGACGCCTGCAGGAACCAGGCCGCCTCGGTGAACACCCGCCACGACGGCCAGTTGCCGCCCGCCACCCGCACGTCGATGT
The DNA here is from genome assembly GCA_016218865.1 of Deltaproteobacteria bacterium. Classification (GTDB taxonomy): domain Bacteria; phylum Myxococcota_A; class UBA9042; order UBA9042; family UBA9042; genus SXRM01. The sequence continues at coordinate 25,995 of JACRCU010000028.1, read as the reverse complement.
TGGTGCCGCCCGACCAGCCCAGCCGAACCAACCAGTCGTCGCTGGCCCTTGCGCCGATCGCCACCAGTTTCTCTAGCGAAATCATGACATTTTGGTCATGCAGTGGCTTGTACTTCACGCCAAAGGCGGCCTGGGCGGTGCGCCAGCCGACCGCACCGTAGCCGCCGTTGCGCAGGTTTTCGTACATCCGCGCAATGACTTGCAGTACCTGGCCGTTGCGGAAGCCGATCACCGGCGGCTGCCAGTAGCCCTCGACCCCCACCTGCCACACGTTGAGCATGCCGGCGTGGAACGGCGAGCCGATCTGGCCGCCGAATTGCCGCTCCAGCGTCTCGATCTCGCGGCGAAAGCCGTAGGCCTGCTGCGGCGCAAAGGCGTGGTCTTCGCTGTCCAGGTCCAGGGCGAAGTGGAACCACTTGACCGCCAAGGGGTTGTTGGCCACGCGCTTGGCCGCGTAGGCGCCGTCGGCAAAGTGGAAGCCGCGGCCGGCGCCCACCGCGAAGGCCCGGGCAAAGTCCTCGACGGCGGCCGCGTCGTCGTGCTGGCGGATGTGCTTGTAGCCCTGGTTCAGGTGGTAGAAACCCACCGTGTCGTTCGCGGGTTGCACTACATCGACCATGAACTCTTCGGCCGCGGTCTGTTGCTCGGGCGTGCGCGCCAGCTTCTGGATGCGCCGCGCCATCGCCAGCGCTGCCGGGCGGTTGCGGTCGTTCAGGTACATCCGCCCCACGCGCAGCAGCAGCGCCACGTCGCCGTCGTTGCACAGGGGCAGCAGCACGCCGATGGCGGTGGCCATGTCGCCGGCCTGCTCCGCAGCAGTCGCCAGGGCCAGCTGCAGATTGCGCCGCTGCTCGCTCGACCACAGCTCGGCCTGCAGCGCGGCGGCGAACGCGGCCTGGGCGCGTTTGAAGTCGTTGACCTGGTACCAGAAGTAGCCCAGCTCGGCCTGTACCACGGGCTGGGTCGCGTAGCGCTGCTGGAGCTGCAGGGCCCATTGCCTGGCTTGTGCGGGCTGGCCAGCCGCCACCAGCGCTGCCAGCACTTGCAGGCCCAGTTGCGGCGTCGGGTCGCTGCGCCAGCGCGCTTGGAGGGCCGCCGTCGCCGGGTCGGCAGGGGCCTCGACGGGCGTGGCTGCGGCTGCTGCGGCCACTTGGGCAAACGCCGAGCGCGGCGCCGCTGTGACCACGCAACCAATCAGTAACACTAGCAGAAACAGGCGAAGGCTCATACGCCGGTGTCGTCGGGCTGGCCGTGCGGCCCCAGCTCTTGCACCCAGCGCTCGACCTGGTCGTCGCGCGCCACCACGTACGCCACTTGCATCCCGCTGATGTGGCGCAGGGCGCGGGTCACTTCGGGGCCCGGCATCTCGGCCACCGCCACCTGCAGGGTGTTCTGGTCGACCACGTCGACGGGCACCACCTGATGGGCGGCAATCAACTGCGACATGCGCCCGGCCACTTGCCGCAGCGGTTGCGAGTCGCGGCGCGCGCGGGGCAGTTGGTGCTGCTCGGCCACGGCGTTCGCCAGCACCTCGGGCGTGACGTGCCCCTGTTCGATGAGCACCTTGCCCAGCCGCGTGCCCGAGGCCCGATGCTGCGCCAGCGCCGAGTTCAGGCCGGCCTCGCTCAGAATCCCGCGATCGATCAGCACTTGACCCAGCATCCGCTCGCGGTAGTTCAGGGCGTCTTGGCTGGGGAACGAGTGCTGGGTCTTGTCCCACAGGATCGGCTTGCCGCTCCACAGGTGGCCGATCCACTGCCGCCAGGCGCGCGACACGGCCGCAAAGTTGACGAAATTGTTTACGATCATTCGCGGCAGCGCCGCCAGCCCCTGCTCCAGGCCGTTGGCGCTCGCCACAAAGTACATGCTCTGGCCGGCGCGGTTGGCCAGCAGCGCCAAGTTGCACCACAACAGCGGCTGAATCGGCGACTGCAGCACTGCGAGCTGGGGGACCCAGCGGGGTTGCAGCGCCGTCACCAGCGCCACCGCCGCCAACACCACGTAGGCCAGCATCGACACGGGCGCAGTGAACAACCCCTTGCGATCCCTGGCAAACATCCACCGCGCCGCCAGGCCGCCGTGCCAACCCAGTTGCCGCCACCCCAGCAGGGCGATGCCGATGGTCCAGCGGGTCCGCTGCCGGTAGGCGGTGCGGAAAGTGTTCGGGAAGTACTCGCAGGTGGCCAGCAGTCCGGTCGCCGTCGCCGGCCGCCGCCACCAATGCCGCTGCCGCGCCTCGGCCCCCGCGACCGGCTGATCGGCAAAGTGTTGGCGCATCCCCTGCAACTGCGCCAACCGGAAGCTGAAGTCGTAGTCCTCGGTCAGCGAGTCGGTGTTGAACGGCTGGCCCTGGTGCTGCTGCGACATGGCTGCAAGTGCGCGCCGGCTATAACACAACGCCACGCCCGCACCCGGCACCGTGCCCGTCAGCCAGTGCCGCACGGCCAGGTCCTTTTGGTGCACTTCGCTGAAGTCGTCCAGGTAGGCGCCGCCCACCCAGCTGTGCCAAGGCAGATCCAAAGACATCACCGGGAGTTGCACAAGGTCGGCCCGGCCCAGCTGCCAGTTGCAGTACAGCAGCTCCAGCGGGTGCACCACGTCCTCGCAGTCGTGCATGACGGTGCCGGCAAACTGCATGCCGTGGCGCCGCTCGTACTCGGCGACCTCGCGGAGCACCCAGTTCAGGCAGTCCGCCTTGCAGGTGGGACCGTCGCGGTCGACGTGGGCGCGCACAATCCGCTGCGGATCGGCGCGGCACATCGCCTCGACCTTCTCGGTGGTGGCGGCGTCGTTGCGGTAGGTCCCGATGAACACGACGTAGTTGCTGTATTCCAGCGTGCGCAAGGTGTTCTCGGCCATCTGGGCGATGACGTCGGCTTCGCGCCAGGCCGGCACCAACAGGGCCAGCGGCCGCTGCGGCACACCGCGCAACTCGGCCACGGTGACCGGCGTGGACCGCTTCAGCCAGCCCAGCCGCTCGCCCACGCGGCGCGACCAGTACAGCAGATCGATCAGGAAGTCGTCGATACCACTGATCAAAATCGCGATTGCCACGCCCCAGGTGAGCACGTTCAGCGCGGCCACGATGTGGGGGGCCCAAGGCGGCATGGCAGGCAGGCTCGCGGGCAGGGTGCGCTACAGCGCCGACGGCGCCACGAAGGTGTAGCCCAGCGACTTGACGCCCTGGACGATCGCCTTCAGTTCCGACAGCGGGTAGTAGGGGTGGAAGAAGAAGCTGGCCACGCCGTCGCGCACGATCAGGTTCTTCTTGGCGGTCGCCACCAGGTCGGCAGCCAGGCGCGGCGGGTGGTTGTTGTAGGCCTCGGGCTCGTAGTTGCCCAGGTTCTCGGGCAGGACCTTGAAGCCGTAGATGTCCTTGACCGTGTAGGGATAGTACAGGCCGATCATGTGCGTCAGGTTCTCGGCATTCAGGCCCAGACCGCCGCTGAAGTACAGGCCACGGTGGTAGACCGTGCCGAACTTGCCGCGGATCGCCTTGGCGTCGGTGGGCGTGCCGGCGTAGTGCGGGAATTCAAAGATGGTCGGCGCGGCAAAACCCGCGGTGGCCACGGCGCTGAGACCCGAGTTGACCCTACCCAATGCGTAGGCTGCCGAGTCGCCCGCCACGCCACCGTCGTAGATGACGCTGTTGTTGGCGTCGACGTGAGCGGCAAAGAACTCGAAGTCGTCGGCGCTCACACCCGAGTATGGGTTGTATTTGTTGCTGAACTGGTGCGTGTAGCCGTGCAGGACCAGCGTGCCGCCGCGGCTGGTCGCGTAGGTGATGGCCGCCTTCATCTGCGGGCGATCGCTCCACTTCAGCGTCTGGGCCTTGCCGCCGTTGTAGTAGCCGAGCGGGTCGGTGTAGGTGGGTATGAGGGCCACCGAGAACGGCACGCCGGCGCTGTACAGGTAGTCGACAATCGCCTTGAACGCCACCGGATCTTCGGCTGGGCTCACGTCTTCTAGCCGCACCAGTGCGCGGTGACGCGTGGCGGTGGTCGGCGCCAGCGCGTCGTACAGCATGTCGCAGAACGCCAGGTAGCGGTCGTTGGGCCCGATGTAGGCGAACGGAATCTCGGTGAAGTACGTCAGATTCTTGCTTCGCACTGCCCACGGCAGGGTGGCGCCGGTGCTTTTGCGCGCAGTGGCCAGGGTCTTCACCTTGGTGGCATCCAGCTGGGTAAAGGTCATCAGGCCGCCACCATTGAGCGGATCGCGCGCCAGATCGGTGCCTTTGTAGCGGACGGTGGTGACCTTCGCCGTGTCGAACAGGTACGGGTTGTAGCCGTACGTGCCCACGAAATTGGTCGATCGGTTCGCCAGTTGCCAGATGTTGTCGTACATCCACAGCACTTGCGTGGTTGCGGGACTTTTCAGTACGTCGTCCAAGAAGCCGACCGGCAGCGGCTCGTCGTAGGTGGAACCCACGTAGATCACGGCCTTGTATTTGGCCAGCTCGCCCACCGTGTAGTTGCCAACCGGCTTGCTCGCCACCGCACCAAAGTGCCCCGCCAGCGTCACCGTGGCGATGCCGTACAGCTCGCCCAACCACCCGTAGGGGCCGGTCTTGTCGTAAAGGACCAGTGCGCCGCTGGGCACCGTGGTCGGGGTGGTCGCCTTCTCGTCCGGCGGCGGCATCTCGGCCGGGCGCAGATCCTGGCCGCGCTCTTGCGGCACCGGGCCGACAAAGGTTGGGAAGGTGTTCAGCGTCTCGCCGGCGTGCCGGCCTTCGAAGGCGTACTTGCGGTGGTTGGCCCCAGCTGCTTGGGCGGTGTTGCCCACGGCAGCGGGCGGCGTTTCCTGAACACTGCAGGCGGCGACCGCGGCGATCGCCACAGCCAGCAACGCGCTCCGGACCAAAAACACTGGGCGCGGCAAGGGCTTGCGCACGGTCACCTCCGCAGAACGGACCAGGCGATGTCCACCGCACGGGGGGGCGGCGGCGGATCGCAATCGACAGCCTTGACCGTACACTGCAACTCGTCAGGCTGCAAGCTACTTTTGCGCACGAATTGTTGGTGGTGAGCTACCTGCGGATCCCTTCGCGCGCCATGGCCGCCACGATGCTCGGTCGCAGCCGCAGGGCGTCGTGGTAGCGGTCGATGTTCTTCCAGCGGGCGCGATCGATCTTGACCAGCGGCAGCCAGCGCAGGACGGTGAACAAGTAGGCGTCGGCAATGGTGAAGCTGGCGCCGACCACGTAGTCGCGGCCCGCCAGTTGCTTGTCGAGCCAGCCTAGCCGCCGCTCCAGCTGGAGGGCCGCCATCTCGCGGGCGGCCTCGGGCAGGTCCTTGTTGAAGAGCGGCGAAATCCCCTTGTGAAATTCCGTCGCCACGATGCTGAGCCAGCGCATCAGGATGTAGCGCTCGTCGCTGCCCGCAGGCGGTGCCAGACCAACCTCGGGGCGCATGTCGGCAAGATACTGCGCAATCACAGCGACTTCGCTCAGCTCCAGTCCGTTGTCGGTGACCAAGAACGGCACGTAGCCCAGCGGGTTGATGTCGCGAAAATCGCTGCCGTCGGCGAGCTTCTTGGTGGCCAGGTCCGTCTTCTGCAGGTCCAGTTCGATGCCCAGTTCACTGGCGATGATGTGGGGACACAGCGAGCAGGCACCGGGAGAGTAGTAGAGTTTCATGGTGTTTCTTCCGTAGGTCGTGGGCCGCCGCGGCGGATCTTGGCGCCAGCGCCGGCCGCGCGCAAGCCAGCGCCGCCCGGCCCCTTGCAGCCCGCGACAGTGCTGCCATGCTGTGGCCGCCGCCGCCGTTGGCGGTCATCGCGAGCGCGCCATGACGCACCCTCTTGCCGGAACCCGACCCGCTGCCCAGGACCTGATCGCCGCGTCCGCCATGGAGCAGCGCTACTTCAGCAACCCGCCAGACCTTGCCCCGATCAAGAACGGCACCAGCGGCCACCGTGGGCTGACTGGCGCCGGTTTCTGCGAAGCCCACGTCGCCGCCATGACCCAGGCGCTGTGCGACATTCGCAAGCAGCGCGGCACCTTTGGCCCCGATTTGCCGGACCTGCCGGCCGCCGCCGCCGGGCCGATCTACCTGGGCAAAGACGTGCGCTTCACCAGCGATTTTGCCCTGCAGACCGCCGCCGAGGTGTTCGCGGGCAACGGCTTCGAGGTGCGCGTCGAGCGCGGCGGGCGATCCACGCCAACGCCCGTGATCTCGCACGCGATTTTGGCGGCGCAGGCGCGCGGCGACAACGCCGAGGGGGCGATCGTCACGGCCTCGCACAACCCGCCCGAGGACGCCGGCTACAAGAGCAACGGCCGCGACGGCGGCCCCAACACCCGCACCGCCGCCATCGACGAGCGCGCCAATGCGATCCTGCAGAGCCGCGCCGAGATCGCCCGCCTGGACTGGCACTTGGGCGTGCGCCAGGGCCGCATCGTCGAGGTCGACCTGCTGGGGCCCTACGTCGAGGATCTGCAGAACGTCATCGACTTCAGCGTGTTTCGCGGGGGCCGCTTTGCTGCGACCCCGCTCGGCGGCTCGGCGCACGGCTACTACGAGGCGGTGGCCGCGCGCTACGGCCTGGACATCCAGGTGGTGCAGCCCGATCCCGACCCCGCGAGTGCCACCCGCACCTACGACTGGGACGGCCGGTTGCGCGGCGATCCGTCGTCGCCCTACGTAATGGCCGCGGTAGCGGGCCTGCGCCAGAGCTGCGGCGTGCCGTTCCTGGGCGCCAACGACAACGACGCCGACCGCTTCGGCGGCGAGGACGGCTGCGGGATCCTAAATCCCAACCAAGTGTTGTGCGTGCTGTTCGATCAGCTGTGCCGCATCCGCAGCTTTGGCCCGGCCCGCGAGGTCGGCCGCACCATCGGCACCAGCCACCTGATCGACCGCATCGCCGCCGAGCACGGCCGCGCCGTCCACGAGGTCGACGTCGGTTTCAAGTGGTACGTTCAGGGGTTGCGCAACGGCCGCTACGTGATGGCGGGCGAAGAGAGCGCGGGCCTGAGCCTGCCGCGCCGCGACGGCCGCACCTGGGTGACCGAGAAAGACGGCATCGCCGCGGTGTTGCTGATCATGGAAGTGATCGCCCGGACCGGCAAGGACATCGGCACGCTCTACGCCGAATTGACCGCCCGCCACGGCCCGCACGCCTACGAGCGCGTCGACACCCCGGCCAGCGCCGCGCGCAAGGCCCGCCTGGGCTGGCTCGCCAAAAATCCCAGCGAGGTCGACGGGTTGCTGCAAGGTCGCCGCGTGGCCGGGCAGGCGATCGAGCGCGTGCGGGTGGGCGATGGCGTCAAGGTCGTGCTGCAGAGCGGCACCTGGGTGCTCAAGCGCGCCTCGGGCACCGAAGACATCATCAAGGATTATCGCGAAGTGCGTGGCGATAGCTTGCAGGAGGCGCGCTTGGCCTCGCAGGAGCTGGACCAGCTGTTGGGCCTGGCTCAGGGCTAGCTCGCGGCGGTTGCGTCACCGATTCATCGCAACAGGCCGGGTTTGTCACGTTTGCGTCGCGCAGGGCTTCCGGCGCGCCGGCAAAACCGCATAAGATCCACCGCAGTGTCGCCGGCTCGAGCCAAATCCCGACACATTCGAAGGGGTTACCGAACGTTCACGCGCACATACCGCGCGCACACCCTCCTGAAGGGCTGGTTTCCCGCCAGTGAATCCAGGTCGCGGTGCGCACGTTACAGGTGCAAGAGCGGACAGCAGAGGCGCTGGTCCCGCTCGAGTGAGGCAGACGTTCGGGGTTGCGAGCGGGCTGCAGCAAATGCCGACGACGAGGGGGGCAGGGTGCCCGCTGACGCGCCGGAGGAGGCAAGAAGATGAAGAAGTTCGCGATGATTCTGGCGGCTGGTCTGATGGTTGTTGGCGCTAGCATGGCCATGGCCGACGCTCCCGCCGCGACGCCCTGCAAGGCCACCAAGTTCGAGACCAAGCTGGGCGAAGAGGCCTGCAAGAAGGGCGGTCAGGAAGAGGCCAAGAAGGCGTTCAAGGCCTGGGTTGCCGAAGCCAAGAAGACCGACGCCACCATCGCTTGCAAGAGCTGCCACGAGAACCTGGCCCCCGAGTTCAAGCTGACCAAGGACGGCCTGGAGAAGTTCAAGAAGCTGGGCGGCAAGTAACCGCTGCTTCTGCCTCGCGCAAGAACGCCGCGACCCCGGGCCCCGCAAGGAGCCTGGGGTTGTGGCTTTTGGGGGTGAACCCAGCGCGCGGCTCCTGGCTCCATGCCAGATGGGCCGCACTGCGCTATGCTGGCGGCGCGCCGCAGCCCGCGGCTCGACAAGGCTCCCATGGCCGATCACGGCGCTCCGACTCCCGCTTCGTTCCAGACCTACGCAGCCCACATCGTCGGGTACGACCAGCAGTTGGAGACGCCCTACGGCCGGCCGCGCCTGCTCTACGCCGACTGGACCGCGAGCGGCCGCCTGTACGCGCCGATCGAGCGGCAACTGACGGAGACGATTGGGCCTTGGTTGGGCAACACCCACAGCGAGGCGTCGGCCACCGGCCAGGCCATGACCCGCGCCTACCACCGCGCTCACGCCATCTTGAAGGCGCATGTGGGCGCCAGCGAAGAGGATCTGATCCTGACGGTGGGTTCGGGGATGACCGGCGCGGTCAACAAGCTGCAGCGGCTGCTGGGGCTGAAAGCGCCTGAGGGCCTGCGGCGTTACATCCATGTGGCGCCCGAGGAGCGCCCGGTGGTGTTCGTCACCCACATGGAGCACCACAGCAACCACACCAGCTGGTACGAGACGCTCGCCGACGTGGAGGTCATCGAACCCGACGCAACCGGTTTGGTCAGCGTGGCGTCGCTGGAGGCGCTGCTGGACAAGTACCGCGAGCGGCCGGTGAAGATCGGTTCGTTCACTGCCTGTTCCAACGTTACTGGGGCCATGACGCCGTACCACCAGCTGGCGGCAGCGATGCACCGCGCGGGCGGCGTGGCCTTTGTCGACTTTGCCGCGTCGGCGCCGTACGTGGCGATCGACATGCACCCGGCCGACCCGCTGCAGCGCCTGGACGCGGTGCTGTTTTCGCCGCACAAGTTCCTGGGCGGACCGGGCTCGGCGGGCGTGCTGGTGTTCCACCGCTCGCTGTACCAGAACACCGTGCCGGACGAGTCGGGCGGCGGCACCGTGGCCTGGACCAATCCGTGGGGCGGCTACGCCTTCTTGCCCGACATCGAGGCCCGCGAGGACGCCGGTACCCCCGGATTCTTGCAGGCGATTCGCGCGGCCATGGCGGTCAAACTCAAGGACCAGATGGGGGTGGCGGCGATGCAGGCGCGCGAGCACCAGCTGACCGAGCCCATGCTGGCCGGCTTGGCGCGCATCCCGGGCCTGCACCTGCTGGCGCCGGGTATCCGTCAGCGCTTGCCGATTTTCTCGTTCTATCTAGAAGGTTTGCACTACAACTTGGTGGTGCGGCTGCTGAGCGACCGCTTCGGTATCCAGGCGCGCGGCGGCTGCTCGTGCGCGGGCACCTACGGCCACTACCTGCTGCACGTGGACCCCGAGCGCTCGCACCGCATCACTGCGGGCATCGACCACGGCGATCTGTCCGAAAAGCCAGGCTGGGTGCGAATTTCGCTGCATCCCACCACCACCGACGCCGAGCTGGCCACCTGCCTGGAGGCCATCGCCGCGATCGCTCAGCACGGCCCCGCCTGGGCGGCCGATTACCGCTACGACCCGCACGCCAACGAGTACCAGCATGTTTCTGGGTACTTCGGCCCCGACGTCGCCGCGTGGTTCGACCCGGCCGCGTGGTAGTCGGTTAGCGCTTGGCGGCCCGGATGGGCGCGGTGGCCGGAGCAGGCGTGACAGCCGCTGCGTCAGAAGGGCTCGCTTCTTCGCTGTCTTGTGCCAAATTGGCACGCTCGGGGCGCGGATCCGGGCCCAGCGCGCTCCACAAGCTGGCCAGCAGGCCGACCACGGCCAAGCTGACGGGGACAAAGAGCCAACGATTATCAACGGGTTGCATGGTGTCTGGCGACCTCGGCGCCCCTCGGCGCGTGCCGCCCGGCGTCGGGCGGTACCCGTAGAGAGTGCGAAAACTGTGCCAGCCCGCGGCCGCACCCTGACACCGGTGTCATGCCGGGGCCGCAGTCCCGCCGAAATGCCGCTTGCCGCCTCCGGCAAACCCAGGTAGCTTGGCGCCATCCGGCCTGCCTGCCGACGTTTGCCGCCCACGGAGGGCCGCTTGACGCTTTACTCTGCACTGCGAGGCGTGCTGGCCACGGCGCTGCGGGTGTTCTTCCGCGAGATTGCCGTGGTGGGCGACGAGCAGGTGCCCGCCGACGGTCCGCTGATCCTGGCCGGCAACCACCCCAATTCGCTGATCGATCCTGCGCTGTTGGTGGCGGTGACGCCGCGCCAGGTGCGCTTTGCGGCCAAGGACGTGCTGTTTCGCAGCGCGCTGCTGCGGCCGGTGCTGGCGGGGTTGGGCGCGGTGCCGATTGCCCGCAAGGCCGACCACGCCGGGGCGAACGACAATTCGGACGCGTTTGCCACCCTGACCAACGTGCTGGCCGGCGGCGGGGCGATGGGCATCTTCCCCGAGGGCTTGTCGCACGACGACGCGCACTTGCACGAGCTCAAGACCGGCGCGGCGCGGATCGCCCTGCAGACGGCGCTGGCGAGCGGCGTGCGGCCGATGCTGGTGCCGGTAGGGCTGAACTACATGCGCGCCAAGCGTTTTCGCAGCCGGGTGCTGGTGCAGTTCGGCGCGCCGGTGGCGATCGACGACGCGCTGTTGGAGCAGGCCCGCACGGACCTGTTCGGCGCCGGCCGGGCGCTGACGGCCAATCTTGACGCGGGGTTGCGCAGCCTGACCATCAACGCCGCCGACTGGCCGACCCTGCGCGTGCTCGACGCGGTGCGGCGCCTCTATCAGCCGCGGGGGATCTCGTTCGAAGCCCGGGTCGAGCTGGCCCGCCGCTTCACCACGGTCTACGCGACCATCGCCGACAAGCCCGAGGTGGCGGCGCTGTTCGCCCGGGTGCAGGCGTGGCTGGAGCGCTTGGAAGCCGCGGGGTTGCGCGATCGCGACCTGGGCCGCGACTGGCGGCCGCTGGAGCTGGTGGGGCGCTCGGTGGGCCACCTGGCGCTGCTGGGTCTATGGCTGCCGCTGGCGCTGGCGGGCGGGGTGCTCCACGCGCCGATTGGCCTTGCGATTAGCTTTGCCGGGCCGCTGGTTTCGCCGCGCAAGGACGTGGTGGCGACGACCAAGCTGCTGATGGGTCTTTTGGCGATGCCGGCGGTGGCCGCCGCCTTCGTGGGCGCGGCTTGGCACTGGTACGGCACCGGTGCGGCGATCGCGGCGGCGATTCTGATGCCGATCTCTGGACTTGCGACCTTGCGCGTCCTGGAGCGCTGGCTGGCGCTGCAGCGGCTGCTGACCACCAGTCTGCGCATCTTCTCGCTGCGGCGCGAGCTTCGCGAGCTGCGGACCGAGCGCGACGAGCTGGAGCGGCAGGTGGTGGAGCTGGTCGGTCGCTACAAGCCCGCGGATATGGTTGCGCTTTTCCCGCGCGACGCGGTGCCGCAGTGACGCCGGTCCGCCCGACCGTAGTGCTGATCCACGGCCTGCTGCGCTCGCAGAAGTCGCTGCGATCGCTGGATTTGCGCTTGCAGGAGGCGGGCTATCCCACCTGGTCGGTGAGCTACCCGTCGCGGCAGCTGGACCTGCAGGCGCTGGCCGACTGGCTGCACGACCGCATCGTCCGCGAGCTGCCCGACCGGCCGCTGGCGGCGGTGACGCACTCGCTGGGCGGCGTGCTGCTGCGGCTGCTGGCCGATCGCTTGCCGTGGCAGTCGGCCGTGTTGATTGCCCCGCCCAACTCGGGCAGCCGCGTGGCCAAGAAGTTCGTGGATCTCGCGCTGTTTCGCGCCATCTACGGCCCGGCCGGGGTGCAGCTGGCCACCGGGCCGGGCGAGCGCCTGGAGGTGCCGCCGCCGCCGCAGCCCTTCGGGGTCATCGCCGGCACCCAGCGGTTTTCGCTGGGCAATCCGACCAGCTGGCTGACACACCCGCTGGATCTGTTCGGCGAGGGCGCCGACCACGACGGCACGGTGGCAGTGGACGAGACCCACCATCCCGACATGGCCGACTTCGTGGCGATCGACGCCAACCACACCTGGATCCTGCAGCACCCCGAGACCGCGCGGCAAGTGCTGGAATTCCTGGCGCACGGGCGGTTTGCGCACGCTCCGGCGCGCTAGAGCACCGATCAGAAACCCGAATCTAGGGGTTCACGTCGCGGCGGGTCGCGGCAGCGCCCGCTTGCGACCCACCCAGCATCCTTGAGCTTTCGTCCGAAGGGAGTTCCGTTGCTCGGGGGCTCGGAGGTTTCCGATTGACGCTCTAGCAGCTACTTGCCCGGCTGCCGAGCCCCCGCCGGACCCCAGCCCTGCGGCAGGATCTGGTCGCGGCGGTACAGGTCGCGCATCAGGTCCGAGGCCCGCTGCACCTCGGTCGCCAGGGCGCGGGCGGCGTCGGTCAGCGGCAGCGGTCGCTCTTCGCGCGGGTCGGCGACCCGGTCGTAGGACTTGCTGAATTCGTCCTGACTTGCGTGGCCCTCTTCGGCCAGCACCCGCAGGCGACCGCGCTCGATGCCCATGTGCGATTCCTTGAAGGAGATCGCCGTACCCAGGCCCTCGCGCACCAGCGAGCGCCCGACCCACGCGCCCGACCGATCGATGCCGGCCAGATCGAGCAGCGTGGGCGCCAGATCGACGTGGGTGGCGGGCTCCATCTGCACCACGCCGCGCCAGCGCTGCAGCGCCGGGTGGTTGCCGGCCACGATCAGCGGCACCGCCGTGGACTCGATGTGCACGCTCTGGTGCAGGTACCACACGCCGTGCTCGCCCAGCGGGTAGCCGTGGTCGCCGGTGACCACCACCACCGTGTGGGCGAACCACGGCTGTTTCTCGATGTGGTGCAGCAGCTTGCCCACCGCGGTGTCGCAGTAGCCCATGGTGTCGCGCATGCGCTCGGGCCAGCTCTCGTCGCCGGTCTTGGGCACGCCGGCCACGCGCTCGAAGCCGAAGTGGTTGGTGCGGGTGGTGACGGTGACCAGGAACGGCTTGCCGCCGGCCGGGCGCTCGCTGAGCCAATTGCCCACGTACTCCAAGAGTTGCGCGTCCTCTTCGCGGCTGCGGTCGTAGTGCACCTCGCCGTACCACTGCCGCAGCCACACGTTCTGGTTGTCGAAGGCGGGGTCGAAGGCCGAGAAGAAGTGGGTGTCGTAGCCGTGCCTTGCGAGCACTGCCGGCAGCGACGGCATCCGCGCCAGCGTGAACTGCGTCGCCACTTGATCCAGCGAGCACGCCCACAGGCCGGTGTGGATGGCCATGAACGCGCCGATGGTCGGCAAGGCGGCGGCCTGGGCGCGACCGTGGGCAAGTCCCTGCTTGGCCAAGAGATCCAGCTGCGGCGACCACGACTTGGCGCCCGGGATGTGGCCGACCGACATGCCGCGGTGCGACTCCAGGACCAGCACCAGGAAGTTCCAGGGCTCGGCGTCCACGCCGCTGCAGTCCTGGTCGATGCCGTCGCCGGGCACGTCCGCGGCGCCGGGGTGGACGTCGGGCCGCGCGTCGTCGCAGTCCTGGCTCAGGGGCGCGCCGTCGCCGTCGCCGTCGCTGGTGCAGCCGGTGGTCGTCGCGCCGTTGATGCAGGCCACGTGCGGGCTCAGGTGCAGCAGCGGCGTCTCGGCCGACGGAAAGACGCTGGAATCACCGGGATGTGCCGCGTGCCAGCGCGCCTGGTGGTCGGCGACGGCGGCTTGGCGGGTCGCGGCCGGCAACTCGGCCCGCTGGCCCGCGCCGGTGAGGGCCGGCACCAGCGCGGCCACCGCCGATACCTTCCAGGTCGAGCCCGCCCAGAGCCACGTGAAGATCTTGCCCGCGGCCGCCACGCCCAGAAAGACAGCCACGGCGCGCACATGCACGTGGCGGCGCCGCCACCAGTGCCACTGCCAGGCCCACTGCGCCAGCGGTGCCACAAAGAGCAGGGCGGCGCCCAGGTACGGTCCGCCGGCGTCGTGCAGCAGCAAGCGCGGCAATTCGCGGACCAATTGCGGCCCACCGTAGGTCTGCAGCAAGGTCGGCTGCAGGTGGGTGCCCACAAAGCGCATGACTTCGAAGTCGATTTGCCCCAGGGCCAGCAGCCCGGCTGTAGCCAGCGCCACCGCCGCCGCCACCAGCGCGCCCAGCCGCGTGCGCCACAGCTCGGGCAGCCAACCCAGCAGGAACGCGACGGGGAGCAAGTACAGCAGCCCCATCACCGTGGCGGCCGAGTCGTAGGCGATGCTGTGGAACAGGTACCAGTCGACCTTGCCGACCAGCGGGTGGCCAAAGGGGTCGGGGCGGAACAGCCAGAAGGCACGCAGCGCCGCCAGGATGGCCAGGTGCACCGCCGCCAGAGCGCCCCACGCCGCCCACAGGGCCAGGCCGTGGCCGCCGGGCTCGCGTACTGCCTTGAAAATCCTACGAACCATCTGGGTGTGCAGCCTGGAGGGCGAATGCGCGCCGCCGGGATTCTACCGCTCTCGCCGGTCACCGCCAGCGCTGTCGTCATTTCCCGCGGTCAGGGCTTGGCGGGCGGCACCAGCGTGCACACCGGGGCGCCGCGGCCCGACCAGGCACAGGTCTGCATCGGGCCCCGCTCGTCGCGCACCAGCACCGCGAAGGCCTTGCCGCGGCGCAGCTTGAGCGAGGAGCTGCGGTAGCCGTTCAGCTCGCGCGTGTACCAGCCGTCCGGCGTGTGGATCGCTACAAAACGCCTGGAAATAGCTGTGCAATCCAGACCGCCTTCGATGCCCAGGATCTGCGCTTCCACGCTGCCGTCGGCGACCTTCTTCAGGACCTGCCAGGGTCCGATCGGGACCGCCGGCCTGCAGCCCCCTTGCCAGCGCAGCGCGGTGCGGATCGCCTCTAGGTCGCGCTCGGGCCCATCCATCGGCACGCCGGCCAGCGGGTTGGTCCAGTCGGCCAGGGACACGCTGTCCTGGTAGGCGAGGCGGTACAACAGCCGATCGATGGGGAAGAATTTGCCCGGACACACGGTGGCGCGGCCGTCGGCATTGGTGTTGGTCGAGATGCGGTCGACTGGGATGGCGTAGACCTGCATCAGGCGCCGGACCAGCGTTTCGACTGCGAGCATCTGGGCGGGCGATGGGGCGCGTTCGTGCAGATTGCCTTGAATCGACACGGTGATCGCCCGCGGTGCGCGCTCCGGATGGAACAGGTGGATCGACTGCGCCCGGTGCTTCCAGCGCGCCAGCTGGATCGCCCCGTCGGGCGCCGAGCGGCCGTTGCCGATGAGGAAGTGGTACTGGATGCCCAGTGGATCGCGGAAGCGCGTGGCGTGGCCGGCGCTGATGCCTTCGAGCGAGTCGTGCTCCGCCGCGGTGTGGTGGATGACGATGTAGCGCCACTTGGTGTCGCGCGGGTCGCGGTCGACGTCGGCTACCAGCGCGGCATTGGCGGCCGCCACTTCGGTGGGCGAGGGGCGGGGCGCGGGCTTGGCCAGCGCGGGCGCCGTCGTCAGCAGGCACGCGGCCACAAAGACGAGCACCTTTGCCGACATGAGGGTCCTCCGCTGTCCAATGGGCAGGTCGCCACGCTGGTCGTACCGCCCGCGCAACCAGCGTCGGCGCCGGGGCGCCCGCGACTTGGACGCGCCCGGGCGGCACACGATCTCCGCGCGCGGAAAAAGCCGCCCCGGGTCCGCCACGCGACGTGCAGGAGCCTCGAACCGGCGGCGCCAAGGGACCGCTCTGGACTGGCTCAATCGCCTGGAGCCTGCGGCAGGTTCTCGCGCGCGCAGGTCAGTTGCACAGAGCGGTGATGGCGTCGACCGCCATGCCCGGGCCGGCGTTGTAGCTGCCGTCTATGGTCTGCATCGACACCACGAAGGGCACCGAAGTTCCCCACATCGACTGGGGAATTCCCGTCAAGGTGAACTGTACCCAGCCGTGGAACTCGGCGTCGGCGCCGTAGCGGTGGACGATTTCTTGGCCGTCGAACGAGATGGACAGGATGTCGTACAGACCGTAGTTCTCGCCGGGATCGGGGCTGTAGTAGTAGAAGAATTGCAGCTTGGTCGTGCCGTTTGGGATGGTGAGGCTCTTGGAGCTCACCGACGCGTTGACCGCCGTGGGGTAGCTGTTGACGCCGTTGCCGTAGGCCAGGCCCGCGCCGCCGCCCTTGCCGGCCCAGTTCGCCAGGGTCCAGCCGGTACCGAGCGTCCAACCGTTGCTGCCGTTGTCGAAGCTCTCGAGCACGGTGGTCTGGCAGACCGTGCACAAGTCCGCACCGCTGCAGTCCTCGTCCTTCTTGTTGCACTGCACCTCGGCGGCGCCGGGGTAGACGACCTTGTCGCTGTCGTTGCAGTCGCCGGCCTTGCCCGCCGTGTAGGGGCTGGCCGGGCCGCAGGCAGTGACCGGGTTGCCGGTGCCGAAGCCGTCGCCGTCGGCATCCAGGTAGTACTTGCTGGAGCCGCCGCTTTCGTCGGTTTTGCCGTTGCAGTCGTCGTCCAAGCTGTTGCAGGACTCGGTGGCGCCGGGGTGCACCGCGGCGTTCTGGTCGCTGCAGTCGCCGCCCTTGCCGGCCGTGAAGGGCGAGCTGGCCGCGCAGAGGCACTGGGCCGAGTTCGAGCTGCCGAATCCATCGCCGTCGCCGTCGGCATAGTAGGTGCTGCAGCCGCCGCTGCCGGCGGGGTCGCTGCTGCCGTCGCAGTTGTCGTCTTTGCCGTTGCAGACTTCCGCGGCGCCGGGGTAGACGGCTTTGTCGCCGTCGTTGCAGTCGCCAGAGGTCGCGGTGGTGAACGGCACACTGGGCGAACACAGGCACTTGGGCGCGGCGTAGGGGGTGCCGTAGCCGTCGCCGTCGCCGTCTTGGAAGAAGCTGGAGCAGCCGGTGGCGTTGGCCGTATCGGTCAGGCCGTCGCAGTTGTTGTCTACGGTGTCGCAGGCCTCGCTGGCGGCGGGGTGGACGGTGCTGGACTTGTCGTTGCAGTCGCCGCCGTTGGCCGCCGTGTACGGCGCAGCGGACTTGCACAGGCACTTGCTCTGGCCGCTGACGCCGTAGGCGTCGCCGTCGGCGTCGAGGAGGTAGTTGGTGCAGCCGGTGGCGCCCTCTTCGTCCGTCTTGCCGTCGCAGTCGTTGTCGACGCCGTCGCACAATTCCTGGGCCTGGGGGCTCACTTGGTTGTTGCTGTCGTTGCAGTCCCCGCCCTTTTGCGTGGAGTAGGGGGGATAGGCGAGGCACAGGCAGCTGCCTTCGCCCGCGACGCCGTAGCTGTCGCCGTCCTTGTCGACGTACCAGGTCTTGCAGCCGGTGGCGCCGGGCTCATCAGTCTTGCCGTTGCAGTCGTTGTCCAGGCTGTCGCAGGCCTCGGTGGCGCCCGGTTTGACCGCGGCGAGGCCGTCGTTGCAGTCCCCTGCGACCAGGGCGGTGAACGTGCCCGCGGGCGCGCACAAGCACTGGGTCGGCCCGGCCTTGCCCACGCCGTCGCCGTCGCCGTCGGCGTAGTAGTTGCTGCAGCCGTCGGCGCCCGCTTCGTCGGTGCCGCCCTTGCAGTTGTCGTCCACGCCGTTGCAGACCTCGGTGGCGCCGGGCGAAATCGCTGAGTTCTTGGGGGCGCAGTCTCCGCTTTTCTCGGCTTGGTAGACGCCTTGCTTGCTGCAGAGGCAGGCCTTGTCGTCGTTGCCGTAGCCGTCGCCGTCGGGGTCGAAGTACAGCGTCAGGCAGCCCGCGGCGCCCTCTTCGTCGACCTCGCCGTTGCAGTCGTCGTCTTTGTCGTTGCCGCACTTCTCGGCGGTGCCGGGGTTGACGCTGGGGTTGCCGTCGTCGCAGTCCTGGTTGTTCTTGGCGGTGGCGACGCCGGTGGGCTGGCAGAGGCACTGCACCAGCCCAAAGCCAAAGCCATCTTGGTCCGCGTCGCCGAAGTAGGGCGAGCAGCCGCCGCTGCCCGCGGCGTCGGTGCTGCCGTCGCAGTCGTCGTCCAGACCGTTGCAGACTTCGGCGGCGCCGGGGTGGACGGCGGCGTTGCTGGGCGAGCAGTCGGCCGGGTTGTCGACGCCGTCGCCGTCGCTGTCGGGGTCGATGCAGTCGGCGAGGCCGTCGCCGTCCAGGTCGGCCGCGGCGCCGGAGTCGACCACGCCGTCGCAGTCGTCGTCTTTGCCGTTGCAGACTTCGGCGGCGCCAGCGTGGATGGTGGGGTCGCTGTCGTCGCAGTCGGTGTTGGCCGTGCCGGTGGCGCCCGCGGGCATGGCGCAGGCGCATTGGGTGGCGGCGCTGGGCAGGCCGGCGCCGTCGCCATCGCCGTCGAACCAGTAGTTGGTGCAGCCGGTTGCGCCCGGTTCGTCGGTCGCGCCATCGCAGTTGTCGTCCAGGCCGTTGCAGCTTTCGGCGGCGGGAATGGTCGCGCTGCAGGCGCTGAGCCCGCTGGCCTTGCACTGCCGCACGCCCTTGCAAGTGCCGGCGGCGCTTTGGTTCTGACAGGTGGTGCTGGCCCCAGCGGCAATGGCGGCCTCGCTGCAGGCGCACTCGCCCTGGGTCTTGACGCACTGCTTGGCGCTGCCGCCGCTGCCTTGGACCAGTTGGCAGGTGTGGCCGATAAAGCAGTTGGCGTCGCTGGTGCAGGCCCCGCCGCAGAAGTGACCGGTGTCGCCGTAGGCCACGCACAACGCCCCGGCGCTCAGGGCTGCGCACTCCGCATCGGCCAAGCAGGGACGGCACAAGGCGTTTTGCTTTGGCAGGCACACGTAGGCGTTGTCGCCGCCCGCCGAACCGGTGGTGACCTCGCAGGCGTAGCCCGCGGGGCAGCAGCTGGTGCAGGTCTTGGTGCAGATCTTGCCGGTGGGTCCGTTGACGCACCAGCCGCTGTCGCAATCGGCCGGCTCGGTGCACGGGGCGCCGGGCTGTCCGACCCCGGGCGCGGCGGGGAATTCGCATGGTCCGGCGTCGTCGGCGTCGGCCGGGCCGCTGTCGAAGCCCGCGCTGTCAAAGCCTTTGGGTGGGTCGTCGGCGTCGCTCTGGGCAACGCTGTCGGGTCCGGTACCGGGGTAGACGCTGTCGCCCGCTGGGGACGCGTCGGACTTGCCCGCGGCGTCGCCGTTGCTGCCGACGCCGCTGCTGTCGAACCCGTTGCCGTCGCTGGTGAACTGGGCCGCGGGCGGCGCGTCTTCGACCGCGGCTGCGGCAGCGGCGCGGGTAGGGGCATTGCCGGAGCAGGCTGGCGCGGCGCCGGCGAGCGCGAGCAGCAGGCCAAGCCACGGGGCTCGCCAGGGTGTGCTCCGCGGTCCAAGATGGCAGGTGGTGAGCATCGTCCTCGTCGCCGGGGCAGAGCCAGCGGGCGCGCGTGCGGGGGGGCGCCCATGGCCGCAGATTAGCAGAAGTCGCAACTGTATCACAAAATCGTAATGCACTGGGATCGGGCTGGCGGCGCGGCCGGTTCGCCGGAGCGGCGCAGGGGGCTGCCCCCATCCGCCCGGGGCGCGGTTCGCCGCGGTCGCAGGCAGACGGCGCGGAGCGCCGGGCCGCCGGAATCGCAAAAAATGAATTCGGCGCGCGCGTCTAATCCTTCAGAAAGCAACACGAATACTGCGGATCCGGTTGTGGTCCGCCGGCGAACCGCAACGCCGCCATCCCCCACCGCCGCAGCAACGAGCGCTACGTCCGTCGCCCCAGCCGCCCCCAGACCCGGTCGACCCGCAGCGCCGTCCGCAGCAGCCACCGCAGCCCGCGCAGCGCCACGGGTGCCCGCGGCCGCGCCACCGCCGGCAGCGGCTGGTCCAGCAAGTCGACCAGCATGTCCGCCGCGATGCACCCCTCGAGCGAGAACACGTACAGCGGCAACCCGAAGTGCCGCGCCCGCGCCAGTTCGCGCCGCAAGGCCTCCAAGTCCAGCAAGCGATTGGCAAATGCGCCCTGCAGCGAGGCTACCCCGCCGCCGCTGATGCCCACGGCGATGGCCTCGGCGTCGCCGCCCCACAGGTCGATGAGCCAGTGCCCCCACGGCTGCGGCAGCACGCTGCGGTACAGCATCAGGACTTCGCGGTCGCCGCGCACATCGGCGATGCCGAGCACGCGCTGCAGCAGGGTCGACGCGGCGGCGCGCTCCTCGACGACCAACGGGAACTGGTACGTCTCGACCCGCAGCCCGCTGGCCCGCAGCTCGGCCACCAGCGTGCGATAGTCCGCAACCGCCTGCGCAACCGCTCCGCGCCGCCGTCGCTGCCGCCACAGCTGCCGCACGGCCTGGCCCGGCGCGCGCATCAGCGCCACGGCGTCCGGCTCCGGCAACTCGATGTCGAGCCCCACCGCTTGCACGGTCAGCGCTTCCGCCGCCAGCCACTCCCGCACCTGTTGCCAACGTTGCGCCGCATGGCGGGCATTGTCGACCGTCAGCCAATAGCCATCCTCTGGGTCAAGGACCAGCCACGCCGTCAGCTCCACGCCGTGGGCCGCCGCCCGCCGCAAGGCAACGGCCCGCTCGGGCTGCAGATCCAGCATCGCGACGGCAAGCCCGGCGCGCGCCTGGGCCAACGTGGCCAGCACGGCATCGCTGAGGAGGGCCTCGAGCTCGGTCCCGGGCAGCTCGACGAAGAAGGTCAGGTGCGAAGGCCGGGTCCATGGCACCCCACCGGATTGCCGCAGGTTCGGCCCGTCCGACCCGCCCGGCAACGGGTGCGAACCCGCCGGCAGCTCCGGTTGCGGCCCCAAGAATGGTCCAGGCCATCGGTCGGAATTCGACGCCATTGGCAGCACCGCCTGGTCCCACGCCGCCCAGCACACTTGCCGGACCTTGCCAGCCTACTGGCGCTGCGCCACACAGCAAGTTCTGCGCCGGGCCGCTGTGCTGGGCACCCCACCGGATTCCCGCACGCGCGGCCCGACTTGCCCGCCATGCGACGGCCGAGCGTGAGCGTGGACCCCGCTGCGGCCCGGCGAAATGCCAAGGTTTCCGAGGCGAATTGGCCGGATTCTGGTTGGATGCAGAGCCCGTCCCGTGCGAAGCGAGAGCCTTGGCAATGGGACAACCTGCCCGGGGACGGCCGGCGGCAGCCTTGACCCACGCTGGCCCCTCGTCCATCATTCCCGCACAGGCAAGCTTGTGGGCGGGCCTTGCGTGCACCGATCGTGCGCGATATCGACTTGCGCCAATCGGGCGCCAACCCCCTGTGCTGCAGCGGAGGAACTCATGCTCGACCTGCGAAAACACCTGGTGCCCCAACCCTTGACTGGGCCAGCGCAATGGCCAGCGGCCCGGACGGTGTGGTCCGTGGCTGCCGTGTGCCTGTTGATTGGTTGTGACACGGGCACGGCCACGAACAGTAGCGGCGGCAACGGGGCTGGCCAGGACGCCGTCAGCGACACCGCCACCGCCAGCGACACCGCCGCGACGGGCGACGCCGGCGACAAGCTGCCGACCACGGTCACCGTGCTCTCGAACGCCAAGCCGGTCGAGTCGAGCTGGTTCATCCCGATGAACGCCGCCAACAACAAGATCGCCCTGTTCAGCGAGCAGCGGGAGCCCTTTACTGTCAACAACATGACGGGCAAGACCGTCACCGTCAAAGACGTCACGCTGACGCCCGCGGCCGACTCGCCGGCCGAGGAATGGTCGCTGCAGAAGTACGACATCAAGGCCAAGCCCATCGACGCGGCCGGCGCCACCATCGCCACCGGCAAGTCGTACGACTTCTACGTGCGCTTCTACCCCGTGCTCGGCGCCGAGCGCAAAGCCACCCTGAAGGTCGAAACCGACGCCGGCACCTTTGAAATCGCCCTCAGCGGCCGCGGCGCACCCGACTCGACGTGGCCGGTCGGCGCTACGGTGGAGCCCGACCAGGCCCTGGGCACGCCCGACAAGGACGAGCTGGTGGGCACCATGGTCGCCGACAGCGCGGGCAACCAATACGTCAGCGCGAACGTGGACTTTTCGATCGACGAAGGCGTGCTCGTCACCAAGGTCGGCGCCGACGGCAAGCTGCTGTGGAGCAAGTTCTGGAACGGCCAATACAAGGACCGCGCCCGCGACCCGGGCCAGAACGCCGAATCGGGCGGCAGCGCCGGCTCGCTCAGCCTGGACGCCGCCGGCAACCTGTACGCCATTGCCTCCATCTCGCGCAGCTCGGCCAACAGCGCCTTCAACGGCGGCATCACCAAGATCGGCGCCGACGGCACCCCCGCCTGGAGCAAGCTGTTCGGCTACGGCAAGCTCGACAAGGCCTCGCAAAGCGCGGAGTTCTACGCCGTGGACGCCAGCGGACCGGTGGTCTACGCGGCCGGCACCTGCGGCGACCCGACCAACGCCATCGGCGGCGAGGGCCTGGCACTCTTTGTGGCATTGGACCCCGCCGACGGCAGCGTCAAGGCCAAGAAAGGCTTCGACTTCACCCCCACTTACAACGACCGCATCTACGCGGTGCGCGGTGACGGCAAGGGCTCGGCCTGGATCGGCGGCGTCAGCGGCTCGGGCGCCTACATCGCCAAGATCAAGAACGCCGACAGCGCCCCCGAGATCGAGTGGGTCAAAACTGTGGGTCTGGGCAAGGGCGGCAACGTCAACAGCCTGGACCTGGACGGGGCGGGCAACCTCTACGCCGGCCTGGACGTGCGCGGCTCGCTCACGGCGCTCGCCTTTGGCAAGTTCGGCCCCGACGGCAGCGCCCTGTGGACCAAGCAAGTCCTCAGCGGCTCGGGCGACAAGAACAACGTCCACGTCGCGCGCTTCATCGGCGGCAAGCTGTGGGTCGGCGGGCGCATCTTCATCGACGGCTTCGACGGCCAGATGGGCGACGGCTGGCTCGGCCGCGTCAGCCCCGACGGCGCGCTGGAGTGGTCCGCCTTCCACTTCAGCGGCAAGGGCCCCGACGAGATGGCCGAGCACCGCGTCAAAGGCATCGCCGTCACCGGCGACAAAGTCCGCGCCGTTTCTCAGGTCTACACCGGCACCATGAACGGCGTGCGCTACGCCGGCTACTGGTACAACGGCTCGGCCGGCATCGACAAGCTGGACGTGGCCGTGGACGCCTTGAAGGATGGCACCGCCAAGAACTACCCGCTGGCCGGCAGCGACGTCAGCGACGCGAGCACGCTGGTGACCTGGAAGGACCCGCCCAAGACGGTGCCGCTGCAGGCCTCGCTGGCCAAGCACGACGGTACGCCGCCGGACTCGGACTTGATGCTGTCGGCGATGACGGTGAAGTAGACGAGTTTTGGTGGTGGCAGGGCACGGCATGTGCTGGTTCGGGGCGCGGGTTTAGGCGTCCCGAACCGGCGGCGGCGGGCGGGTCAATGCCTGCTGGTGGCGCCGCTGCCTGCGCCTCTGGCCCCGCGGCTCACGGCAGGCAGACGAACGCGGGCGTCAGATCGACCTGCGCCCGGACGGGGTACTCGTAGCCGAGCTTGGGTGTGGGCGTGTACTGCGTGTAGCCACAGAGCACGATGGCGTTGCCCACAGCGCGGGCCCCGACGAGGTTCTGGCCCACGGTGTAGGAGGTCGCCTTGCCCAGCGTCGCCGTCGCGACCGCGTTGCCGCTGGCATCGAGGCGCCACACCTGCCACGGGGAGTAGCTGTCGGTCTGCCCCCAAGCGTAGAAGTTCTCGTTCGCCTTGACGAAGCCCCAGGCGCTCGCGATCCACGGCTCGGTCGCGGTCCAGGCCGCCATGCCGTTGGCATCGAAGCGGATGATCTGCTTGACGGCGCCGCCGACCTTGTTGGCCACGACGACGCCTGTCGCACTGTTGGCGGGCATGCACTGGGCGTCGCCGGTCACGCTGACCGACACAGGCGAGCTCCAAGCTCCGCTGTTGCCGTTGCGGCGCACGAAAAGGACGCCGCTGGTGGAGACACTGCTGCGGTAGCACAGGGTCAGGTCGCCGGGCGTGGGTCCCGGGCTCGCCACCGCTTCGACTGACCCGGTGACGGACTTTTGGGCGCTCTGGGTCCAGTTCGGCGACGAGGACAGCGCCCCCCAGTTGCCCACATACTCGCGGAACTGCTCGCCGGACGTGTCGTAGATCAGCTCCGCGAGCTTGCCGTCCGCCGTCCAGTAGACCGCGGTCGGCGCGATGCCGGTCCCGGGTGTCGATGGCGGGCTCATGGGCGTGCCGTCGACAAGGAAGCCGTAGTGTTTCCAGGGTCCGTTTTCGTAGACGAGCACATCGGTCGCCCCGTCCTCGCGCACCGCCAGGTACTGGGCCATTCCCGCCGTGGTGAACGAGCTGAAGGTCTTGTTCCACGGGACCTTGCCGTCCTCGTCGATGCGGACCAGGCGAGTGGCCGAGGTGTAGCTGTTGGTGAGTTCGGCGCGGAGGCTGCCGTCGGGCGCGATGGCCATCAATGCCACGTTGGTGATGTTGGCCACCGGCGCCACCGTGGCGTGGTTGCAGCCCGCACACTTGCCTGCCGTGCAGGTGAGTCCCGCGCTGAACGGGCTGGCGTCGTCGCAAGCGGCCCCGTCGACGGCCGTTTTGTGCTGGCAGCCAGTGCTGGGATCACAGCTGTCCAGGGTGCAGGAATTACCGTCGTCGCACACTTCGGACTTGCTGCCGCCAATGCAGGCGCAGGCGGTGTGTCCGCTCGCATCGGGGCGCACCAACCATGCGCGGCGGACGTTGCCGGGTGCCGAGGCGTAGCCGTGCAGTGCGAAGCCCTCGGCGGTACCGACGCCGTTGAGGAACGCATCGGGGCCGCCGCGGCCGACCTGGTAGGTGCCAAGGCTAGTGCCGTTCGCCGGATCGAGTGGAATGAACACGCCGTCAAAGACCCCAAGGGCGGGCATATTCAGCGAGTAGGCTTGGCCGACGTAAGCCAACTGACCGTCCGGCGTGGCCACCACCGCCCCTGCCAACACGGCCTGCGCGCTGGTCGTCCACACTGACTTGAGGGCTGCGTCGAACCGCTGGATGGTGACGCCCTGGGGCGTTCCGCGCGTCGCTGCCAAGCCCCCGTTGGGCAGCGCCGCCACCGAGCCGAAGCCCGTGCCCCCGCCGTCCACGAAGGCTTCGCTCACCACGGCCTTGAAGTCGACCTTGATTAGAGCGGCCCAGGCGTGCCACGTCACAGAGCCGATCGGAACCTGCTGGTGGTAGCGCGCACCCGCGATGGCGATGTGACCGGCTGGCGTCATGGTCATGGCGTTGATTTGCCCGCCGGCTTCGGGT
Organism: Deltaproteobacteria bacterium; assembly: GCA_016218865.1. Lineage (GTDB taxonomy): Bacteria > Myxococcota_A > UBA9042 > UBA9042 > UBA9042 > SXRM01. The sequence goes on along the minus strand of JACRCU010000028.1, from coordinate 833 downwards.
GCTGGCGCGGGCGGTGTGAAGCTGCCGAGGGGGCTGCCGTCCGCGGCGATGTGCCACAGCGTCGGCGCGGATGCTGAGCTGGGCGCCGCCGTCCCGCCGGCCACAAGCGATTGATCGGGCAGCAGCACAGCGCTGCTCACCTGGCCGCCCTTCTCGGCGATGTACTTTGTCCATACGGTCTTGCCCGTGGCGTCGAGCCGAATCGCCACGGGGTCGCTCGCCTCGGTGCCGACGGCGAAGAGCCCGCCCGCACCGTCGGAGGCGACGCCGTTCAGGGCCTTTTCGCCCGCCGGATAGTGGACCTGCCACAGCAGCTTACCCTTGCCGTCGATCTTGAAGGCCCAGGCGTTCATCGGTGCACCAACCACCTGGCGCGCCCGGCCGATGCCGACGAAGCCGCCATCCTCGCTGACCGCCAGGCGATCGGCCATTGCGTAAGGCACGGTGCCGAAAGTCGCCTCCAGTGCCAGCGGGACGCCGACGCAGGTCCCCGCCTGGCACAGGTCGCCGGGGCAGCCCTTGCCGTCGTCACACGCCGTGCCGTCGCCGACGACCGGGTGGCTGCAGCCCAGAGCCGGATCGCACAGGTCCTGCTTGCACGGCTTGCCGTCCAGACAGTTGACGGCGGCCGTGTAGCCCGTGCCGTCGGCCTTGCAACCAAAGAACTGGCCACTCAAGCACTTGCCGGTGCTGCACAGCTTGGGCTGGCAGGTGTGGTTGGCAGGGTTGCACAGCTCCCAGGAGTTGCACTGGCCGTCAGAGTCGCAGAAGCCGGCCGAGGTCAGGCACCGGTGCAGGCCGGAATCACAGGACTGGTAGGCGGCGCAGTCCAG
>JACRCU010000263.1 GCA_016218865.1 Deltaproteobacteria bacterium | reverse complement strand
TATGCCCAGTCGTCCACCGGCTGCTCGTCCACGAGATCCATCCCTAAGTTGTCGCTGCCGTGGCCACGCGCCATCAACCCAGACGGCGCTCCAAGGCATCCAGCTGCCCGCGCACCTTCTGCACCGCGGCCCGCAGGCGCGCCACCTCGCGCTTGCCCAGCGCGCTGGCGTCGATCTGAGCGAATTCCGCCTGCCAGGCGTCGATGTCCTCGCCCCACTTCTCGCTGCGCGTCACCAGCCGCCCGGGCTGAATCGGCGGCGCGGGCTTGGGCAGAGGCAGCTGCAGGCCCGCTTCGTCGGGATCGGCATCCCACAGGCGGTTCTGCCGGACCAGCTCCACGGCCTCCTTGACCTTGGAAACCGGCCATTTCTGCGTCACGGTCGCCATCGCCAGCCGCGCGCGCTGGTTCACCTCGTCCACGCTGGCGATGTGGAGCAGAGCACTCCAGCCGAGCTGATCGCGCACCCCGGGCGGCAGCTGGCTGTGGCAGATGTGGGCGCGCACGCTGCGCCGCAGGGTCGTCTCGCTCAGGTCCAGCTCGGCCAGGTCGGCGGCGTGGATCTGCAAGAAGTCCGAAAACTTGCTGTCTTTGTAGATGTCCTTGCTGCCGTAGAGCGCGGCGTTGCCGGCAAAGAAGCGCTGCAGGATGTACTGGCCCAGGCCCAGGCGGTAGGTCTTGGCGTGCTCGCGGGTCATGGTCTGCAGCGTCTGCAGCGCGTCTTGGTATTCGCTTTGCAGGATAACGGGTTGGAGGTGGTCCATGGTCGGGTCGTGGGTCCAGCAGGGCGAGAAAACGAGGAGTGGCAACGTTGCCAGTCCTCGCCGCTCGGGGTGAGCGCCAGAGTAACGTGGGAGTTATGCAGTGTCGAGAGCCGTGGGCGGCATGGCACCGCGGCGGGCTACCCTGGGCCGCGAAATAGCGCGGATTCGCGCCCGCCCACCACGCCATTTCGTGGACGCCGCCGCCGCCAACACCTTGCCAGCGCTGGCATAGTTGCGACGCTGGCCCCGCGCCGGGCCCTGGCCGTTCTGGCACGCGCTTTGCAATCTCTTCGGCCTGGTCCCCCAGACCTTTGACCCCATTTCGGCCAACCCTCAACTGTGTGGAGCATGTTGCGAAAGCTCGTGCGGGCCCCCTTTTTCGTCATTCCCGCGAAAGCGGGAACCCAGGCCTTTCGATGAATTAGCCTGGGCCCCTGCCTGCGCGGGGGTGACGGAATTGGGGGCCTCTTCAACACCCTCTCTGGGGAGTGTCGGTCCACTTTCGTCCTGTCGGGTCCGCGCCGGAAGGATCGGCTGAGTTGGAAAGATCGGTCGGGCCGGGTGTGCCCGCCGTGCCATGAATTGTCGCTTTCGCCCTGGAGCCGGCGGCTCGCCGCCCACGTTTCCCGCGGAACGCACTCTGGGGCCCGTCTGGCCGCGCCGATTCCCCGGGCGCGACGGGTGCCCGCTGGAGCCCACCATGCGCCGTTTGCATTTCAAGTTCTTGCCACTGCTCGCCTTTGTTGCCGGCTGTGGCGCCAATGCGGCCTCGCCCGCCGCCACCCAGGTGGCCGATGTCCACGTGGACAGCAACCCTGCCCAAGCCGCCGAGTGTGGTTCGGGCGCCGTGGCCGATACCAACTCGGGCACCCCGGATGCCGTTCAGGATCAAGGCGCGCCGGCGCCGGACGTGCCCAAGGCCGAGGAAAAGCTGCAGCCGGGCGCGTTCCAGAGCCCGTGGGTGCTCGTCAAGCGCCTGCAGGAGCAGAACGGCCACATGCACACCGACGAGGTCCGCTACAGGGCGTCCGACAAGCGCTTGTTCCAGTGCAGCTACACCTTCAACGTCATCGACGCTGCGGTCCCGGCCACCATGAAGTTCCTGGCCCAAGGCATCAAGCATGTGATTCCCAACGACAAACGCTCCGGCGGCTGCATCCACCTGGCGCCGGATAACGCCATCGTCTGGACCACCCACCGCGGCAACGTCCAAAACCCCACCTTTGTGACCGGCTGGGACATCAGCAAGTTCAGCGCGGACGGCAAGACCATGACGCCGCAGCAGGTGCCGGTGCTGCAAGAGCCGGGCGAGAGCTACGAGGGCATCGATGCGGCCAACGGCCTGGTCTATGTGGCGCTGCGCCTCAACGGCTTGGGCATCTACCAGCCCGACCCGGCGACCCACGCGCTGACCCGTCTGGGCAGTGTCAGCGGCCTCGGCAGCACTTGGGGCGTGCGGGTGGTGGGGACCACGGCCTACGTGACGGACATCGACGGCAGTTTCGCCACGGTGGACGTCAGCGACCCCAAGGCGCCCAAGCTGTTGGGCAAGCTGGCGATTCCGGGGGTAGCCAAGGGGCTGACCGTCGAAGGCAAGCTGGTGTATCTGGCCGCCGGCGAGGCCGGTCTGGTGGTGCTGGACGTCAGCAACCCCAGCAAGCCGGTGATCCTCAGCCAGACCAAGACCTTGGGCTCGGCGATCCGCACGGCGTACGCGGACGGACGGGTGGTGGTCGCCGCCTGGAACGACACCCGCGCCTACGATGTGTCCAACCCCGCGGCGCCCAAGCTGATTGGCGCACTGCGCTTGACCACCGACACGGTCTACCCCAGCCCGTATGCCGAAGACGGCCACCCGCCGGCCACCGCGCGCACCATGGGCGTGGCGATGAACGGCAAGGACATCTTCGTGGGCAACTGGTGGGTGCCGTACGCTTTTGCCCTGCACCCCGAGCGGGCGGCGCCGCACCTGGTCGTCCCCGAGGCGGCCAACGTCATCGATTTTGGCCCGGTGGCCGCCGGCCAGAGCAAGGCGATCTCGTTCAAGCTCAGCAACCACGGCACCGCGCCGCTGACCATCTTCAGCATCTGGACCGGCGCGGCCAATTTCACCGTCAAGCAGACGCAGCTGCGGATCAATCCGGGCGAATCGGCGGCGCTGGACCTGGCGTTCGCGGCGACCGCGACGGCGACCAAGGAGTATGCGCTCCTCAGCCTGTTCTCGGACGACCCCGACCAGCCCAAGCGCCAGGCGTTCTTGGTGGCGAATCAGGCGGGTTTCGGGGTGGGCAAGCCGCTGCCGGAAACCAAGGGAATTCTGGTCGACGGCGACGAATGGTCCTCGTCGTCCGCCAAGGGCAAGGTGCTGCTCCTGGGCTATTGGGCCTCGTTCTGCCCGGTCTGCAGCGTAGAGGTCAAGGACTACCAGGACCGCTTCCAGAAGAAGTTCGGCGACAAGATCGAAGTCGTCAAGCTGAATGCGAATGTGCCCGATACCATGGACATCGTGCAGGCCTACGTCAAGAACCTGGGCATCACCTACAAGATCGGCCTGGAAGATCCCTCGACCCACACGTTCGATGCCATCCAGAAGAACTTCAAAGGGGTCAACCCATTCCCCGACGACGTAGTGGTGGGCAAAGACGGCGTGATTCGCTACGTGGCCCGCGAGTACGACCCGGATGCTATCGAGGCCGAAATCCTCGCGGCGTTGGCACAGTAGCCGCTGGAGGATCTGCCGCGGACGGCCCAGTACAAGGGGGTCTGGGCCGTTCGCGGCAGCCTGCCAACCACAGGTCGGCGGGTGCTTGGGCGCGCCCGTGCGGCCCGCCGCAGTGGAGTACGGGTATGGGTGAGCCGCCGACCAGGGGTTCTTTCGCGTTGTGGTGGGCGCTGGCGGCCGTCGCCGCGCTGGCCGCGTGCGGTTCTGGGCCGCCCGCGGCGCCGCAAACTGGGCATTTCGATACCCAGGCGGGGGATGGTCCGAGTGGGACTCCCCCGGCCGATGCCGGTGCAGATTCCACTGAACCCGCCGACACTTCCGCAGCTGCCGCCGACAACCGCCAAGGCCCCGATGATGCCACCGACGAGAACCTGACCCACCTCGCCGGGACCGTGCGGGGCGAAAATGGCGCCCTGCTGGTCGGCCAGACCGTAACCTGCTGCACCGCCAGCATCTGCCTCGTCACCACTTCGGACGACGCCGGCCACTTCGCGCTGGACGTGCCGCGGCTGCAACTGGCGCTCAAGGTGCCCGAAGACGTGTTTGGCGTGCCGCCGCGCGCCGAGCTGCTGGTGCCGGTGCTGGTGACCGGGCCGGCCGACCGCGACCTGGGCACGCTGTATGCGCCCAACCTGCCCGAGCTGCTGCCGGTCGACCCCAGTGCCGGTGCCACCCAGACGCTGCTCCTGGGCGACGGTCTGCAACTGCAGGTCCAGCCTGCGGATCTGAGTCTGGCGCTGGGGGCCATCAAGGAGGGACAGCTGGGCGCCCGCCAGGTGCCGCCCAGCCAGGTGCCGAGCCTGCTGCAGGTTGCCGGCGAGAAGGTGCTGGCCGTCTACGTGGTCTATCCCTTCGGTTCGACCAGCACTTCGCCCATCGGTGTGCGCGTCCCCGGCGGCCAGCCGTTCGGCGGCAAGGTCTGGGTCCGCTCGCTCAGCCCGCTGGACGGCAGCGCCAGTGCGCCCGTGCCCTTGCTCGCCGATGGCAAGGGCCTGGCAACGGCGGAAGGCGCGGGCATTTTCGAGCTGACGTGGCTGGTGGTGACGGTGGCGATGTAGGTCGGTCCAAGGTGAACTTGGACGACTCCCTACCTCTGGGTGGGTCGCAAGCTCGCGTCCTGCGGCCGACTCGCTGCGACGTTGCTCGGTAGCTTCGGCATTCTGCTCGGTGCTCCGGGGGCGGTCCAAGGTGAACGGTCGTGGCCAAATCAGGCCTACTGCCGCCAAGCAAACGCTCCAAGACCGTCCAGACTGCGAGTGGCCGCGTGACGCGAGCCCCGTCGCGCGCTAAGCTATGTCCCCGCTGGCCACCCTGCGGTGCAACTTGGTGGCTCCCGAGCCGCTTGACCCATTGGGTCCTGCCCCGATCCGCCGTCCGGAGGAACCCATGGACCGCCTGACCCAGTTCCGCGAGGTGCTGGAGCGCCTGGACGGCAAGCAACCCTTGCGGTCCCAGCGCGACGCGGACCTGTACGTCGACCGCCCGGACCCGGTGGCCCAGACTCTGGCCCGGCACCTGCCAGTCCGGCCCGGGTCGTGCCATTTGGTGACGGGGCCGATCGGCTGCGGCAAGAGCACCGAGTTGCTGGCGGCCGGCCGAGTCTTGACGTCTACGGCTGGAATCTTCGCTCGGTATGCCGACTTGACTCGGCTCGTCGATGTCCGACCTGGACAGTTCGACGTGCAGTTCGCGGCGCTGATGGCCGATGTCTACGCTGGGTTGCAGTTCGAGGCGCCAAACGAAGGTCGCTTTCAGATCGCAAAGGATGCCTGGGTGGCCTACTGCGCGGAGCTTGCGTCCCGTGATTTATTCGAGCACATACCCCGATCGAGGTACAAGCTTCGCCCGTTTACCGACCACTTCGCGCCACCAATTGATCCTGTGCGCGATACTCCGGCACACTTGCGTGAGTACGTTGAGGAACTTGCCTATCTAAAATCCTTGATGCACCAGTTCAAGTTCGGCTCGCTGGTCTGGCTCATCGACGGCCTGGACCGCCAGAGCCTTGCCGACAATTTTGAAGAATTTGTCGAACCCTTGCTCCAAGCCTGCGCGGCCGCCGAAGTGGGCCTTGCCATCGTCGCGCCTTTCCGAGCCAGCATGGGGGTGGAGCGCGCCGGGATCTTCGCCGAATTCAAGCGGGTCATCCCAGTGACGCCGCCGGATCCCAGCACGCCTGCGGGGGAGGAGTTCCTGGCCTCCGTCCTCGCCCGGCGCACCGAAGCGCAATTGCTTGGCCCAGTGGAGCGTTCGCGGATTGCCGTGCTCTCGGGCGGTATTTTGCGGCACTTGTTGCAGCTTGCCGAAGCGGCGCTGACCAACGCTTGGGTTCGCGGCGCTGCGGCGGTCGATGGGTCCGACGTGGACTTCGCCGCCAGCGACCTGGGCCGCGACTTGGTGTTTGGCCTGACGGACAAGGAGATCCAGCAACTGCGCCAGGTTGCGGCCACCGGCGAGTTTGTGGCGCGCGACTGGGAAGACCGAGCGCTCATCCAAACCAACCGCGTCCTGCAATACCAGGGCCCGTCCGGTCCGCCCATTCACCGCGTGCACCCGTGCATTGTGCCGTTCTTGACCGCCATCGGCGGAGGCCACCCATGATACCGAATCCGTCCAATTCGGATCGGAAACCTTGGCAATTCTGCGGGCCCGAACCGGGGTCCCCGCCTGATTCTCGCCAGTTGCCAATCGGGCCCGGGCAGCCGTCCCGCGCGAATCAGGTGGGGTGCATATGACAGGGCTGCGCAAGCTGGACGACGCGGGTCTTGCGCTGCAGCTGTCGTTGCGCGTGGGCTGGCACCTGGTCTGCGCCGATGATGTGGGGTTCACGGCGCAGCAGATCGAGCAAATCGTGACGGAGCTGGGCCACACGGTTCGCGTTGCGGACCTTGCAGGTACCTGGACCGACACGACGGGACCCCACACCGGCACAGTGGGACTGGCCCAGCTCGTTGGGCTCAATGGCGAGGCTATCCAACGGCTGGAGCTCGGGCGCAGCCGGCTGCAGGAGCAATGGCCGCAGCTGGTCGTGGTGGTCGATCGGCCTTCTTGCCTTGCGCTGCATCAGAGCGCCCCGAATTTCATGTCGCTTTTGCGCGGCCACGAGGCCCAATTCGCGCAGCCAACTCCCGACACTGCGTTCGTGCACGCTCGCCTGGTTGAGCTGCGGGAAAAGTGGCAACTTCTGGACGAGGACGTCGTTGCCCGGGCTTCCGCTGGAGACCTCCCCGCCGATCCTGAGTTTGCCGAATGGCTAGTGTTGCTCGGCCGATCCGATCTGCTCGGCCGGTCCGACGCCCATCGACAGGTGCGCGGCGGGGGCGACGGTGAGTGACCTGCAACGTGCAGCCGAAGCTCTGGACCAGCGCCTATGCGCCCAGCAGATGCTGAAATTGGCCTATGGCGCTGATGCGTTTTACCGGTGGCTCGCAGTTGCGATTCGTACCCACGCGCCGGCCCAGCATGTCGACCAGTTGTTGCGGCGCCAAGTGGACCCAAACCATCGGGATACCGCCGTCATCTACATCGGCGGCACCAAGCCGAGCGACCCGAAGCTGGTGTCGTCGTTTGGCTTGGCCGCCCACGGCAAGTTCGTGATCCGCTCCACTCGCGCTGGGCATGAACTTTGCGCGTATGCTTTTACGGTTGCCAAACCCGCCGCAGACGGGACGCCACGGAACTTCGTCCGCCTGGACTTGAACGCCGAATTCCACGTAGATCCAAATGGCGAACCGCGGTCGCATCTGCACCCGAGTCACGACTACGTGCGCATTCCGACGGCTGTCTTGCACCCCAAGGAGCTGCTCTTGTGGTTTTTCGGGGCGCCCTTGTGGGCAGTGGCCGGAAAATTGCAGTAACTGGGTCGGACTAGCTGGGCCTACGGTTTGCGCCGCGACGCCGTCCAGTCTGCCCACCCCAGCGGCGCTCTACATCCCCTTGCAGCCCACCCCCGGCTCAAAGCACTTGCCGGCCGGACAGTTGCAGACCAGGACCTTGTGGCTGTAGTTGGGCGCACAGCCGCAGGCGCCGACCGCGCACGAGTTGGGGAAATCGCCAGCGGTCTGGCAGCACAGGCCCTCGCCCACGCTGCCGCCGGTGGCGGTGCAGGGGTTGCCGGGCTCCACTTCGGCGGAATCCGCACTTGCGACGTCCTCGGCTGGGGCGGTGTCCTGCGGTGTGGCGTCGGGTTGGCTCGCGTCCGGCTGGGCCGAATCGGCGGGGGTCGCGTCCGGTTGCGCCGTGTCGCTGTTCACCACGTCGGGCAGGCCGCACTTGCCGGCCGGCAGCACCGCGCAGTCGGCGGACTGGTAGCTGACGTAGCCGCTGCCGCAGATCCAGGTGCCTGCTTGGCACTGGGCGGGGGCCACCGTGTCGCCCAGGCAGCAGCAGACCGTGGGCTTGGCTGGGCAGGCGGCGTCGCCGGAGTTGGCGGCGTCGGTGGCCGCGTCGGCGGTGGCATCGGCGGCGGTGTCGGTCGCGGCGTCGGTCGGGGTCGCCGTGCTGGCCGAGCTGCCACAGCCCGCAGCAAAGGTGAATCCAAGGACTACCAAGAAGGTACGGCACTGCATGGTCGAACTCGCAAGGCGAACGCGGTCGCCGGAGCTGCAGTGTCGATCTCCGTGTCCTGTCGCGCAAGTTCTTGCGGCGGCCCGGGGTGAGGTTCCTCTATCCGGGACCGGCATGGCCAGGGACACCGCGCCAGGGACACCGTGGGCCCTCGCCCTACGCAATAGGATGACCATGGCCCGTGCTTGGGGAACTACGCCCGGCGGCTCGCGCGCCCGCGCCCTGATCGGCTACACTCGCCAGCCCTTTGCCCCTGCTTCGGAGCCCCGTGTTCGCCACTTCCCAGCGCATCGCCAGCCTGTTTGTGCCAGATGTCCGCGGCTTGCCCGCGGCGTTCTGGCTGCTGCTGTCCGCCACGCTGATCGACCGCCTGGGCGGCTTCGCCCATGTCTACCTGGCGCTGTACCTGACCGGCCCGGCGGGCGTGGACGTCGGCACCGCCGGCGCGCTGATCTCGCTGCTGGCGGTGGGCGGCGTGCTGGGCTCGGCGGTGGGCGGCACGCTGGCCGACCGACTGGGCCGCAAGCCGTTGATTCTTGCGGGTATGCTCCTGACGGCGGCCAACTACGCGGTCCTGTCGCAGCTGCGCGCGCTGCCCGCGATTGCCGCCAGCCTGTTCGTGGCGGGGGTGGCGAACACGCTGCCCCGGCCGGCGATGGCTGCGGCGATTGCCGACGTGGTGGCTGCGCACGACCGCCGGCGCGCGTATTCGCTGCAATTCTGGGTCATCAATCTGGCCTTTGCCTTTGCCGCCACGGTGGCGGGACTGCTGGTGAAGGTGGCGTGGAGCCTGGTGTTTCTCATCGACGCGGCCACCAGTCTGCTGGCAGCCGGGCTGTTGTGGGCGTGGATGCGCGATCGGCACATGCCGGCCCCCGCCGTGGCCGTCGAGCGACCAGTGGCGCGAGGACCGCTCTACGACAAGACCTTTCGCAGCCTGTTTGCCGTGGGCCTGCTGACGGCGGCCATCTACAACCAGTGCAACGTGGCGCTGGCGGCCGAGATGACCGTCGACGGCCTGGTCGCGGCCTACGGCCCGCTCCTCGCGATCAACGGCATCCTGATCGGGCTGTTGCAGCCCTTCGCCACCCGCACCACCGCCGCGGTCGCCCCGGTGCCGCTGCTGGCGGTCGGCTCGCTGCTGATTGGCACCGGCTTTGGCCTCACCGCGCTGGCCGACACCGCGCTGGCCCACGGCGCCTGCATCGTGACCTGGACACTGGGGGAAATTCTGCTGTCGTCGACCGCGTCTGCCGCCGTGGCGGGCCTCGCGCCGGCCGACCAGCGCGCGCGGTACCAGGGCGCCTGGCAGTCCAGTTGGTCCGCGGCGGCCCTGGCTCCGGCCGCAGGGGCCTACGTGCTGGCTCACGCCGGATCCCGCGTCCTGTGGGGCGGTTGCGCGGTGCTCGGCTTGGTGGGCGCCGCGGTGGTGGCCCGCCTGGGTCGGGATCCCCGCCTGGCTGCCGATCCAACCGCTCGCGCCTGAGCGGGCCGCGGTGGCGGGCGGCGACGGCACTTGCGCCCTCTGCACCGCTGGCCGACACTCCAAGCGGGCTCTGCGGCCGGACGCAGGGGTCCAGCGGGGCGAGCATGGCAAAGGTGATTCTGATTTCAGGGTGTTCCTCGGGGTTCGGCCTGTTGGCAGCCGTCGAGGCGGCCCGCCGCGGTCACAAGGTGGTGGCGACCTTGCGCGATCTGGGGCGACGGGCGGCTCTGGACCAGGCGGCACGGGCCGCGGGCGTGGAGCTCGACGTGCTGGCCCTGGACGTGAACGACGCCGCCAGCATCGAACGGTGCGTCGCCGAGGTGCTGCGCCGCCACGGCCGCATCGACGCCGCGGTCAAC
>JACRCU010000262.1 GCA_016218865.1 Deltaproteobacteria bacterium | reverse complement strand
TGGACCTCCCACTGCGGGCCCATGCGCTGGCGCAGGTCGGCGGCCACCTCTTCGATGTCCTCGCGATCGTGCAGCGCCACGGCGAGCTCGGTCACTCGGCCCTTCATGCCCAGCAGGTCCTGGGCAAAGGCCAGGTCCACGTTCACCAAGCGCTTGGCCTCGAAGGCGTTCCCGTTGTTCTGCACGCCCGCCACGTCCAGGTCCAGCGCGTTCTGCCGCCCCTCGCGCGTCGCGGCCTGCAGCGTCGCCACCGACCCCGACTTGAGCTGCAGCGCCGCCGCCAGCTCGTCGCCCAGCACCGCCCCCGTCGGCCGCGCCGGGTCCTCGCCCACCGCCTTGCCGCTCAGGCCGAACTTGGCCCACGGCAGCGCCGCGAATTCCTGCTTGGGATCGTACGCGGTGCCTTGGAAGGTGGTGGACTGGCTGCCGTTGTTCAGCAGGCCGCCGAACGGAATCCGCGGCGACACCGCCCGCACCCCCGGCGCGCTGCGCACCAGCTTGACCTCGGGCCCCTCCTGGTCGAAGTCCAAGTCCAGCGGCTGGTTTTCGCGCACATCGTCGTAGCCCTTGCGGTGCACCTGCAGGGCGCCGGTCTTGCCCAGCACAATGTCGTCGATCATCACGTTGCCCAGGCCCAGGATGAACGAGCCCATCAGCATCGTGAAGAACACGCCAAAGCCGATCGCGCCCATCGTCAGGCCCGAGCGGCCGCGGTTGCGGAACACGTTGCGGACCGACAGCTTGAACAGATTCCACATCCTGATCGAACTCCCCATCGCTCCCCCCGGGCTGCGCCCAAGAAACTGAACGACTGTTCACTGACTCGCGACCTCAACCGCCGGCCAGCGCCTCGACCGGCCGCAGCTTGCTGGCCCGCCACGCCGGGTACAGGGCAAAGCCCAGCGCGCCCAGGGCCGCCACCACCGTCACCACCAGCAAGTAAGTCGGCGATACAAATGGCCGAATCGTGAACGGCACGTTGCTACCTGGCGCCGTGACCTCGATGCCGCGCTTGGCCAGCGCCAGCACCACCCCGTAGCCCACGCCGCTGCCGACCACCCCGCCCAGGCCGCCGATGAACAGCGCCTCGAACAGGAACAGCACCACGATCCGCCCGCGCCGCACGCCCACCGCCATCATCGTGCCGATCTCGCGGGTCCGCTCCAGCACGCTCATCAGCATCGTGTTCGCCACGCCCAGCAACATCAGCAGCATGAAAATCGCTGCGATTACGCTGATGATTGCGTTCTGCCGGTCGCGGGCCGACACCACGAACTTGGCGATGTCCTCCCACGTGCTCACTTCGTACTCGGGCCCCATCGCTGCCTGCAGCGCGCGCTGCACCGCGGGGATGTGGTCGATGTGGTCGACCGCCACCAGCAGCTCGGTCGCGCGGCCCTCCATCTTCAGCAGCCGCTGCGCCACGTCGAGGCGGACCACCCCCAGCTTGCGCTCGCCGGGGCCATTCAGCGCCAGCGTGCCGACCAGGCTCACGTTTTCCCCAGAGAGCTGGCCGTCTTTGTCCGAGGCCAGCAGCGCCGGCGGGTCCTTGGTCTTGGACGCCTTGTCGCGCAGAGCTTTGTCCATCTCGGTGGTGACTACCATCGCGTCGGCCACCGTGCCGTCCTTGAAGCGCCCGCCGTCGAAAATGGTGTCGCGGCGCAGCCAGCACACCTTGAATTCACGCGCAGGATCAACGGCTTGCAGCGCCAGGAAGATGGTCTCCTCGCCCAGGTTCACCATCCCGGCAAATTGGATGCGCGGTGCCACCGCCGTCACGTGCGCCACGCTCTCGATCTTGCGCAGGGCCGCGGCATCGGCGGGCAGGTCCAGGGTCAGCGGCGCCGCGAGCACGTTCTGCAGGTAGCCCTTCTTGTGGATCTGCAGCGCGCCGGTCTGGCCGGCAATCACGCTCTCGACCAGCGAGGCCTGAAACCCATTCAAAACACCGCGAATCGATACCATGACCCCCACGCCGACCAGCAGCGCGGCCAGCGTGATGAGCGTACGGCGGCGGTTGCGCAAGACGTTGCGCACGGCGATCCGCAGCAGGTTCCACATGGCGAGCTCCCCGGCGCGGCCACGCCGCGTGGGCATAAATATGCACTCGTTCAGTTTCCTGTCAAGGCGGCCGCGGCCCGGCTAGCGCAACTTTGCGGCGCACCCCTGCATCCAAACTGCCAGGGGGACCATGAACGATGCGATGCAGGGCGGCGACGCCACACCTTTCGACTTCTTGCTGCTGGGCGGCGGGCTGCAAGCGTGCCTGATCATCCTGGCAGTGCGGCAGCGGCAGCCGATGGCGTCGATTGCCGTGATCGAGGCCGGCGAACGCTTGGCTGGCAACCACACCTGGTGCCTGCACGACGGCGACGTGACGGGCCCGGCGCGGGAGTGGCTGTGGCCGGCCCTGTCGGCGCGCTGGCCGGGCTACACCGTGCGCTTTCCCGGCTACCTTCGGAGTGTTCCGCTGTCCTATAGCGCAGTTACATCGCAGGACCTGGGCGAGCGCGCCGCGGCAGCCCTGCGCCAAGGTCCGCACGACCTGCGCCTGGCGACCACGGGGCAGGTGCTGGACGACCACCGGGTGCAACTCGGCACCGGCGAAGTCCTGCGCGGACGCCGGCTGGTGGTGGCCACCGGTCGCGCCGACATGCCGCGCAACCTGGGAGGTTGGCAGACGTTTCTGGGCATCGAACTCGTCACGCCGCGGCCCCACGGCCTGCAACAGCCGATCCTGATGGACGCCACCGTGGCGCAAGTCGGCGGTTTTCGCTTCCTGTACGTGCTGCCGCTGGCTCCGGACCGGCTGCTGGTCGAGGACACCTGCTTTGCAGACGCGCCGGACCTGAATCTGGCCGAGCGCCGCCAAGGCGTGCTGGCCTATGCCGAGCGGCACGACTGGCTGCCAGCGGCCGAGGTCCGCTGCGAAACCGGAGTGTTGCCGATGCCCTGGCGCCTGCCGCCCCAGCCCGCGACCAACCACGTCCGCGCCGGCGTGGCGGGCGGCTGGTTCCATCCACTGACGGGCTACTCGCTGCCGTGGGCCGCCGCGGTGGCCGAACACCTGGCGCAGCGCGACCCTGGCGAGCCCTTGGGGGACGGCTGGCGCGCGTTGCAGCAGCAGCACCGCCGCCAGCAGCGCCTGCCCTTGCTCTTGAACTGGGCGCTGTTCCGCATGGCCGAGCCGGCCGCGCGCACGGCGATGCTCGACTTGTTCTACCGCCGCGACGCCAGCACCATCGGCCGCATCTACGCCCTGCGGCACACCTGGCGCGACACCCTGGCGCTGTTCGCCGGCCGCCCGCCCCGCGGCATGGCGCGCTGGCCGCGGCGCTGGCCGCTGACGCCGGCCTTGGAGGCCCCACAATGAGCTACCTGCCCTTTGTCGCCCTGACCGCGGCGGTAGCCCTCGCCATGGAGTTCTGGGCCCGGTTCCTGCACGGCCAGGTCTGGCACCGCCACCTGTGGTGGGCCCATGCCTCGCACCATCGGACAAGGACGGGCTTTTTTGAGTTCAACGACGTGTTCGCGGTGCTGCACGCCGGCGTCGCCGTCGGCCTCATCGCCTGGGGCGAGGCCGGTCAGGGCTGGGCGGCGCTGGGCGGTCCGCGCTGGTGGGCGCTGGCCATGGGCGCCGGCATGACCGCCTTTGGCGCGGCGTACTTCGTGGTCCACGACGGCCTGGCCCACGGCCGCCTGCCGGTGCAGTTCCTGGCCCGGGTTCGGTGGCTGCGGCGCCTCCGCAACGCCCACCGCGCGCACCACCGCGGCGGTCGCCAAGAAGATGGGCCGCCGTTCGGCCTGTTCCTGGGTCCCCAGGAGCTCAAGAAGGCCAGCCGAGCCGCGCGGTTGCAGCATCGGCAGGCGCGTGCAGCCGCGGCGTAGGCCACCGCCACTCGGGATAGCGAGCTGGCGGGCCGGCGACCGCGGCAGCGGGCGAGCGCAGGACACGCTTGGGTAGGGGTGTGGGGGCAGCGCGCCCGCAAGGGGCTTTCTACCGGGGAACGGAACGAGCGCACCGGGGCGAGCCCCCTGAACGCCGATTCTGGATTCGATCAGGGCAGCTTCAGCCCGCGCTCCGCCGCCGCCTGCAAGTACTTCTCGGGCTCGGCCAGGAACTTGCCGCGGCAGCCGCGACAGCAGAACCAGTAGGTGACGCCTTTGTATTCCGCGTATTCCGTCTCGTCGCTGGGCGTGAAGGTCTCGCCCATCACCGGGCAGGTCGCCTGAGCCGGCCGCGCCGGCGTGGTGCCACTCGGGGCCTCGGCCGCTGGACGCGCGGGGGCCGCGCCACAGGCCAGATTCGCCGAGCTCGCCAGCGCCGCCACCAACCACCATCGCATCGCCATCGCCGCCTCCCGACCTGCCCGGCGCACCGGACGCACCCTGCAGGTCCGCAACTACAGAACGATCTTGAACGCCGCCGATCCCAGCGACTTGCCCGCCACGCTGATGGCAAAGGTCAACTTCCACTCGCCCGGCATCGAGAAACTGGCCTTGCCCGCATACAAACCGCCGCCCTTGGCCACCGGCGCCACGTTGCCACTCGACCCGTGCCCCATCGTCACCATCAGCGGCGTCGCCTTCACGGTGGCGTCGGCGATCGCCGGGAAGGTCACGTCGTCGCCGGCATCGCTGTGTACGCTCAAGGTATAGGGATTCAACCCCACCTTTGGCTTCTTGGGGAAGTACAGCGAAACGATCGACTTCGTGCCGTCTGCGGCCTTGGCGGTCGCCACCCACGCCGACTTCGTCACCTTCAGGTTGTCGATCGCCACGGCGCGCGGGGCAGCGCCCAGGGGCACCTCGACCTCGAGATCCAGGCGCCACGCCGCGTCGGCGACGCTGGGCATCTGGAACACCGAGATACCCTGGAACAGGGCGGCATCGTCTGCGGCTTCGGGCGGGTCGATGACTGGGCTGCCGTGCAGCGCGCCCGCCATGTCCATGTGCGGCACCTGGAAGACGCGCGCGGCGCTCGCCTGGGCCCCCTGGGCCGTGACGCGATAGGCCAAGTAGTTCTGCCCCATCGTCAGCGCCTGGGTCGAAAACACTTCTACGGCCAGATCGCCGTTCTGCCCAAAGCCCAGCGGCTGCCAGCCCGCGG
>JACRCU010000259.1 GCA_016218865.1 Deltaproteobacteria bacterium | reverse complement strand
TCCGCAGGCGTAGAGCGAGCCGTCGGCCATCGCCACCACCTGCCGCAGATCCGAAGTGGTCTCGGCGCGGAAGTCCTGCCAGGTGCTGGTGGCCGGGTCAAAGCGGATGCCGCTGCCCGCGTCGCCCACCGCAAAGCCCGCTGGCGGCAGGTCGTCGCCGGTGTGGCCCCACATCGCGCGCAAGGTCGCGTCTTTCATGTAGGTGCCGGCGATGTCGTCCAGCTGCCACTTCTTGCCGACCAGGTGCAGCAGCACGCCCTTTTGGCCCACCGCCCAGGCCTCGGTGTCGGACACGCCCCACAGGCCATAGGCGTCGCGGGCTTGCGTGTCATTGGCCAGCGTCGCCTCCCAGGTGCCAGCCGTGGTGGCGGCCAGGTAGCCGGTGTCGCCACAGGCGTACCAGCGCCCGGCCGGGCTGAGGGCCACCGCGCGCAAGGCCACGTTCGCCTTGGGCAAGTTCTGGCTGGTCCAGCTGCCGCCAGAGAGCTTGATGCCCACGCCCTGATCGCCCACCGCCCAGGCGTTGCCCGAGCTGGACACGGCGATACCGCGCAAGTTGAACGAGCTTTTGGTGTTCTCGGGCTTCCAGCCGCCCTCTTGGAACCGGTAGACCGTACCCGCGTCGCCCGCCACCAGCACGGTCGCTCCGCCGGCCGCCGCGCCCACTGCCCGCAGGGTCAGGTCGCCCAGCGGCGGCGACTGATCGGCCACCTTGGCGCCGTTCCAGTGCAGCGCCTTGGCCTTGGCGCCCACGAACCACACGTCGCTGGGCCCCGTTCCGCCCACGCCGTACAGGTCGGCGGTGGTGCCCGAGTCGCGCGGCAGCAGCACCTTGCCGTTCCAGTACAGCAGGCGGCCGCCTTGGCCAACGATCCACATGTCGCTGGGGCTGGAACCCCAGATGCCAAAGAGGTTTTCTTCGAAGCGCAGCGGCCGCGGTGTCAGCACCGACTTGCCGCCGGTCGAGTCGCCAGTGTCGATCTTGGCGTCGCTGCCGCCGTCGCTCCCGCTGACTTCGCTCGTCGCGTCGCCGACTTTGCTGTCGCTGGCGCTGCTGGTGTCGCTGGAGGTGCCCTCGGTGCTGCTACAGGCCGACACTGCGCCCGCCACCAAGACTAGGGCGCCCGCGCCGCCGATCCGCGCGCCGACGGCGATGGCCTGGGAGCAGAGCGCGCGACGGGCAAAATAACGTGCCATTCCAAATCCTTGTTGCTTGCAGCTACGGGCGGACGAACATGTAGCTGTGCAGCGCCCACGAGCGCCAACTCAGCGTGTCCAGGTCCATCATGTCGTAGTGATCGATGTCGAAGCCTTCTTTGTAGCCGCGGATCACGGTCAGGTGCAGCGGTGTGCCCTTGGGGATGCCCGGCGTGCCTTGGATGGTCGGGAAGTCGGGCAGGTCGACCTTGGTCACCGAGCCCTTGGTCATGATGTTCCACACCGGCGTGTCGCCGCCCATGCCGGGGATACCGATGGTGACGTAGTTGAAGTGCGGCTCGGGCCAGCTGGGATCGACCTGCCACTCCAGGCTGGTGCCCAGCAAGTTGCCGTCCTCTTTGGGATTCACCGCCAGGGGCGGGTACAGCATCGGCCCCAGCAGCAGCTCCTGCTCGCCCATCGACACCACGTCGCCCGCGGCCGTGGACCACACCGCCAGCAGGTTCTTGTCCACCTTGCCCACGTTCTGCTTGGTCCACTTTTTGCCGTCGAAGTGCAGCAGCACGCCGGCCGCGCCGGCCGCCCACACGTCGCTGGCGCTGGAACCCCAGACGCTGTACAGGGTTTGCGTGGTCGGGCTCGACATCGACTTCCAGGCTTGGCCGTCGTAGCGCAGGATCTGGCCGCTCTCGCCCACGGCAAACGCCTCGGCGGGACCGGCGGCCCACACGCTGCGCAGGGCGATGCTGGTGCCCGAGGCCTGTGATTTCCAAACGTTGCCGTCCCACATCGCCGCCGAGCCGTACATGCCCACCGCCCAGACGTGGTCGGCGTCGCTGCCGTGGATGCCCAGGTAGTTGCCGTAGGGCGACGGATTGTATTTCTGCAGGCCGGGTTGGCCCCCATTGTTCACCAGGCGATACAGTCCCGAGCTGCCGGCCACCCACACGTCGTGGCCGCCGCTGGCCTTGGCCGTGGCAAACACCGCGTTCAGGTTGGCATTGCCCGACAGCATCGGCACGGCTTGCCAGCCCAGGCCGTCAAAGGCGGCCATGGCGCCGTTCCAGCCCACCAGCCAGGCGTGCTTGGCGTCCGTGCCAAAAATCCCGTGCAGATCCGCGGTTCCGGGCACCGGCGAGGCCTGTACCGTCCAGCCGCCGCCGTTCCAGTGCACCAGTGTGCCGGCGGCGCCCACGCCGTACAGGTCGTCTTTGGCCGCGCCCCACAAGCCGTAGATGTTCTTGGGCACGCCGGTGGGCACACTCTCGAAGTCGCTGCCCGCCAGGCGCCGCAGCATCGCGTCGTTGCCCAGCTCCTTGATGCCGTTCTTGATGGTAATGCTCACCGGGACTTGCTGGCCATCGTCGCGGATCTCCACGTCCAGACCCAGCATCGACAGGCTGGCGTCGTGGATGTCGCCGGCCAGCGCCGACGGCAGCTGCGCGATCTCCAACTTGTCGGGATCGGTGTCCTGGAACGGCGCGATGAACTTCTGGTCCTGGTTGGGCAGCTTGATGGCGCCGTCGCCGCCGAACACCAGATAGGCCCAGGCCGCGGTGAGCCCGAACGAGCTCGGCGCCACCGGCCACACCGGCGGCCGATCCAGGCGCACGTTGGCCTTGGCCGTCAGCGGGATGTTCAGGAACACGTCGATGTTTTCGAACTTTTCGCCCGGCACC
>JACRCU010000261.1 GCA_016218865.1 Deltaproteobacteria bacterium | reverse complement strand
TGGCGGTGGCGCGCAATCAGCAGGGCGTGTCGGCGCTCATCAACTTGGCCGGCCCCATCGACTTTTCGCACTCGGGCGTGCTGGGCGAGATGACCGACGCGCGCTGGTTCGACGGCGACGCCTTGGCCGCGGCCGGCAACATCACCCCGGCCCAGATGCAGAGCGGTTTCACGGCGATGCGGCCCACGCTGCAGATCGGCAAGTGGATCGGCCTGGTCGACCGCGCCGAGGACGTGCTCGCGGTCGACGCCTTTGCCGCGATGGAGACCTGGGCCAACGACAATGTGCCGTTCCCCGGCGCGGCCTATGCCACCTACATCCGCGAGCTGTATCAGGGCAACCTGCTCGTCGCCGATCAGCACGTCGCCTGTGGCAAGCGTGTGAAACTGAGCGACATTACCTGTCCGGTTATGGTTATTTGCGCGGCCAAAGACACCATCTGCCCGCCACCGGCCGCCACGGCCCTGGCCGAGCGCTGTGGGAGCCAGGTCAAGCAGGTGGTGACCGTGCCCGGTGGCCATGTGGGTGCCGTCATCGGCAGCCGGGCTTCGCGCGATCTCTACCCGGCCATTGGGCAGTTCTTTGCCGAGCATGTGCCGGTGGGGTAGCGGCTGCAGGGAGTGTCTCTGCTGTGGCTGCGACAACCTGGAGCACTGTTGCGCAACCCGCAGCCACGGGTCACCGGAGCGCCGCGGCACGGCCGGACCCGCGGCTGCGCAGGCGACCCGATGCGCGCGGAGGCGGCCAGCCAGTCCCGCGAATCGATCCAAATCCGTCCCAATCGGATCGGAAACCCGGGCAAACCTTCGGGTCTGGAGCGTAGCGTGCAGAGCCTGGCGTGCAGAGCCTGGCGTGCAGAGCCTGGCGTGCAGAACACTGCGCCGAGTTCCGCCGTTGGTCTTGTGCGGACAATTTCTTGGCTGACTGCGCCTCCGGCGGACCCTGGCTGGGGGCATCCGGCCGCAGCCAGCCTGCGGCGTGACAAAGTTGCGACTGTGTTTTGCGCACGGTGACGTCGAAATAGGCTACGGTTCTGTCTGGGCGTGGCAGGCCGCAGGGTCCGTACGTCGCCGGGGTGGCAGAATGCAGAGTCGTATCCCACTGCAGAGCAAGCGGATCGGAGCAGTACCATGATGCGCGCGCCGGTGGTGGCGATCGCCGTTGGCTGGTCGGCCATGGTGTGCGGCTCGCTCGTGGCCAGCCTCCGCCGGTCCGAGGCACTGGTGCACCACTTGGCGGCCGCCGAAGCGCGCTCGCACTTGGAGCACGATCTGCTGTATCGGCGCTGGGTTGCCAGCCACGGCGGCGTGTACGTCCCGCCGACCGAGAAGTCGCCGCCCAACCCGTACCTCGCCCATGTGCCCAACCGCGACGTCGTCACCCGCGACGGTCAGGCGCTGACCTTGATCAACCCGGCGTACATGACGCGACAGGTCTACGACCTGGCCGCCGAAAGGGCCGGCATGCGCGGTCACTTGACCAGTCTGATGCCGCTGCGGCCCGAGAACAGTCCCGACGAGTGGGAGGCCAAGGCCCTGGTCGCCTTCGACAAGGGCGCCACCGAGGTCGAAGGGCCGTCGGACGTGAACGGCAAGGCCTACATGCGCCTGATGCGGCCCATGATGGTCGAGCAGCCCTGCCTCAAGTGCCACGCGGAGCAGGGCTACAAAATCGGCCAAGTCCGCGGCGGGATCAGCGTGTCGGTGCCGTTGGCGCGCTTCGAGCAGCTGGCCACTGATCAGTCGAACAGTCTGGTTCTGGGGCACCTGGTGGTGGAATTGGTGGGGCTGCTGGGTTTGTGGGTGGCTTCACGGCGAATTGCCAAGGTTGAAGATGGGTTGCGTCGCACCCAGGACGGACTGAGCGAGGCCCAGGCGCTGGCCCAAGTCGGCAGTTGGGAGTACGACCTGGCGACGCGCACGACCAAGTGGTCTGCACAAATGTTCCGCATCCTGGAAGTGCCGGAACCGCATACCGAACCCGTGCCCGACGCGCTGCCCAAGGCGGTCCACCCCGACGACTTGGAAGCCATGCGCGCCGCGTATTACCGCTCGCTGCAGACCAGCGGCACCCAGTCGATGGTGGCGCGCCTGGTCATGCCGGATGGGCGCATCAAGTTCGTCCAGGCCCAATTCCACTCCGAGTCCGGTCCCAACGGCAAGCCGGGTTGCGCGATCGGCACCCTGCAAGACATCACCGGCCGCCACACCGCCGAAATCGAGCTGGAGCAGCACCGGCACCACCTGGCCGACCTTGTGCAACAGCGCACCGCGCAGCTTACCGAGGCCAAGCAGGCCGCCGAGGTGGCCAACCGCGCCAAGAGCGCGTTCTTGGCCAACATGAGCCACGAGCTGCGCACGCCACTGAATGCCATCGTAGGCATGGCGGAATTGGCTCAGCGCGACGCCACCGACCCCAAACAGAGCCACCAACTGGCCAACGTGATCCAGGCGTCGCGGCACCTGGTGCAGATCATCAACGACATTCTTGATTTATCGAAGATCGAGGCCGAACGCCTGGAACTGGACCCGGTGGACTTCTTGCTGGGCGACGTGGTCGCGAGCGTGGTCGGTCTGGTCGGCCGGCTCGCGGCGGACAAGGGCCTGCGGCTGCGGGTGGTGCAGCAGGCGGGCTTGGCGCGGCGGCCCCTGCGC
>JACRCU010000260.1 GCA_016218865.1 Deltaproteobacteria bacterium | reverse complement strand
CTGGACTTGGGGCACGGCCGCCCCCGTCAAGGCCGAAGCGCCCGCCCAGCATCCAGCCCAAGCCGTGCCGGCGGCGCCCGCGGCGAGCGTCCGTCCCGGCGCGGCCATGCAGCAAGTCTCTGGCAACCTGGGTGTTTTGTCCGACGTGGCCGAGGCGGCCGTGCAGTCGGTGGTCAACATCTCGACCACCAAGCTGCAGCGGCGGGCGATGAGCGCCGAAGAGCGCATGTTCCGCCAGTTCTTCGGCCACCGCGGCGACAGCGATCAGTCGCGCGGCAGCTCGCTGGGCTCGGGCGTGGTCGTGTCGGCCGACGGCCTGGTGCTGACCAACAACCACGTGATCGACGGTGCCGCCACCATCCAGGTCAAGCTGTCCGACGGCCGCGAGATGGCGGCCAAGCTGGTGGGCGCCGACCCGCGCGCCGATCTGGCGGTGCTGCGGCTGGAGGGCAAACCCACGGGCCTCAAGGCGATTGCCCTGGCCGACTCGGACAAGCTGCGGTTGGGCGAGGTGGTGCTGGCCATCGGCAGCCCGTTCGGTCTGGCGCAGTCGGTGTCGATGGGCATCGTCAGCGCCAAGGGCCGCGCCGACGTGCACATCGCCGACTTCGAGGACTTCATCCAGACCGACGCCGCCATCAATCCCGGCAACTCGGGAGGAGCGCTGGTGAATTTGCGCGGCGAGCTGGTCGGCATCAACACTGCCATCGCCAGTTCGTCGGGCGGCAGCCAGGGCATCGGCTTTGCCATTCCGACCAATATGGTGCAGCCCATCCTGAAAAGCTTGCTGGAAAAGGGCAGGGTGGTCCGCGGCTTCCTGGGCGTGGGCCTGCAGGCCCTGACCGCCGACCTGCGGCAGTCGCTGGGTGCCAGCGGCGACGGCGGCGTGCTGATTACCGAAGTGCAGCCGCAGTCGCCCGCCGACAAGGCCGGTCTGCAGCGCGGCGATATCGTGGTCGAGCTGGGCGGCAAGCAGGTCGACTCGCCGCAGCGCTTCCGCAATGCCATTGCCCAGGCCGGCGCCGGCAGCAAGGTGGCGCTGGTGGTGCAGCGGCAGGGCAAGAACCAGCAGTTGCAGGCGGTCTTGGCCGAGGCCCCCGATCCCAATGCCCAGCAGGCGGCCGGGCCGCAAGCGCCGGGCGTCCGCGGTCTAGAGGTGGTGCCGCTGACGCCCGCCCTGGCGCAACAGCACGAGCTACCTGGGGATCTGCGCGGCCTGCTGATTGCCGACGTGCAGCAAGACAGCTCGGCGGCGCGGGCGGGTCTGCGGCCGGGCGACGTGATCCTGGAAGTGAACCGCAAGGCGGTGGTGAAGGGCAGCGATCTGGCCGACACGCTGAAGGAAAACCGCCCCGCGACCCTGCTGATCTGGCGCGAAGGGCGGGCGGCCTACGTCGCTGTGATGCCGTAGCGGAGAGAGCCACCGCGTGGGCTGCCGATCCCCGCGGCCCGGCGGCCTAGAGCAACGATCAGATACCCGAATCCAGCGATCCAAGTCGCGGCGGGTCGCGTCCCCTCCGCCCTGTTTTGGCCCTCGCGACCCACCCAGCATCCTTGAGCTTTCGTCCGACGGGAATTCCGTTGCTCGGGGGCTCGGAGGTTTTTGATTGACGCTCTGGCCTTGTGCCCGATTCGGAGCCCGGTTCAGTGCCCCGCCAGCTGCGCGTGCATCTTGGCCACATCGGCCGCGGCGTGCTCGGCACCGTCGACGATCACGCCGTCCTGGATGTAGACCACCCGCCGGGCGTGCTGCATCACCCGCGGGTCGTGGGTCGAGAACAGGAACGTGACGCCCTTGTGTTTGTTCAGGTCCAGCATCAAATCGATGATCTGCTCGCTGGTCTTGCTGTCCAGGTTGGCGGTGGGCTCGTCGGCCAGGACCAGCTGCGGCTGGGTGATCAGCGCCCGGGCGATGGCGACGCGCTGCCGCTGACCGCCGGACAATTCGTCGGGTTTGTGGTGCAGGTACGGCTCCAGGCCCACGTCCTTGGCCACCGCCAGCACCCGATCGCGCAGCGACTTGCCGCCCTCGCCGCGGATGACGCACGGGAACTCGATGTTCTCGACCACGTTCAGCACCGGGATCAGGTTGAAGTTCTGAAAGATGAAGCCGATCTTGTGGTTGCGCACCTCGGCCAGATCGTTGAAGTCGCGGTGGCCGATCTCGTCGCCGTCCAGCTTGTAGGACCCCTCGCTGGCGCGGTCCAGGCAGCCGATGATGTTGAGCAAGGTGGTCTTGCCCGAACCGGATGGGCCCATCACCACCGTGAATTCGCCGCGTTCGATGATCAGATCCACGCCCAGCAGCGCTTTGACCTCGGTCTTGCCCAGCTGGTACGACTTCTTGACTCCGCTCAAGTTGACGAGTGACATCGCTCCTCCGGGTGGCCGCGCCTGCTGAACAGGCGTTCAATTACTGACATCGATCCGCTTGAAAGGCTAGTAGAAAACTCGAATCGAGGCGAACGCTCGCCACAGACTGGGCTGCAAGCCGTACTCGGTGTAGCCCTGGCCGCCCACCTGGGCGCCGCGGCTCTCGATGCCCGGCAGTGTGATGAACGCGCCGGCCGACAGGTTGCACCACGCCCGCGCCGACCAGGTCAGCTGCGGCGCGACCTGCCCCGAGCCGTCGGCCAGGCCCAGGATCACCACGGTGTTGATGGTGAAGTCGTCGGCCAGCTGCGGGTGCATGTAGGTCAGGAACAGGTAGTGGCGGCGCAGCGGCTCGAAGGCGAATTTCTGCGGCGAGCCGGGATCGCCCGCAGACGGCATCATGCTGCCAAAGGTCTTGCTGATCACGTCGATGGGCACGCCCGCCTTGGCGGCCTGCTGGCGGTACGAGGCCGCGGTGACGAAGTTGCCGAACTGCTCGGCATTGTAGCCCTCGGCATTGTAGAAGTACTCGGCCGAAATCGCAGCGTTTTCGCCGAACTGGTAGCGCGCTCCGGCCAGGGCCTTGACGCGGATGCCGTCGTCGTCAGCGAGCGAGGTGCGGGCCACCGGTTTGCCCGAGCTGAAGCAGACCATCGCCTTGCCCAGCGAGCTGACGCAGTCGCCGTCCACATAGGTGCGCGACGATCCGAGCTGCCCCAGGACTTCTGCGTGCACTTCCAGGGCGTTCCAGAACACGTGCGAGGCGGTCAAGCCCAGGCGCGGCTTGTACTCGAACGTGTCGTTGTATAGCTGGGTCAAGTAGAACATGGCGTTCAGGTCGGTCTCGGCCACCAGCGCGTACAGCCGCGCCGCCAGGGCAAAATGCGGCCGATCGTCGCGGGTCTCGCCAGCGGGCTGGTTGTCGGGATACCAGACCAGGCCCGAGGGAATTCCAGCGAATTGCCGCGTGGTTTTGGCCGCTCCGACCAGGCTCAGGCTCCAGCTGTCCATCGGCAGCTCCAGCCGGGCCAGCCAGGCGCCCGCCCGCTGCAGGGTGGGATCGGTCGGATCCTTGGGCGGATTGAGCAGATCCGTGGGGTTCCACGCCAGGCCCGGACCCCACAGCACGCGCTTCTTGCCAAGGGTCAGGTTTAGCCGCTCGCCCAGGTTGTAGATGCCGTACGCCTCGGCAATCAGGGCGGCCGGCCGGAAGGTGGCCACGTCGTGGTCGGCCAGGCGGGTCCGCTCGCCGGCCGCGTTCTGGCCCCAGTACATCCACGCGCGCTGGTGGATGAACGACGCGTCGACCAGAGCTTGCGCCTTGTCGGCCCAGCTGAGCTTCAGCTGCACGTTGCCCTCGGTCAGCTCCTGCAGGTGCGGCGTGTCGTTGGCGGGGACCAGGTGCCCCACCGAGGCGTAGCCCCCGGTCCAGCGCATGTCCAAGAAGCCGCTGCTGCGCACACTCAGCAGGGGCGCCTCTTCGGCGGTGTCGCGGACTTCGATCTTCGGTTCGTCGGCGACCGCTGGCGTGGGCTCGGCCGGCCCGCTCACCGGCTCCGGGTCGGCCTGCGCGGGGCTACCCAGGCACCATCCGGCCAGCGTGATCGAAAGCAGAATCCGCACTTGCATCGCATCCTCCGCCCTGGGGGCGCACGCCAAAGCCTACGGGGGCGGCTACTTGCCCAGGTCGTCGAGCACGAACTTGGTCGCCGGCGGATTCACCTTGGTATTCAAGCTCTCCCACGCCATCACCGACCAGCGCTGTACCGCCAGCATGTTGCGCATCACGATCTTGCTGGGGCGGACCACGCCGTCGAAGTTCTTGACATCGCTGAATTCGGCCTTGCGCAGCAGCTTGCCCGAGGCGGTGTAGTACTCGCCCTTGACTGGTAGCATGTCGGCTTTCTTCATCCAGATCTTGACCTTGTCGTAGCTGGCGTTGCTGGTCTTGGCCTTGAGCTCCAGCACCCAGGCGT
>JACRCU010000029.1 GCA_016218865.1 Deltaproteobacteria bacterium | reverse complement strand
AGTCACGCACCGGCCAGCAACACATGCGCCCGACCAACAATCGGTGTCCTGGCTGCAAGCGCACACGTGCTCCGCGAGGCAGCCGGATGAACTCGGCCTGCACTCGGAGGTGGCACCACATGAGTCCGAATGGCAAGTGCCAGTCCACGAGCACGGCGCCTGCTCTGTACACGCACCAACTGGGTAGTTGACCTGCCCCGCCGTCACATTGTTCGCCACCACTGACTCGCCCCAACCGCTGTAGTCATCGGTGGTTACTGCTCCGTTGAACGTGGTCGAGTACAGGCACATCGCGTGGTTGGACTCCTCGCCAAGCAGACTCCGGTGGACCGCGACCATCTTCGCCCACTCGTTCACGTCCTTCAGGACGTCACGGTCGGCCGCACTTGATGCGGAGTCCCATTTTCCGCCCGTCAAGTCCGCTGCAACCGGTGATTGCGAGAGGTTCGCGACCGACTGGGCGGCAGTCCGCTGTTCCCAGTTGAAGTAGCTCAACGTCGAATACAGACTTCCGATCGTGTACGGCCCGAATGAGGGAATTCCGTTGGCGTCGCGGAGCGCGAACACGAGGCGACGCGCATCCAACGGCTGGTTCATGGAGTTGTAACAGAACATCTGCTGGGCGAGATATCGGACTTGCCAATCGGTCCAGCCATTGCCAACACCAAGCTGCTCGGAGAGCGACTGTTCGTTTAGATCAGGCAGTAGTCCCTTTGAGAATCGCAGGTTATCGCGCCGGCACTGCGTCGAGTAGGTGTCGGTTGCCGTCGGGCCAGCGTTTTGCTTGGGGAACGTTCCGCTGTCCCTGTACTGGTAACTCATTGCGGTAGCCGGGATCGGTGTTGCCTGCCAGCTTGCACTCTGGTTGCCCGAAATGCAGGTGTTGTCGTTCGAGCAGTCTTCCGTGGCATCGCGGTGGTAATGCCGCAAGCCGAGCGCATGGCCAAGTTCATGTGCAAATGTCGACCGTTCGTAGCCTTCTTCAGGAAGGAAATTTTCCCAAAGAAAGTGCCGACCGGCGGCCTCGCCGCGCGATTGTGAGCCATGAATCGCCAAGCCGTACCGTCCGGCCCCGGCATAGCGCATGGCCCCGCCGAAGCGCGCGTAGGCATGGGACTGGGAGAAGAGCGCTCCCGACCCGGTGGGCACTTCCTCTTGGAACCGATCGTCACCCACCGCCAGACCAGAGCCCTCGTATGCATGTAGGCGCACACGGTACTGCAGGTCACCAGCCGGACACCCAAATTGGTCGCCGTTCCAGCAGCTAAAGGCATCGTCCGTCCACATGCGCGCTAGACTGTCAAGACGAGCCGAATTCAGCGTATGGGCGGCTGCCCCGTCCGGGCATGTCGCGCTGGTGTAGTAGTCCGCCTTCACGTACACATCGAACACTGTGGGATCATGGTCGAAGTACGGGCTCGTGGCGCCAAACGAGTCCTCTGGCTCCACGACGCACCAGTCGCCGGAATCGCAGCTGCCATACACCGCATTGGGCTTGGTGCAGTTCGTAGCGTGCCGAAACGGTCCGGCTGGCCCAGCGTCGCAGCTGGCCGCAAGGGCAAACACCTCCGCTGCGTCGGAAATCCCGTCGTTGTCGCTATCTTGCGGCGACCAGCACTTGGACTGCGTGGGGTTGGCCGAGCAGCACTTGGACTGACTAGGATTGCTTGCACAGCTCGGAACCGCGATGCTGTCAGCATCGAACTTGTCGACCTGGGCATTGACCCAGTCGCGGGTCGCGTTGCACCCGTTGCCGGCGATGAGGAGGTCCGTGCCGCCCGGCGGGTCAGGGTTGGTTGGCGAGGCGTCGCATGTTCCGAGTTGCGCCTCGATCTCGCTGGTCAGTCCATCGCTGTCCAAATCCGCTTGCCCGGCTCCGCTCCAAGATCCGCCATGCGAGGCTGGACTCCGCACGTGCAAGAAGCGGGCGTTCATACCGTAGTACTCGTTCGAGACCTGGCCATTGCCGTACACCCCCACCACGACTCTCGCATTGCTGGGCGAACCGAGCGCAGCCCCAACCTGCAAGCGCGTTTGATACGTTGGCGCTGCGGCACTGAAGTAGGTGTCGTCCTGGAACTGGAAGGCCCCGTAAGAGCTAGGACACGTGTAACTAGTCGTTGCTGCAACGAAAATCAGGCTGTCGTGGTAGGTCGCGTATCCAGGCGTCGTCATGCTTGGCGAGCCTGGGTTCTTCGCTGTCAGCAGAACGTCGCCCGTACGTAACTCCTTGGCGGGGATGTGCCAGCCGCCGAATACCTGCCCTGGAAACGAGTTGTTGTAGCCGCCCGGCTGACTTACGTCGATCGTAGCGACGCCGTGTCGCCCCGCGCGAAAGGCCACGACCACCACCGCCCATTGCCCTGGCGTTGGCGACGTCACCGCGATCTTGGAGTCGAGTCCGTCGTACGTGCCGCCGCCCGTTGGGCCCGGGGTTTCCGTATTCCCGTCATCATCGATGCCGGCAATCTCCCCGGCCGTGCAGGCCTGGTCCGTACAGCGCATCAAGTACATGACCGTGTCGGGAGTCGAGCCACCAATGGGCGTCAGACCGAACGTCTTGACCGTCAGCGGCGAGTTGGCCGTGATCGGAAACACGACGCGCGCTACCCGGCGGACATCGGCGCTTGCGCAGACCGTCATCGAGGAGTCCACGCAATTGCTAAGGTTTGGGTCGTACACCATGGCCATGGCGGCTGGGCCGACACCGCCAGCGATCGACTGGTTCTTGCAGACTTGCTGAATTTCCGCCAGCTTGTCGGACTTCGAGTGGTCAGGCCCGTTGGCCCCTGCCATGCACAGTTGCATTGCCTGATGCTGACTAGCTGCGATTTCTGTCGCTATTTTCTCGTGCGACTCCGTTTCCTTGAAGTGCCCTGCTCGCAGCGGGTTGGTGACCAAGATGTTAGGCGCCGGCGCGGGCTTGGGCCCCACGGTGTCGGGAGCAGCTAGCACTACCCCCCCTGGGTAACGAATTGAAATAACAACGCTAGTGTCAGTCTTGGCGGCGTGAGTTTCTGACTCGTCGTGCTTTGCATATGGGAATCCCCCTTGGATCCGGGGCGAAGCATCAGGCTGTCCCGATCTCCTGGATACTGTGCCATGATTCTTCATGCGTGCAACGGGTGATTTTCAAGCTTCGGTATTTTGTGACGTGGTCATGACGCTTTCGCCAAGGGGGCCTGACTGAATCCAGAGGTCCTCAAACGCACTAGGTTATCCCTTGTACTTTCAGTCATATCGGCCCGCATCCGGGGGCGGCCCCACGGCGTCTTGGTCCACCACGCTGCGCCATCACCTCCCAGCGTCACCCAGAACTGCGTGCTGGTAGTCTCCGGGCCAGCACGCGGGGCGATGGGGGCAGTGCGGGGGCGCATGGTTCAGCTCTGGGGCGGTTCATTGCCCAGGGTCGCGGCGAACTCGGCGGGCGACAGTACTTGAATGCCCAAGTCCTGCAACGCGAACAGTAATTTGTCGCCCGTTACCAGCACGGCCTGCGGCAGATCCAGGGCCAGATCCAGCAGGAACTGGTCGCCCGGATCCGGGGCGTCGGCGGCGGCCCGGATTGGCGAACGCAGCGCCGCGCCCTGGGCCAGGCGCCGGACCACGACCTCGACTTGCACCGGACTCAGGCCCAGGAACTGGCGCAGCTTCGGGCGCAACAGCACCTCGCGGTACTCGGCCAGCAGGGCCGCCGACACGGCGTAGCGCACATGGCCGACCAGCATCGCGTCCAGCACCCGCCGCGGCGGCGACTCGGCTTGGCGACTACCCAGCCCCGCCACCACCACGTTCGTGTCGACCACAGCGATCTTCACGACTTGCTGCGTCCGCGGCGGTGGCTGCGCGCCTCGGTCACGGCGAGTTCCAACAGCGCCGCATCATCGGGACCCGCCGTGCGGCCGCGCGCCTGGGTCAGGATCGCCTCGACTTCGCGGCTGGGGTTCACGCCCCACAGGCGCAAGGCGTCGGCAATGATTGCGTTCATCGACGTACCCGAGCGGGCCGCAGCCTCGCGCAGGGCCTGCTGCAGGTCGTCGTCGAGCGAGATGGTCAGGCGCGACATGATGGAGTTCCGTGGTGCACAATGGTGCAAGTGCACCAAGACACCAGTGTGCAAACGCACCGCTTTCCCGTCAAGTCTCGCGCGGCAAGAAGTTGGCCGCCAACAACGCATCCGCCAGCACGAACGCCACCGCCGCCTCGACGATCGGCACCGCCCGCGGCACCACGCACGGGTCGTGGCGACCGGTCACCGTCCGCTCGGCCACGGCGCCAGCGCGCGTACCCCCTTGCTGCGGCTGGGGAATCGTCGCCGCCGGCTTGAAGGCCACGTCCACCACCAGCGGCGCACCCGTGGAGATGCCGCCCAGCACCCCGCCGTGGTGGTTGCTGGCAAACTGAAAGCCGGGCAAGAACGCGTCGTTGTGGACTGTCCCGCGCAGCTCGGCCGCCGCAAAGCCCGTGCCGAATTGCACGCCGCGCGCCGCCGGCAGCGACAGCAGGGCGTGCCCCAACATCCCGGTAAGCTTGTCGAAAACCGGCTCGCCCCAGCCCGCCGGCAGGCCGCGCACGGCGCAGCGCACCACCCCGCCCAGGCTGTCGCGCTCGCGCTGGGCCTGCTCCAGCAGTTCTTGCATCGCGGCATGGGCTTGCGGGTCGGGACAGCGCAGCGGCGTCGCATCCACCTGCTCGCGGGTCAGGGTCAGCGGGTCGAAGGCATAACCAGCTGTATGTCCTGGCAGAATCTGTGCCGGCGCCGGCCCCTGCGCCACCGCAGTGCCGATCTGCTGCACCCAGGCGACGATCTGCAGCGGCTCTGCGTGGTTGCGCGTCGCCCACGCCGCCAGCACCGCTTCGGCAATCGCCCCGGCCGCCACCCGGCCCACCGTCTCGCGCGCCGACGCCCGGCCACCCCCGCGCGGAGCGCGGCGACCGAAGCGCTGGTCCCAGGTGTAGTCGGCGTGGCCCGGCCGGTAGTGGTCGTCCAGCCCCTTGTAATCGCTGGACTTGGCGTCGGTGTTCTCGACCAGCACCGCGATCGGCGTGCCCAGCGTCCGCCCCTGGTACACCCCCGACAAAAGCCGAGCGCGATCACCCTCTTGTCGCTGGGTCTGGTAGCGGTTCTGCCCCGGGCGCCGCCGGTCCAGCTGGGCCTGGATGTGTTCGACGGTCAGGTCCACCCCGGCTGGGCAGCCGTCGACCACGCAACCCAGCGCCGCGCCATGCGATTCGCCAAAGGTGGTCGCCACCAGTGCGTTGCCAAAGCTGTTGCCCGCCATTGCCAGTCCCTTGGGTTCGCCGCCCTACGCCAGCGGCCGCAGCGCCAGCGGCTGCACCGTTACCGGCTCGGTCGGCCGATCCTGCCAGCTTCCTTGCAGCTGCCCGTCGGCCGCCAGGCCCGCCAGCCGGAACAGCCGCGCCTGCTGCAGGGGCCCCATGTCGAGCTCGACCATCTGCCGCAAGTAGGCGAGCCGCCGCTGCAATCGCTCGTGGGGCAGGGCGCCGTCAAAGGACTGGACCTCGCTGCGGATGGCCTCGGCCAGCCCCGCCGCTAGCGCACTGGGCTCGGGCAGGGGCCCCTTGGCCACCTGCTGCAGGGGCACGGCGATCCCGCTCAGCTCCGCCGGCAGCGGCCCGCCCAGGTCCACGCCGATGCCGCACAGCCAGCGCGCGCCGTGGCCCGGCACCTCCACGCGCTCGGTCAGGATTCCCGCGCACTTGCGCAGACCGCGATCGGTCGGCACCATCAGGTCGTTCGGCCACTTCAGCTGCAGGCGCACACCCTGCATGCTCGCGTGAGCGCTCAGGTATTCTAGCGCCGCCAACCCGGCCAGCAGCGACAGCCGCGGCCACAACTCCGCCGCCAGCGCCACGGGACCCGCCAGGGTCATCAACAGGGCCTGGCCGGGGTGGTCCAGCCACTGCGCCCCGCTGCGGCCGCGCCCGGCGGTCTGGTGCTTGGCCGTCAGCAGCCGCCAATCGGCCGCCGTGTCCTGCAAAAGCCACGTCCGCATCGCAGTTTGCGTCGAGTCGATCTCGCCGTGGGTCTGCACCTGCCAGGCCGCGCCCAGCCGCTCGGCCAATTGCCTTGGGTCCACCACTGTCTACTCCGCTAGCAGTCGCCGCAGCATCCGGTCTTGCACGCCGCGGTAGGGCCCGGCGCCACGGATCCCGTTGAAGAAGAAGGCAAAGGCGTAGACCTTCTCGCCCCGCTCGGCATAGCCCGCCAGGCCCGAGACGTCGTCGAGCGTGCCGGTCTTGGCAAACACTTTCCCTTGAGTGTCCTTGCCCTTCAGCCGCCCGCGCAGGGTACCGTCCACGCCGCCCACGGCCAAGGTCGCCTTCCAGTCTTTGCCTTTCTTGTCCTTGGCCATCGCCCGGAGCAAATCGATCACGGCCTGGGCCGTGACCGTGTCGGCGTGGTACAGGCCCGAGCCGTTGCCGATCTTGACGCTGTCCCAGCGAATCTCCAGCCCGCCCAGGGCTTTCTTGAGGCCCTCGGCCGCCTTCTCGCCCGTAGCCGGCGCGCCACCTTGGAGCAAGCCCACCTGCTTGAACAGTGTCTCGGCGTAGCCGTTGTGCGACTGCTTGTTGGTCACCGCGGCGATCGCCCGCCAGTCGTGGTGCACATGCTGGGCGACCACCGGCCCGGTCAGCGCCGACTTGCCGAACACCGGCGCGCCCGCCACGGCGATGCCCTTTTGCTCCAGCAGTTGCCGGAACACCCAGCCAGCGTGGTAGGCCGAGTCCGCCACCCGCCGCCGGCCCGTGCCCACCGCCTTGGCCTTGGCCGGCAGCGAACCGGTGACCACCACCTCGGTCTTCTTGCCATTGGGCCGCGTGACCACGTTGAGGCTCGACTTGCCCTTGGCCACCGTGGTCGCATGGTTCACCACCACCACGGCCTCGCCGGCGTCTGGCGTCACCGTCACCAGCGGCGGGTTGCCGACCTCGCCAGGCTTGACCACCACTTGCAGCGTGCTGGCGTCGACGCTCAGGCCGCCCACCGGCGCGCGGAAGGCGGCATCGGTATTCTTTTCGTCAAAACCCTTGGGCAGCTTGTCGTCAAAAACCGTTGCGTCGACGCCGAGTTTCTTGACCCGCGTCACGCCGCTCGCCTTGACGGCGTCGGCCAGCTTGCCCCACTCCGCGGCCGTCATGCTCGGGTCGCCCACGCCGATGACCGCCAACTCCACCTCGCCGCTCTTGGCCGAGGCGCGCACCTCGGTCACCGGCTTGGCGTCCAGATCGGCGGTGCGGACGAACGCGGCGGTGGTGAACAGCTTGGCCACCGACGCCGGGTACACCTGCTTGTGCGGCGCCGCCTCGAACACCACCTGCCCACTGCTCAGGTCGACGATCAGGCCCACCGCCGTCATTTTGCCCGGGGCGCTGCGCCAGATGGCCTGCAAGTCCTCGCCGCGGTTGGCAGTGTGCTGTTCCGCCGCTTGCGGCGACTCGACCTCTTCCTGGGCGCTGTCGTCGGCGGGCGGCGGGCGCTGGGCGACGGCCGGAGCCACGGCACTCGCGGACGGTCGCACGGCAGGTGGCCGCACCGCCGGCTGGGGCCGGTGGCCCTTGCCCTTGGCCAGGCTCGGCGCCGCCGCCAAGACCAGCAGGAGCACCAGCAGCGCGCGCAGGGGCTGGGAAGACCGCGGCAGACGGGGATTCGGACTGCGAAGGTAAGTGCCGCTGCTCGCCATGCGCCGTCTCGGCGCGGGTGGGTCGGCGCCGTCGTCAAGCTACCATGATCGCGGGCGATGGCCAACTCCATGCAGGAACCACGCCGACTTGGGTTGCCGCACGCCCGGCTTTGCGCTATGCAGCCGCGCGTGCCGCGCCCGCCGCGGAGCGCCCCCGGAGTACTGCCCATGTGGTTCGACCATCCCCTCTTGCGCCAGCTGATCGACCTGGCCCTGGCCGAAGACGTCGGCAACGGCGATCACGCCACCCAGGCCTGTCTGGACCCGCAGCGGCAGGGAACTGCGCACGTGCGGGCCAAGTCGCCGCTGGTGGTGTGCGGTGCGCCGCTGTTTGCCCAGATCATGCAGCGGGTCGAGCCAAGCTTGCGCGTCGAAATCCACGTGGGCGAAGGCCAGCGGGCGGCTGCGGGGCAGGTGGTGCTCAGTGTGCACGGGTCGCTGGCGGCGATCCTGACTGGCGAGCGCACCGCCTTGAACTTCATGCAGCGGCTGAGCGGCATTGCCAGCGTCACGTCGGCCTACGTGCAGGCGGTGGCCGGCACCAAGGCGCAGATCACCGATACCCGCAAGACACTTCCGGGCTTTCGCAGCCTGGACAAGTACGCCGTGCGTTGCGGCGGCGGGCGCAACCACCGCACCGCGCTGGATGCCGGCATCCTCATCAAAGAAAACCACACCCACGCGGCAGGTTCCATTGCCAAGGCGGTGGCGGCCGCGCGCCAGGTCGGGTCGCACCTGCTCAAAGTCGAGGTCGAGGTCGAGACGTTGGCCGACCTGGACGCCGCGCTGCTGGCCGGCGCCGACGTCATCCTGCTCGACAACATGGACCTGGCCCAGCTCCGTCAGGCCGTCCAGCGCACCGCCGGCCGCGCGTTGCTGGAAGCCAGCGGCAACATGACCTTGGAGCGGGTGCGGCAAGTGGCCGAGACTGGGGTCGATCTCATCTCGGTCGGCGCGTTGACCCATTCGGTGGTGGCCGCCGACTTGTCGCTGCGCATCCAAGGCGCCGAGTCACCGCGCTAGCTTGGCCTTCTTCTCTGCCGGAGGGTCCAGCCGCGGCGGCTCCCCGTAGCGCACCGAGAAGAACGGGCGCAGCGCCGGCACCCCCCAGCCCGGCCACAGCCCCACGCCGGTGCCGATGGTGGCGTACAGGTCCTCGCCCATCACCCAGTTCAGCGCGAGGCCCGCTTCCATGCGCTCGTCGCGGCTGTTGGCAAAGGGGGCGACCAGCGGGGTCTCGTGGCTCAGCGAGGCGTCGATCCAGAAAACATCGGGATTCCAAGGCTTGTCCCAGCCCTTGCGCGCCACCAGCGGATTCAAGCTGCCGGCCACACTGACGCGCACCACCGACCCGTCGTGCACATCGAACATCTGGGTCTGGCTCTGCAGTCGCAGGCCGATGGCCATCGCCACCCGCCAGGGGCCAAAGCTGCCCGAAGTGAGGGCGGTCGGTGAAAACGTCGCGCCCGGCCGGCCAAGGTAGGCGCTCGGATCGCCCGTGGGCAGGGTCACCCGCAGCAGCGCGGCCGCGCCCCAAGCGCCCAATTTGTCGGGTACGAACACGTACTTGGCCGCCAGATGCAGGTCGCCCGTGCCCATCTCGCCCGACAGGGCGCCGCTGTTGGGCCCGTAGAGCGACGGCAGGGTGCCGGTCTGGTAGACGCTCACGGGCAGCCCCAGGCCAAGCGTCAGGTGGTCGAAAAACCGCATCGCGGCGCCCACATCCAATTGGGTGCGACCATCGACCAAGGAACGCACCACCCGGCCTTCGTCGCCGACCACCAGCGGCCGCCACGCGTACTGCAGCTGGAAGGTGCCGGCCAGGCCGTACAGCGGCAGCTCGCGCGCCGACTCTTCGTTCAGGATGCCGGTGCCGTCCAGACCCGGCCGGCCGCCGGTCACGTCGGGGGGCGTCAGCGCGTGCGCCGGCAGGGCTACCAGCAGCAGCAGCAGCGCGGCGGCCAGCGCCCGGGTCTGTCGCTTGCGGCGCACCGCCATTGCCGCCACCGCCAGCCCCAACAGGGCCAACGGCGCCGACGCACTGCCCGGCGCGGGCCCGGCCGCACAGGCCGAAAGGGGAGAGGTGCCGCGCACTTCCAGGCCCGCCTCTAGCACGTCGCGGTCGTCGCCCGGGTCCATGGGATTGGTATGCGTTTCCAGTACTTCCGTGGCATCGTCCAAGCCGCCGCCGTCGCTGTCGGGGTCGCGCTGGTTGGTGTGGAAGATCAGCACTTCGTCGCCGTCCAGCAGGCGGTCGCCGTCGCTGTCGGTGTCGCGGAAGTCGGGGCGGCCGTCGCCGTCGCTGTCCAGCGGGGTCTGGGCCAGGCCTGGCTCCGCGCCACCCTCGTACGAATCCGGCAACTTATCGCCGTCCGAGTCGGCGTCCAACGCGTCGATGACCTTGTCGCCGTCGCTGTCGGCCGGGTGCAGCGGGTCGCCGATCTCGGTGGCGTCCCACAGGTTGTCGTGGTCGCTGTCCGCCAGCAGCGGGTTGGTGCCGATCTGCACTTCCACGGCGTTGGGCAGCGAGTCGCCGTCGTTGTCGCCGTCGTTGGCCACATCGTCGCTCGCCAGGCCCGGGTCGGTCTCGCCCAGGTCCACCCGGCCGTCGTGGCTGAAGTCCTCGTAGCCGTCGGCCAGGCCGCCGCGGTCGCTGTCGATCACCCGCGACAGGGTGCGGCTGAGCGGGTCCTTGTCCGCCACAAAAGTCGACGAACTCAGCGCGGTTGCCTTGGGAAACGGCAGGGTCTCCAGGGTCAGGCCGACTTCGGTGCCGTCGTAGAGCCCGTCGTTGTCGCTGTCCTCGTCCAGGCCGTCCATCTGGCCGTCGCCGTCGCTGTCGAGCGACCAGTTGGCTTCGCGGCCATCGGGCACGCCGTCGTCGTCGCTGTCGGCGTCCTCGGGTCGGGTGCCAAATTGGCTCTCTTCGGCGTCGCACAGGCCGTCGCCGTCGCTGTCGGGCTGGGGCGAGAGCGACTCGGCGTCGTTGGCGTCGCTCTCCAGTTCGTCGACCTGGCCGTTGTGGTTGGCGTCCTCGTAGCCGTCGCGTTGGCCGTCGCCGTCGCTGTCGGCGGCCAGCGGCAGGGTCCTGGACAGCGGCTGCGCGTCGGCCACAAAGCGGCCCGCGGCGACCTTGGTGCCGCCCACCGGGCCAATCGCGGCGATCGCTTTGGTGATGCCGAGTTCCGTGCCATCGGCCACGCCGTCGTTGTCGCTGTCGGGGTCCAGCGCTCCGGGCAGACCGTCGCCGTCGCCGTCGAACAGGGGATCGGGCTCCGCCCCATCGGCCACACCGTCGTCGTCGCTGTCGGTGTCCTGCGACGAGGTGCCAGCACGCAACTCCTCGTGATCCGAGAGTTCGTCGCCGTCCGCATCCGCGACCTTCAGGGTCGCGCTCGCCGCCGAATTCGGGTCGCCCTCGCCGTCGTCGACCCGGCCATTGCCGTTGACGTCCTCCAACCCGTCGCGCTGGCCGTCGCGGTCGCTGTCGGCCCGCAAGGGCGAGGTGCGGGTGATCGGGTCCAGGTCCGAGCTGAAATTGCGTCGCAATTGCCATGTGGCGCTGGCCGCGGCGGCGATCCCGCGCTCCAAACCGTCGGGCAGCCCGTCGCCGTCGCTGTCGGCATCGACCACCCCGGGGGCGCCGTCGCGATCGCCGTCCAGGCTGAAGTTCCACTCGGCGCCGT
The DNA here is from genome assembly GCA_016218865.1 of Deltaproteobacteria bacterium. Lineage (GTDB taxonomy): Bacteria > Myxococcota_A > UBA9042 > UBA9042 > UBA9042 > SXRM01. The sequence goes on along the minus strand of JACRCU010000029.1, from coordinate 11,467 downwards.
CGTACCAGCCGTCGTCGTCGCTGTCGGCATCCAGGGGGTCGCTGCCCAGGGCCGCCTCTTCGGGGTCGCGCAGGCCGTCGCCGTCGGTGTCGGGGTTGGCCGGCTCGGCCGTGGCCTTGTTGGGGTCGCTCTCGCCGGACTGGACCATGCCGTCGTGGTTGCTGTCCTCGGCGCCATCGCGCTGGCCGTCGCCGTCGCTGTCCACGCCGTCGGGGTTGGTGGTCGTGTTGGGATCGGCATCGGCGCGAAAAGCCCGGGCCGTCAGGTCGGTATCGGGGCCCACCTGCACCAGCAAGCGGCCGACCTCCACGGAGTCCCACACCCCATCGTTGTCGCGGTCAGCGTCCAGCGGTCCGATCAGCCCGTCGCCATCGCCGTCCACCGGCGGCTCGTCGCCGTCGTCCAAGCCGTCGTCGTCGCTGTCGCGGTCCTTGGGCGCGGTGCCCAGCTTGACCTCGGTGCCGTCGTTCAAGCCGTCGCCGTCCGTGTCGGGCACGGTGCGCAAAGTGCCGTATTGCTTCTCTAAGTTGTCGGTCAAGCCGTCGCCGTCCGAGTCGGGGGCGCGGTAGTCCGGGGTGCCGTCGCCGTCGCTGTCCACCGGCGCGGTCTGCCAATTGCCGTCGCCGGCTTCGTCGGCATCGGGCCAATCGTCGTTGTCGCTGTCCAGATCCAACACGTCCGGGGTCAAGTCGCCGTCGCTGTCGACGAGCTGGCCGGCGGGCGCTTCGTGGCCATCGGCGATGCTGTCGCCGTCGCTGTCTGGCTTCTTGGGGTCGGTACCGATTTGGATTTCCAGCGAATTTTTCAGGCCGTCGCCGTCCAGATCGCCGCCGCTGTCGTCGCTCGGGTCCAGCGGGTTGGTCCCTTCGCCGACCTCCTGCCCGTCGGCCGTGCCGCCCTGGTCGCTGTCTTTTTTGGTAGGATCGGTCTCGCCGCTGTCGACCTTGCCGTTCTTGTTCTTGTCCTCGCCGGCATCGAACAACCCGTCGCCGTCGCTGTCTTTTTGCAGTGGGTCGGTCTTGCTGGCGGGATCGCTGTCGCCCACCTTGCCCACTTCCAGGCCGTCGCCCAGTCCGTCGCCGTCGCTGTCGAACAAGCTGGGATTGGTCTCGCTGGCGTCGACTTTGCCGTTCTTGTTGGTGTCTTCGGCGGCATCGCCCAGCCCGTCGCCATCGGAGTCGGCGCTCTTTGGGTTGGTGGTCGTGCCGGCGTCGGCATCGCCCTTCTTGCCCAGCTCCAGGCCGTCGGCCAGACCGTCGCCGTCGCTGTCGACCACCAGCGGATTGGTGCCAATGAAGTTGAGCTCCCATCCGTCGTTGACCCCGTCGCCGTCGCTGTCGGCCTGGGTCGGATCGGTCTCGCCCTTCACCTTGTCCCAGGCGCCGTTGTGGTTGGCATCCTCGCTGCCGTCGGCCAGGTTGTCGCCGTCGCTGTCGGCCTTCTTCGGGTTGGTCTCGCCCGAGTCGAAAAGACCATTCTTGTTCTTGTCTTCCTTGCCGTCGCTCAGCCCGTCGTCGTCGGTGTCCGGGTTGTTGGGGTCGCTGCCCTGCCACAGGACCGTGCTGCCGCCGTACTTGGCGATGACCTCGGTCTTGTCCAGCAAGCCGTCGCCGTCGCTGTCCTTGGCGCGCGGGTTGGTGCGATTGGGCACCGGCTTGCCGTCGCCGTCCGGTTTGGTCACGCTGTACTCCGCCAAATTGCTCAGGCCATCGCCGTCGTTGTCGAGTCCGCCGTCGCTGGGGTCCAGGGGCTTGAGCGGCGGGCCTTCGCCCGTGGCGGCGGCGTACTTGACCTCCCAGCCGTCGTTCATGCCGTCGCCGTCGGTGTCGCCCTTCTTGGGGTCGGTCTCGCCCAGCACGGCCTGCCATTTGCCGTTGTGGTTCGCGTCTTCTTGGCCGTCGCTCAGGCCGTCGCCGTCGGTGTCGGCCAGCAGGGCGTCGCTGGTGCTGCCCGGATCGGTGTCACCGGCAAAGGGCTGCGCGGTCGCGACGGGCTGTTTGACCGAGATCTGTGGTGCCGCCAGGCCCAGTTCCAAGCCATCGCCCAGGCCGTCGCTGTCGGTGTCGTACAGAATCGGACTCGTGCCGCCGGTCACGTTCGCCGCTTTGCCGTCCTTGCTGACGCCCTTTTCCAGCCCGTCCAGCAGCCCGTCCTCGTCGCTGTCGGCGTCGGCAGGCTTGGTAACCAGATGGTCTGCCAACGGAAATGCCTCCTGTCCGTCGCTGAGCTGGTCGCCGTCACTGTCGGCATCGTTGGGGTTGGTCTTGGTCACCGTCAGCTCGTAGGTGGTCGACAGGCCGTCGCCGTCCTGGTCCTTGCCCACGTCGTCCTTGGCCAGCTTGGGGTTGCTGTTCTCGGCGATCTCGACGGGATCGAGCACTCCGCCGCCGTCGGTGTCGGCCAGCAGCGGCGAAGTCCCAAACAGACTGACCTCGTCGCCATCGGACAGGGTGTCCCAGTCGCTGTCGACCAGCAGCGGATCGGTTTTGTGGTTCAGCACTTCCGCGCCATCGGCCAGGCCGTCGCCGTCGGTATCGGCCAGCAGCGGATCGGTCTGCGCCGTCAAGATCTCCTGCCCGTCCTTCAGGCCGTCGGTGTCGGTGTCGGCCTTGCCCGGGTTGGTCTTGTACTTTTGCACCTCTTCGCCGTCTTCGACCGCATCTTCGTCGCTGTCCTTGGCGAAGCGGTTGGTGCCGTAGACGTTGAGCTCGGTCCAGTCGGCCAGCCCGTCGCCGTCGGAGTCCTTCTTGTCGTCGCTGGGGTCGTTGGGATTGGTGCCGTCGATCAGCACTTCGGCGCCGTCGTCGGAAAAGCCGTTGTCCGAGTCGACTTGCAGCGGGTTGGTCTTGGTGACCTGCAGCTCTACGTTGTCCGGCAGGCCGTCGCCGTCGCTGTCGAGTTTGGTCGGGTTGGTCTTGAACTTGGCGACTTCGTTGTAGTCCGACAAGAAGTCGCCATCGGTGTCGGCCAGCGTCGGCTTGGTGGGGGGCGCGCCGCTTTTGGGGTTGAGTTCGTCGAAGTCGCTCAGGCCGTCGCCGTCGGTGTCCTTGAGCGTGGGGTCGGTGCCGGCGTCGGCTTCGGCGGCGTTGGGCAGACCGTCGCTGTCTGGGTCGCCGTTGGCCGTCTGGCCGAGATTGCCAAAGTAGCTGATCTCCCAGGCATCATTCAGACCGTCGCTGTCGGCATCCGCGGCCTGGGCCGGGAGCGGCCACAGGCTCACCATCGCCGTAGTGGCGAGAGTGAGCGCCAGCCACCGCAGGACGCGCCTTGGGCTGCGCCGTCCGCCGATCGGCGCCCGACGCGTGGCACGGCGGCTGGAACAAACGGTCTGGCGCGCGGAGCTGTTCGGCATGCTGCAAGGATGCTCCGTGGCACGGCGATCTTCAAGTTATTGGCACTTTGCCGGGCCGCCGGCCGGTCGACCGCGCGAGCTACTTTCGCCGCCTGAGTTGAAAGTTGCGGCTGCGGCCCGCAGACTTGCGCCGCCGCCCGCTGGCGGCCCCAGGAACGACCATGGCCCGCCCCACCGACTCCCGCCCCCGTCCGCCGTCTGCGCGGCCCCCGCACTCTTCGGCTGACCGCAAGGGACCGCCGCCCCACAAGTCCAAGGGACGTCCGCAGTTGCCGACTCCGCCCGCGCCCGAGCGGCTGCCGACCTGGCCCGGGGTGACGTCGCTGGTGCTGCGCCCCGGCACGGCGACGCCGCCGCTGGCGGGCCACCCTTGGGTGTTCTCCGGTGCCCTTGCCCATGTGGTAGCCGGCCCCGGCGCCAGCGATCTGCCGGGCAGCCCTTGTGCGCTGTTCGACCAGCACGCGCGCTACCTGGGCGCCGGCTATTGGAACAAGAACAGCCAGATCGCCGTGCGCATCGTGGCGATGGGCAGCGACGGACTGGAACCTCTCGACTTTCCTGCCCTCGACGAGCTGGCGGCGGTGCGGGTCAAGGCGGCCGCCGCCCTGCGCCTGGACCTGGGGCTGCCCAGCGCCGCCACCACGGCGTATCGCCTGATCAACAGCGAAGGCGACTGGCTGCCCGGTGTCACCGCCGACCGCTTTGGCGACGGCGCGGTGTTGCAGATCTCGACTGCGGGAGCCTGGAACCTGCGCGCGACGATCGTGCGCGAGCTCCAGGCCCTGGGCTGTGCCTGGGTCCAAGTGCGGGTGCCGGCCGACATTCACCCGTCCGAGGGCCTGCTGGGCGGCTCCAGCGAGGAGCACGGCGAGGTGCCCGAGCGGGCTTCGGTGTTGCACAACGGCCTCAAGCTGCTGGTCGAGCCCGCTGGTGGTCAGAAGACCGGCATGTACTGCGATCAGCGCGACAACCACGCCCGGGTGGCCCAGTTGGCGGCGGGCCGGTTCGTGGTCGATGCATTTTGCCATGCGGGCGGTTTTGGCCTGCACGCCGCCCGCGCCGGTGCCAAGCGCGTGCTGTGTGTGGACGCCTCGCAAAAGGCCGTGGACCTGACCCTGCAGCACGCTGAACTCAACAAGCTGGCGGTGGAAGTCCAGTGCAACGACGCCGTGCTGGTGCTGCGCGGCCTGGCCGGGCTGGACGACGCCGAGCGCCCGGATCTGGTTATTGTCGATCCGCCCAAGTACGCGACCCGCGCCGCAGCGGTGGAGCAGGCCCAGCGCAAGTACATGGCCCTGAACGCGGTGGCGATGCAAGCCGTGCGCCCCGGCGGTTGGCTGGTGTCGTGCTCGTGCTCGGGCCTGGTCGAGCCCGAGATGTTCCTGCGCACGCTGGGTCAGGCCGCGCAACAGGCCGGCGTCGCCGTGCAATTGGTCGAACTGCGCAGCGCCGCCCCCGACCATCCCACCGCGCCCGCCCACGCCGAGGGGCGCTACCTCAAGGTCGCCATCTGCCGGGTCGTGCCGCGCACCTAGCAGTCTCAGGGTTACGCTGAAAAGCGTAGTAATATTCAATAGTAGAAAATGGCTGCCACGCTGCGGCGGGCTATCGCGCGATGCGGACGCGGGCATCCACGGCCAACACGCCCTGGCCCGGGGCGAGCGCGAGCAGCGGATTCAAGTCGAGCTCGGCGATCTCGGGGATCTGGTCGACCAACTGCCCCACCTTCAGCAGCACGTCGATCAGGGCCGCCCGGTCGGCCGGCGGCGCCCCGCGGAAGCCGTCGAGCAGCTTGGCACCGCGGATGCTGCCCAGCAGCTCGGCGGCGTCCACGTCGTCCAGCGGGGCCAGGCGGAAGGCGACGTCGCGCCATACTTCCACGGCGATGCCGCCCGAGCCGAAGGCCACCAGCGGGCCGAACACCGGGTCGCGGGTCGCGCCGACCAGGCACTCCACGCCCTGTGGCGCCATCGCCTGCACCAGCCAGCCCTCGACCTCGTTCAGCTTGTCCAGCTCGCTCAGGCGGTGGCGCATCTGCTCCATGGCGCGCCGCACTTCCTCGGGGTTGTCCAGGCCGACCGTCACACCGCCCACGTCGCTTTTGTGGGTGATCGTGCTCGACTGGATCTTCAGCGCTACCGGCATCCCCACCGAGTGCGCCGCCGCCACCACTGCCTCTACGCGGGCATTGCCCGACGGCACGCTGCGCTCGGGGAGCACCGGAATACCCACCGCTACCAGGAGTTGCCGCACCTCGTCGCCGCTCAACCAGTCGCCCTTGGCGCCCTGGACCAGCGCCCTGGCTTGCGCCAGCACCGCGGCGGGCAGATTGCCGGGCTTGCCGGCCGGTCGCTGCAGCCACTGGGCGTAGCGGGCCGCGTGGGCCAGGGCGATCGCCGCCGACTCGGGGAAGGCGTACGACGGAATGTTGCCGGCCCGCAGCGAGCGCAGCGCTTCGGGCACGCCGTGCTTGCCCAAGAAGCAAGTCACCACCGGCTTTTCCGACCCCGCGGCGCCCTCGCGGATGGCGTCGGCCACCGCCGTAGCATCGGTGACGATCGGCGGCACGAAGATCGCCAGCACCGCATCGATGTCCGGGTCGGCGCACAGCAATTGCACTGCGCGCCGGTAGCCCTCCGCCGAGGCCGAGGCGATCATGTCCACTGGATTGCGCACGCTCGCCTCGGGCGGCAGGAACGAGCGCAGGCCCGCCTTGGTCGCTTCGCACAGCGGCGGGATCTGCAACCCCTGGGCCACGCAGGCGTCGGTCGCCATGATGCCCGGCCCGCCCGCGTTGGTCAGCACCGCCAGGCGCCGGCCGCGCGGCAGTGGCTGGTTGGCCAAAAGCATCGCCAAGTCGAACAGTTGTTCTAGGGTGTCGGCGCGCAGTACCCCGGTCTGGCCCAGCAGCGCGTCCACCGCCACGTCCAGGCCCGCCATCGCGCCGGTGTGCGACGAGGCTGCCTGCGCGCCGGCCTCGCTGCGGCCCGCCTTGACCATCAGCACCGGCTTGTTCCGCGAGGTGCGCTTGGCAATCTCTTGGAACCGCTTGGGATTTCCAAAGGACTCCAGGTACAACAAGATCACCTTGACCGCCGGATCCTCGCCCCAGTAGGCCAGCAGGTCGTTGCCGGACAGGTCGGCCTTGTTGCCCATGCTGACGAATTGGTGCACGCCCAGGCCCAGATCGCGGGCGTGCTCCAGGATCGCCTGGCCCAGGGCGCCGGACTGCGAGGCGATCGCCACCCCGCCCGGCGGCGGCCAGGCCGGCGAAAACGTCGCATTCAAGCCCACTTCTGGATCGCGATTCTGGATGCCCAGGCAGTTGGGCCCCACCATCCGCATGCCGTGGCGGCGGACCAGCGCCACCAGCTCGTCCTGCAGCTCCTTGCCCTTGCCGCCCAGCTCGCCAAAGCCGGCGGTGATCACCACCAGGCTTTTGACGCCCTTGCGCCCGCAGGCTTCCACCTCGGCGCGGACCTGCGCGGCCGGCACGGCGATCACCGCCAGATCGATGTCGTCGGGCACTTCCTCCACGCTCGGCCAGGCGCGAACCCCTTGCACTGCCCTGACTTGTGGGTTGACTGGGTACACTGCGCCCGCGAACGAGTGGCTCAGCAAGTTGTGCAGCAGCTCGCCGCCGATGGTGCCGCGCCGCCGCGACGCACCGATCACGGCCACCGTCCGCGGCGACAGTAGCGACCGCAGCTCGCTGCGCAACACCGCATCGCTGTTCTTGGTTTCCTGGTCGTGGCTCGGCTGTTGCTGGGTCTTCATCGGGGTCGCCTCGCGCTGCCGGGGCCGCAGCGGCGCGACAAAGTAGCCGCTCCGCGCCGCCGCCGCGAGTTCGGCGCGCCAAGTTGCGGTCACGCCGGCGTCATCGCCGCGGCTGGGGTCTGGGCGCCCCAATGCAACACGTTGGGATGGGGTTGCCGTTTGACGGGCCGCCCGCGACCGGTTACCTCTAGGAGGTGGCCGCCATCGCGGCCCAGCAGGACGCCATGCCCGCCGCCGCCCAACGCGCCCCTCAACAGCAACAATCGCGGGTCCCCCAGCAACAGGTTCGACCTGGTGGTGGCGGCGCCCAAGGTCAGCAGCAGGCGGCCCACACGCCCGCGCCAGCACACCTGCCCAGCATGATCCGCCGCGGCAGCGAAGGGCCCGAAGTCCGCATGCTGCAAATGCTTCTGGAGAAGACTGGCCTCTCGCCCGGACCGATCGACGGCATCTTCGGACCCGCCACCCCCGGCGCGGTGGTGCAGTTCCAGGTGCGGCGCGGCCTGGAAGCCGACGGCATCGAGGGCCCCAAGACCTGGACCGCCCTGCGCGACAAGACCGGTACGGACCTGGATCCCAGCCGCTACGGTGCCCCGCGCCGGCGCCGGCCGACTACGCCCCCGGCGGGCGGCGGTGGCGGCGACCAGAATCAGCGCCGCCCCAGCGTCAACCCCCGCGACGAAGCCGCCATGCGCGAAGAGATCTTGCGCGTCGCCGGCTCGCAGGTCGGCACGCTCGAGCGCGGCAACAACCGCGGCGGCGCGACCAAGTACCAGCAGGCCTTCGGCCGCGGCCCCGAGCCGTGGTGCGCCGATTTCGTGTCGTGGGTCTACTCACAGGCCGGCAAGCCCACCAACTCGCCGTACTGCCCCACCTTCGTGCAGCAGCTCAAGCGCCAGGGCCGCTGGAAGGGCCACTCGGACCCGCAGCCCGGCGACATCGTGTTCTTCGACTGGGACGGCGACCGCAGCCCCGACCACGTCGGCATCGTCAAGTCGGTCAACGGCGGCTCGATCACCACCATCGAGGGCAACACCGTCAACCCGAACAACCAGAACCAAGAAGGCGTGTTCCAGAAGAACCGCGACTACGACGCCCGCGGCCACCGCGGCCGCAACGGCAACACGAAGTACAACGACCTGATTTTCGGTTTTGGCTCCGTAGCGTAGAATCCCGGGCCGGCGCGCAGGTTCACGCGAGTCGGGCGGGGGAACATGAAGAAACATCCTTGGTTGGGCGCGGTCGCGCTCGTGCTCGCGGTGGCGACGCTCGGCTGCGCCAGCGAACCCACGGCCGATTCGAGCGGTGCCGCCTGCAACGGCTGGGCCGCGCAGACTTGCGGTGCCCTGCAAAAGTGCGCCCCCTACACCCTTACTTCCACGTGGGGAACCCTGGCCAACTGCACCACCCGCCGCGCGGCCGTGTGCCTGGCCAAGCTGCAGGCCCCCGGCACCGCCGCCAGCGCCAGCAGCGTCAATGCCTGCGCCGCCGCCGTGGCCGCGGTGGCGTGCTCGGACATCCAACTGCTCGACAGCCTGGCTGCGTGCCTGCCCAAGGCGGGCAGCTTGGACGTCGCCGCCGCCTGTGCCGACGACAGCCAGTGTGCCAGCACCCGCTGCCGCATCACCGGCGGAAGTCCCGGTCAAGCCTGCGGAACTTGCGTGGTGCGGGCCCCCTTGGGCGGCGCCTGCGCCAGCGACGCCGACTGCCAGGGCAGCGCCAAGTGCGAGGCCACCCAGTCGATCAAGGTCTGCAAAGAGCGCGTGGCGATTGGCGAAAAGTGCGACGACAGCCACGTCTGCATCGCGCCCGCCACCTGCCAGAGCAACAAGTGCACGGCCCCCGCGGCCGTGGGCAGCAAGTGCGACCTGGGCACCAAGAACTGCGACAGCGGCGCGGGTGCCTACTGCCACGACCAGAAGGAGCTCTGCACCGCCTTCAAGTCGGCCGGCGAGGGCAAGAGCTGCAACTTCATCAACGGCGAATTCGTCAAGTGCGACTATGGCTTGGCCTGCGGCGACCTGCAGGCGGGCGTGGGCACCTGCCATCTGGTGCCCGACTTTGGCGAGGCTTGCAGCACCGGCGACAACCCGCCGTGCCGCGCCGGCCTGGTCTGCGACGCCGGGCTGTGCAGCGTGCCGAAGTTCACCTCTTGCAAATAGTCTCTACTTTCGCGAGGTAATCCCATGTCCGTAGTGAGCTGGAGCCGCCAGGGCAGCGTTGCCGTGGTGTCGTTCGACAACGGCGAGAACCGCCACAACCCCACCTTCGTCGCGGACTTCCTGGCCACCATGGCCGCGGTCGAGGCCGACGCCGAGGTCCACGCGGTGGTGCTCACCTCCAGCGACGCCAAGAATTGGTCGCTGGGCATCGATCTGGCTTGGATCGGCGCCGCCACCGCCGACCGCAGCCGCCACGACGAGGTCCGGGCGTTCCTGCGCGGTTTGAACGAGGTCTATGCCCGGGTCCTCACCTTCCCCACGCCGGTGATTGCGGCGATCGGCGGCCACGCCTTTGGCGGCGGCGCGATCCTGGCCTGCGCCTGCGACTACCGCCTGATGCGCAGCGATCGCGGCTTCTTCTGCTTCCCCGAGGTGGACGTCAACATCCCGTTCTTGCCCGGGATGTTGGCGATCGTGCAGCGGGCGGTGCCGGCCTGGCTGCTCGACGACATCTACCTGTCCGGTCGCCGGCTGGGCGGCCAGGAGGTCGCGGAAAAGCACATCGCGGTGCAGGCTTGCGATGGCCCCGAGGCGCTGCAGGCGGCGGCGCTGGCCTTTGCCGGCACCTTCCACAAGAGCCGCGCCGTGATGGGCGAAATCAAGCGCCGCAAGCACGCGCAGATCCTGAAGATCCTGATCGAGGACGACGCGCCGTACATCCAGCGTCTGGCCTTGGTGGCGCGTTAGCCCCTGCTGGCGCAGCGTCCGCGAGCCGATCTGGGGCGTCCGGGCCCCACCAGCTTGACTCTGCGGCACGCCACCCCTACGCTAGGTGGGTTGAAGACAGGTCGCCGGGCGCGTCCTGTCGGGCAGCCCAAGGCGCAGACGGTTTCTCCGGTCGAGCGCGATGCTGCAACTGAATGATTCGGCAATTGGGCGCGGTCCAGTGGGCGGCGCCGAACTGACGAACCGGTCGACAACCCAAGCGCAACCGGCGCGCACGCAGCCGGGATGCAGCTTGCAGATGCTGCGGTGAACGCCGCGCGGAAATTCGTAGCCAACATGGTCTTTGGGCAAGTAACCCCTGCGAGGCAGTACGGCACGATGCCGACGCGCGCACGGGTCACGTCGATGTGCGCCAGCGCCACGCCCCCCGGGGAGCGGGCTGGGGATTGGGCCGGGGAGCCAATGCGCCCTGCAGAATCGACGACCACTCAACCAAGCGACCGGCACGAGATTCCGCGGCCACCGCGGTCCTGGGAACCTCCGTACCCCACGTACTTCTTGATGAACCTGGTTCTTTGGCTCGGCGGGCTTGGCCTGCTCGGCTCACTGGACTGGGTCGGCGCCGCTCGCCCGCTGGCGCGCCGCCGCAAGACGTATGCGAAGGCGGAGTGCCGATTGCGACCCCTAACGCGAGGCTTGCGCAACCGCGCTGCCCGCCAGGTCACAAGGGTGACGGGCGGCAGTATGGACATCTGCGCGGGCCCCTTGCTGCGGTTGCGTGCGCCGCGGCGTCGGAGTATCCGATGTCCAAGCGTATGCTTATCAGTGTCGACCGCGACGAGTCGCGCGCCGCAGTAATCGAAGACGGCCAGCTCGTCCACCTCGAAATCGAGCCCGTTGCTCGCAACACCTGCAAAGGCAACATCTACCGCGCCCAAGTCGCCCGCGTCGAGCCGTCGCTGCAGTCGGCCTTCGTCGACTTTGGCAACGAAAAGCAGGGCTTCTTGCCGGTGGGCGAGATCCACCCCAAGCTCCGCGCCAAGAACGACGACAAGAAGGCGCCGATCCAAGAGCTCATCAAGGCCCGCCAAGAAGTGCTGGTGCAGGTGGTGCGCGACGAGATCGGCCAGAAGGGCGCGACCTTGTCGACCTTCATCTCGCTGCCCGGCCGTTACCTGGTCCTGATCCCAGAGAGCGACAAGGACAAGGCGGGCGTTTCGCGCAAGCTGAGCGACGAGGCCCGCGATCGCATCAAGAAGCTGACCGAGACCATGAAAGTCCCCGATGGCTTTGGTCTCATCGTCCGCACCGCCGGCGAGACCGCCACCGAGACCGAGCTGGCCAAGGACCTGCTGTACCTGACCCGGCAGTGGGAGTCGATCACCAAGAAATTCGACGAGTCCAAGGGCCCGACCCTGCTGTACGCCGAGCGCAGCCTGGCCGTCCGCTT
>JACRCU010000258.1 GCA_016218865.1 Deltaproteobacteria bacterium | reverse complement strand
CTTCGCGACATGCTCTCGCCCGCAGTCCCCTCCGCGGAGAGGCTTCCCTTCAAGTCGTCGATCGCAGTCAGCTCCAATCGGTCCGGACAGGGCAAGTCGCGGTTCATCGGAGAGGAGGTGGCGCGCTGGGGAGGTTCGAAGCCGTCGGGCTTCCGAATCCTCCTCGGTGGTTGCAGGACTCAGTCGGACGTGGCGAAGAAATTCCGCGAGAAGCTCCCGGACATCCTGACCGATGCCAGCGACGAAGACACCCTGGATACGATGGCCGAAGAGACGGCGATCCAGGACGCCAAGGACACCGCCGACACCAAGGACACGGTCGACACCAAGGACACCAAAGATGCCAAAGATGCCAAGGACTCGGTCGACGTACAGCCAGACGTGGACGACGTGGAAGACGTCGCCACCGACGATGCCGACGAAGAGGTGCTGGACGCCACCGACAGCGACATCGATCTGGACGCCGACGACGGCGGCAGCGACGTGGAAGTCGATGTGCCGCCCGACCTCGGGCCCAAGCAGGACGTCAGCTACGACATCCCCGACGGCGTGTGCGCCAAGCTGCCGGCAGGCCTGCCGCCGGGGTCGCTGATCATCTCGGAAGTGATGATCCATCCAGGTAAAGTCGACGAGTCGGTGGGCGAGTGGTTCGAGATCTACAACACCACCGAGGATCCGATCCCGCTGTTCGGCCTGAGCCTAGTCGACGACAAGGCCGACGACACCACCATCTTGTCGTGCACCACCATCGTCCCGCCCAAGGGCGTGGTGGTCCTGGGTGCCTGGGGCACCTCCAGCCAGAACGGCGGCGTGGCGGTCGACTACGTCTACGACAACTTCTCGCTGTCGGACAACGCCGACAAGATCAAGCTGGTCGCCGACGGCGTGGTCATCGACGAGATCAGCTGGAATTCGACCTCGTGGCCGCTGGCCAACGGCATCGGCAAGTCGATCTCGCTGGACAAGGGCCACTTGAGCGGCACGGACAACGACAACCCGGACTTCTGGTGCCAGTCGGGCGCCCCGTGGCCGGGCAGCGCGGGCGACTTCGGCACGCCGGGCTACGTCAACCTGGACTGCCCCAAGCCCCCGGACACCGACAAGGACGGCATCGCCGACGCCAAGGACAACTGCCTGCTGGCCGCCAACCTGGATCAGAAGGACACCGACAGCGACAAGCTGGGCGACGTCTGCGACAACTGCCCGGGCGCCGCCAACCTGGACCAGAAAGACGGCGACGGCGACGGCAAGGGCGACGCCTGCGACCCGCAGATCTGCGGCGACGGCGACATGGACACCGGCGAAGAGTGCGACGACGGCAACAAAATCGACAACGACGGCTGCACGCCCGACTGCAAGATCGCCGCGATCATCCCCGCCAAGGTTGTAATCACCGAGATCTTCGCCCACAGCAACAACATCGACGACGCCTATGCGCAATGGGTCGAGCTGTACAACGGCGACAGCCTGCCGGTGGTGCTGGCCGGCTGGAAGCTGTCGTTCGGCGTCAAGGGCGAGACCCAGCTGCCGAGCGAGGCGCCGATCACCCTGCAACCGGGCCAGTACCTGGTCATCGGCGCCAGCAAGGACAAGTTCTTCAACGGCGGCATCAACGTCGACGTGGAGTGGAAGAAGGGCCTGACCATGGACCCAACCGCCGGCACCGTGCAGGTGTTCAACAACAACACCCTGATCGACAAGGTGGACTACCCGGTCAATACCCCCAAGGTGGTGCCGGGGCAGTCGTTGCAGCTCGATCCCAGCCAATTCTCGGTGTCGCAGAACGACTTGCCGATCTACTGGTGCTATGCCGAGACGGTGCTGCCGCTGACCGGCGACACCGGCACGCCGGGCAAGCCCAATCCCACCTGCATCCCCACCGGCAAGGACAAGGACGGCGACAGCGTGGCCAACGAGGCCGACAACTGCCCATTCTTGCTCAATGCCGACCAGGCCGACCAGGACAAGGACGGTCTGGGCGACCTGTGCGACAACTGCAAGGCGGTGAGCAACAAGGACCAGCTCGACGGCGACGGCGACAGCGTGGGCGACGTGTGCGACAACTGCCCCAAGTACCCGAACACGGACCAGAAAGACACGGACGGCGACAGTTTTGGCGACTTCTGCGACTCGGTGAACTGCGGCGACGCCAAGATGAACCCGTACGAAGAGTGCGACGACGGCAACACCATCCCCGGCGACGGCTGCAGCAAGACGTGCCTGAAGGAATTCGTCGAGGTCGGCTCGGTGGTCATCACCGAATTCTTGGTCAAGCCCAAGGCCGTGGTCGAGACGGACGGCGAGTGGGTCGAGCTGTTCAACACCACCACCCAGACCATCGACCTGAACGGCTGGGTGCTGCGCGACAACGGCACCAACAACCACAAGATCAACGCGCCCAAGGGGTTGTACATCCCCGCCAAGGGCTACGTGCTGCTGGCCACGAGCAGCGACGCCACCAAGAACGGCGGCACCAAGCCGGCCTATGTGTACTCGATCAGCGAGTTCTCGCTGTCGAACTACTCGGACAACATCATCTTGGACTGGAACGCGACCACCATCGACAAGCTCCAGTACATCAGCAAGCAAGTCGACCCGCAGACCGGCTGGCCGATTCAAGACGGCTACGCGCTCAGCTTGGACCCGTTCTCGACCAGCGCTGCGGGCAACGACGCGTCGATCAACTGGTGCCTGGCCAAGAAGATGTGGAGCGGCAGCCTGGGCGACTTCGGCACGCCCGGCGGCGCCAACCCCAGCTGCGCCAACCCGTGCCTGAAGGCCGACAAGGTCACGCCCCAGCCCGACAAGACCCCCTGCGGCGAAGGCCAGTGGTGCAAGACCGGCGAGTGCGTCGACATCCCGGTCTGCGGCAACGGCAAGCTCGAGGCCGAGAACAGCGAGAACTGCGACGACGGCAACCTGGTGCCCGGCGACGGCTGCGACGCCAAGTGCAAGATCGAGCCGCCGCCCGCACCCGACGGTACCCTGGTCATCACCGAAGTGATGGTGCAACCGCTGGCCCAGTACGACACCTACGGCGAGTGGTTCGAGGTCTACAACCCCACCAAGAAGCCGATCGACCTGACCAACTGGACCCTATCGGATCTCAACCCGGTCACCGGCGCCGGTCCCGACAGCCACACCATCAAGCCCTTCTGCGGCAACGGCTTCGTCGAGGCCACCGAGCAATGCGACGACGGCAACAACAGCCCGGGCGACGGCTGCACCAAGACCTGCGAGGTCGAGGGCCAGTGCACGGCACTTTTGTTCGACGGCAAGGCCAGTTACGTGGGCATCGACAACAACCCGGCCGCCACCAACCAGCTGTACTACACGCCGGGCCTGACCATCCACGGCTGGTTCTTGCTCGACACGCTGACTGCGGGCGACCTGTGTACGGTCGGCGGCGCCATGGCCACCTGCAGCGACCTGTTCAGCTACGGCGAGGGCGGCAAGTACCCGCTGGCGGTGCGCTCGTCGGGCGGCCACCTGTACGCCATCGCCGGCACCAAGGAGCTGGATATGGGCCTGGCGCTGCAGGGCAAGTGGGCCCACATCGCCCTGACCATCGAAGGCGGTACCAGCCTGCACGCCTGGGTCAATGGCAAAGAGGTGGCCGCGACCACCCTGACGGACTATCCCGTCAGCACCGCGGTGGCGAGCTTCGTATCGGTCGGCGCCCAGCGCGACTCGACCACCGGCAAGGTGAGCCACTACCTCAAGGGCCGCGCGGCGTCGTT
This sequence comes from Deltaproteobacteria bacterium, assembly GCA_016218865.1. Taxonomy (GTDB): domain Bacteria; phylum Myxococcota_A; class UBA9042; order UBA9042; family UBA9042; genus SXRM01. The sequence continues at coordinate 7,178 of JACRCU010000258.1, read as the reverse complement.
CCACGTGTTCTCGGGCAAGCAGATCAACAACGCCGGCAGCGCCGGCTACCCCAGCTTCAACCAGAAGGTGAGCTTTCCAGCGTTCTTCCGCGTGTTCGGACCGCAAGCCCGCTGGGCCAGCGGCAGCATCGCCGCGGGCGACACCTTGGCCTTGGCGATGGACGAAGGCGCCGGCACGGGCCTGACCGACAGTACCGCCAGCAAGCACAGCGCCGGTGCGGTCAACTGCACCTGGGCGGCTCAGGCGTCGGGCAACGCCAGCGGTCCGTACTGCGCCCCGAGCGGCAACCTGCAGCCCGAAACCTCGGTACTCCAGCCGGGTCTGGACGCCTACGTGGTCAAGCCGGGCACCTACGCCGTGCTGGCCCGCAACTCCAACCCGGTCTACAACGACGGCATCAAGGCAATGTACAGCTGGTACGACGGCGGCACCATGTCGGCCAACGGCACCTTTGTGCTGTCCAATGGCAGCGACGGCATCAAGCTCACCAACGCGGAAGGCAAGCTGGTCGACGCCATCTACTACGACAGCACCTGGCCATGGGTCAAAGGCGCGGCGATGATGCTGAAGGACACCTGCATCGACCCGGCGCTGAACGACACCAAGGACTGCTGGGTGCAGGCGAGCAGCACCTGCTTCTTCGGGCCACTGTACGACAAGCTGAGCTCGACCTTTGCCGCCTGCGCCAACACTCCGTGCAGCAAAGAAGGCGAGTTCTGCGGCACCCCCGACGACTGCATCGGCGGCTCGACCACCTGCAAGCAGTGCCTGACCAAGGACCGCGGCACCCCGATGACGTCGAACGTCTGCCCGTGACGGGTCTGGGCCAGCCGCGCAAGGAAGTCATGGATCTTCGCGCTCCTGTTACGCATTCGGACTACATCGTTGTGGCCGACTCCGGTGCCGCCTGGGCCGGCAGTCTGGTCGAAACACTGAGGTCGCTGGGCTTCTCGGTGGATACCTTGCCGGAGGACCAGGCGGCTCAGGCCAGCTTCGAGCGCGGCGCGGCGGCACTGGTGCTGGCTCCGCAGCCCGGCGACGATCCCGATCAGCTCTGGCTGTCGATCGTCGAACGCGCCGGCCGCCAGCTGCCGACCTTGATGGTGGTGCTGCCGCAGGGGGCGCCGACCGACTGCGCGCGCTGGCTGCAGAGCGGCTTCGACGACTTTGGCACGGCGCTGGACGATCCGGCCCACCTGGCGGCGCGGCTGGTGGCGCGGGTGCAGGCCAGCCGTCTGCACCAAGCGATGGTCACCAGCGACCCGCTGACGGGCCTGCCGACGCCGCACGTGTTCTTCTCGCGGCTGGATCCGATGATGCGGCTGTCGTCGCGGGCGGCCATGCCGATGGCGGTGGCGGTCTTGGACATGGACGGCTTCGTCGCCCTGGAAGCGGCGCGCGGCCGGCCGCTGGTGCGCCAGTTGCTGATCGACATCGCCCGCCACCTGCAGGCGGCGCTGCGGCGCTCGGATACGGTGGCGCGGCTCGGCGACGACCGCTTTGGCCTGATCCTGCACCATATCAACGGTCTCGAGGCGCGCAAACTGCTCCGCAAGATCTGGCGGGCGCTGGCGCTGGAGCCGACGACCCTGGACATGATGGGCACCGGCGCCTTTGTGCCCAACTTCACCGCCGGCATCTCGGTGTTTCCCGACGACGCGACCGATGGCCACGAACTGTACACCCGCGCCGAGATTGCCCTGGACGTGGCGCGCGCCACCGGCCACCGCGGAATCCAACTCTATTCGGAGACTTCGGGCGACTCGGGCCTGGCCCTGGGCGGCAGCGACTTGCGGCTGCATCGCAGCGACCGCGGCAACCGGTCGGAGCCCGAGTAGCCAGACGGCCACTCGGCGGCGCAGCAGTGGGGAATTCGGCTCGCCTTGGCTGGGCTAGCGATCGCGGCACGGTCGACCCAAAGGCGCCCACTCCGCCCCTGCAAGCGCCTTGGAGCAGGCTTTTTGGCGGCAACATGACCCCGCAGGAATTGTCACGGCTGCGCCATCTGGACTTATCAGCGTGTTTCGTTCAGACTATGCCGCGTCGAGCCGGCGAGTCGCCACGCCACTCGATGTTTTCTCGTAGTTTCGCCGGGTTCAACACTCGGCCCGAGCAAGTCGTCGCGTGCGCGCATCACCCAATTCGCCACCACGTGTCCTTGACGGTCGCCGATCGTCACCACGGCGTCACGCAGCACCGCGTCATGCAACGGCGCGGCGTTTCCCGTCCTTGTTGAGCCCGCAGATCGCACTGCGCGGCACTGGAGCCTGTCCATGACCTCGGTCCGACACCGCTCGAACAACCCCTTGACCGGCTGGTGGCGCGCGGCGCTGCTGGTTGGGGCCTTGGGGCTGTCGCTGCTGACCGGTTGCGACAATTCCGACCTGAATCCGCTTGGCTACAACAAAGGCTACACGCCGATCCAGCCGATCTCGTACTCGCACAAGATCCACGCCGGCGACCTGAAGTTGGACTGCAAATACTGCCACTTCGGCTCCGAAAAGAGCAAGAAGGCCGGCATTCCGCCGGTGGCCGTTTGCATGAACTGCCACAAGACCGTGCGCGCCGAGTCGCCGCAGATCCAGAAGCTGACCGACTACTACAAGAAGGGCGAGCCAGTGCCATGGGTGCGCGTGCACAACCTTCCTGATTTCGTATCGTTCGACCACAGCCGCCACGTGAACAAGGGCGTCGCCTGCCAGACCTGCCACGGCCCCATCCAAGAGATGACCGAGGTCAAGCAGTTCGCGTCGCTGGCGATGGGCTGGTGCGTGAATTGCCACCGCGACTACACGCGCAACCCGCCGCCCGACTTGAAGTCCAAGCACATCTACGCCACGACCGACTGCACCGGCTGCCACCAGTAGCCCGTGCGCTGACGCAGCCGCGTGCCCCCAGGCACCCCGTCGCTGCACGGCACTCCGCCCCCTGCTTCGCCCTGCCCACGGTCTAGCAACGCACTGTGCCGATGACCGTACCGCCAAGAGGAGTCCCGATGGACCGCCAAAACGACAGCGCCCCCGTCAACCAGGACCTGGCCGCGGCGCCCGAAATCCGCCACTTCCAGAGCGTCGAAGAGCTGCTCGGCGACCCCAGCATCGAAGAGGCGCGCATTTACGAGTCGGGCAAGCCGCCCATCGCCGGTGACGGCAGCGCGGTCGAACGCCGCGACTTCATGAAGATCCTTGCGGGCACCTTCGCCGCCGCCTCGGCCACCGCCGCCTGCGGGCGCCTGCCGGTGCACAAAGCGCTGCCCTACGTGGACAAGCCCGAGGAACTGACCGTGGGCAAGGGCCAGTACTACGCCACCGTGTGCCAGGGCTGCCCGGCCGGCTGCGGCGTGCTGGTCAAGTCGCGCGACGGCCGCCCGATCAAGGTCGAGGGCAACCCGGACCACCCCAAGAGCCTGGGCGGTGTGTGCGCCATCGGCCAGGGCACGGTGGTCGGCCTGTACGACGGCGACCGCGTCCGCAACCCGATGATCGCCGGCAAGGACGCCAGCTGGAAGGACTTTGACGCCAAGGTCGCCGAGGCCCTGGCCGCCTACGCCAGCGACGGCAAGGGCCTGGTCCTGGTCAGCAAGGCCGTGCACGGACCGGCCAGCGGCGACATCGTCCGCAAGTTCCTGGCCAAGTTCCCCGGTGCCCGCCACGTGGCCTACGAGGGCCTGTTCGGCGCCGGCGCCATCGCCGATGCCCACGCCGAGACCCACGCCAAGCGCGCCGTGCCCAGCTACGACTTTGGCAAGGCCGAGGTCATCCTCAGCTTTGGCGCGGACTTCCTGGGCACCTGGCTCAGCCCGGTCGAGTTCGCCAAGGCCTACGCCCCGGGTCGCAAGGTTTCGATCGACAAGAAGTTCATGTCGACCCACATCCAGGTCGAGAGCCGCCTGACGCTGTCGGGCAGCAACGCCGACCAGCGGTTCCGCATCCTGCCGAGCGACCAGCGCAATCTGGTGTTCGCCCTGGCGGCCAAGCTGCAGAACGGCGTGGCCGTGCCGGAGCCCAAGCTCAGCGCCGATCAGCAGAAGCTGGTCGACAAGTGGGCCAAGCTCCTCAAGGATCACCAAGGCACCTCGCTGGTGGTCGCCGACGCGGCCGACCTGCAGACCCAGGCCGCCGTCAACGTCATCAACGAAGCGCTGAACAACTACGGCGCCACCGTCCGCCTGGACAAGCCGATGGCCACCTACCGCGGCAGCGCCAAAGAAGAAGCCGCGCTGGTCGAGGCCTTGGGCAAGGGCGACGTCACCGGCGTGATCCTGCTGGGCGTCAACCCCGCCTACGACAGCCGCCTGGCCAGCAAGTGGGCCGAGGGTCTGAAGAAAGCCAAGCTGTCGCTGGCCATCACCACCCGCCACGACGAGACGGCGGCCCTGTGCCAGCTGGTCGCCGCCAGCCACCACGGCCTGGAAGCCTGGGGCGACGCCGAGACCCACGCCGGGGTGGTGGCCGTGCAGCAGCCCCTGGTGAACCCGCTGTTCGACACCCGCGGCCCACTCGACCTCTTGCTGCAGTGGTCCGGCGACAAGGTCAGCGCCTACGAGGCCATCGGCGCCTACTGGAAGGCCGGTGTGGCGCCCCGCGCCGAGGGCGCGACCGATGCCCAGGTTTTCTGGGACAAGGCTGTCAGCGACGGTGTCACCGAGGTCAAGGCCATCGGCGCGCCGATCGTGCTGCCGAGCACCCCGGTCAAGGCCGGTGGCCCGGCCGAAGAGGCCGCTCCCCAGCCCGCCGAAGCCGCCGCCGAAGCCTCGCCGGCCGCCGCACCCGCCGCCGTCGCCCTGCCGGTGGCCGCGAGCGCCGCCGCTTTGCCCGAGCCCGTCAGCGCCGTGGGCCTGCCCGCTTCGGCCACCCCGGTGGTCGCAGTGGCCCTGCCACCGATCGTCACCGGCAAGTTCGACGCCGCGGCGGCCGCCAAGGCCCTGCAAGGTCCCGCGCCGACTCTGGGTTCGGCGGGCAAGTTCGAAGTGGTGCTGTACCCCAAGGTGGGTTTGGGCACCGGCGAGCACGCCAACAACCCGATGCTGCAGGAACTGCCCGACCCGATCAGCAAGGCCACCTGGGCCAACTACCTGTGCATCTCGCCCAAGGCCGCACAAGAGCTGGGTAACCTGCTGTCGTCCGACGTGGTGACGGTCAGCTCGGGCAACCTCGCGGTCGAGCTGCCGGTGGTGCTGAGCCCCGGCATGCACGACGGCGTGGTGGCGATGGCGGTCGGCTACGGTCGCGCGGCCAGCATGGGTCGCATCGCCGAGGGCATCGGCCAGAACGTCTATCCGTTCGCCGGCCTGGCCGACATCGCCAAGGTCGACGTCAAGCCCACCGGCAAGAAGGATCCGGTGGCGTTCTCGCAGACCCACCACAGCTACGAGCACCGCGACGTGGTCAAAGAAACCACGCTCGACGCTTGGTCCAAGAACCCCAAGTCGGGCAACGCCAAGCTCGAAGAGATGCTCCGCGACAAGGGCGCCAGCGACCCGCGCACCACGCGCACGCTGTGGAGCCGCCACCTGTACCCCGGCTACAAGTGGTCGCTGGCCATCGACCTGAACTCGTGCACCGGCTGCGGCGCCTGCGTGGTGGCCTGCAACATCGAGAACAACGTCCCGGTGGTCGGCAAGAAAGAAGTGCTGCTGCGCCGCGAGATGCACTGGCTGCGCATCGACCGCTACTACAGCGAGAAGCGCACCTACCAGGAGTATGACTACGACTGGGACGCGACCAAGGAAGATCTGCTCGACCTGGCCGAAAACCCCGAAGTCGTGCACATGCCGATGCTGTGCCAGCACTGCGACAACGCGCCGTGCGAGACGGTGTGCCCGGTCCTGGCGACCATGCACACCAGCGAGGGTCTGAACGCCCAGGCCTACAACCGCTGCATCGGCACCCGCTACTGCGCCAACAACTGCCCGTACAAGGTGCGCCGCTTCAACTGGTTCAACTACCCCACCCGCGAGATGGAAGACAAGTTCGACATGGACCTGGTGGCGCTGGCGCTGAACCCGGACATCGTCAAGCGGTCGCGCGGCGTGATGGAGAAGTGCTCGTTCTGCGTGCAGCGCATCCAGGAAGCCAAGAGCGACGCGCTGCGTCCGCCGGCCGATGGCGGCCCGACCCAGCCGACCAACCTGGCCGAGGTCGAGAAGGCCGAAGCCGACGGCAAGAAACTGCAGCCCAAGTACGTGCGCGACGGCGCCGTCAAGCCGGCCTGCATGCAGACCTGCCCCACCGAGGCGCTGGTGTTCGGCGACATCAACGATCCGGGCAGCAAGGTCCACAAGGCCTACATGGATCCGCGCAATTACTCGGCGCTGGTCGAGGTCGGTACCCAGCCCGCCGTCAGCTACATGACCAAGGTGCGCAACTCGTCGCGGGCGTAGGTCCGCACGGTATCAAGTTCTAGTCGAGCCGACCCGCTCGCCTCGCAACGCACGGAAGGAGCCGCTCCCATGTCTGCACCCGTTTCACAGCTTCGCGAACCGCTGGTCCTTGGCGATCCGCCGCTGGCGCAGATCACCAACGACGTGTTGGTGCCGATGGAGACCAAGCCGAGCAAAATGTGGTGGGGCACCTTCGCGGTGACCATGACCATGCTGATCGTCGGCTTCGGCGCGATCGGCTGGCAGATCTTCGAGGGCATCGGCACCTGGGGCCTGAACAAGACCATCGGCTGGGGCTTCGACATCACCAACTTCGTGTTCTGGGTCGGTATCGGTCACGCCGGCACGCTGATCTCGGCGATCTTGTTCCTGTTTCGCCAGAAGTGGCGCACCTCGATCAACCGCTCGGCCGAGGCGATGACCTTGTTCGCGGTGATGTGCGCGGCGCTGTTTCCGCTGATCCACATGGGTCGGCCGTGGTTCGGCGCGCTGTGGTTCGTGCCCGCGCCCAACTTCCGCGGCCCGCTGTGGACCAACTTCCGCAGCCCGCTGATCTGGGACTTCTTCGCCATCTCGACCTACTTCACCATCTCGGCGGTGTTCTGGTTCATCGGCCTCATCCCCGACCTGGCCACCGTCCGCGACCGCTGCACCACCCCGATCCGCCGCGCCATCTACGGCGCCCTGTCGCTGGGCTGGAGCGGCAGCAACAAGACCTGGGTCCACTACGAGACCGTGTACATGCTGCTCGCCGGCCTCTCTACGCCGCTGGTGCTCTCGGTGCACACCATCGTG
>JACRCU010000254.1 GCA_016218865.1 Deltaproteobacteria bacterium | reverse complement strand
TCGCCGTCGGCGCGGGCAATTGCCATCACCCGCAGCGCCCCGTCGGCCATGCGCTTGGCGGCGGCCAGGGCCAGCTCGCGCTCGGCCGTTCCAAACGGCTCCGCACGCCCGTCGTCGGTCGCCCACTGGCGGCACTGGCTCAGCAGCACCTCGGGGGCGCCCTTGACGAAGGTCTTGAGCCCGTCGCTGGTCTGGTGCACGCAGGCCATGCGCTTGCTCTCGGACGTGAACGGCTGCTCGCGCAGGCGCGGTGCCGCCGAACGCAGCGCCGCCACGTCGATTTCGGCCTTGTGGGCCAGCACGACCAGCGCGCCCTCGGTGGGATCGCCGCGCAGCGTGCTGGCGCTGGCCGGCTGCCCAGCTTCGAAGTGGGCGTCGCTGGCCAACACCGCCGCAGTCGCCAGTTCGCGCACCAGTGCCGAGGGAGGCAACTCCAGATTCTGCATGGCAAAGCCGCCCTGCGTGCTGTAGCCGGCGCCGCACACCTGCCAGTCTTGGCCGGCGAGCCACAGCCCGCGCACCGTCATTTCGTTGCGGGTCAGCGTGCCGGTCTTGTCGGTGCAGATCACCGTGGTCGAACCCAGGGTTTCGGCGGCCGCCAGACGCCGCAGGACGGCATTGCGCCGCGCCAACCGTTGCACGCCCAGGGCCAGCGACACCGTCACCACCGCCGGCAGCGCCTCGGGCACCACCGCCACTGCCAGTGCGATGCCAAAAATCACCATGTCGGCAAGGGCTTGTCCGCGCTGCAGCCCCAGCAGCACCACCACCGCCACCACCGCCAGGCTGCCGCGGAGCAGCTGCTTGCCCACCCGGTCCAGATCGCGCTGCAGCGGCGTCGCCGGCTCGCGAACTTGGGCGATCATGCCTGCGATTTTACCCACTTGCGTGGCCGTGCCGATGCTGGTCACCACTGCCTGGCCGCGGCCGAAAACCGCCGTGGTGGCGGCGTGGACCATGTTGCTGCGCTCGGCCAGCGGGGCGACGGCGTCCACAGGATTCACCTGTTTTTCAACCGGTACAGACTCGCCGGTCAGCGCCGACTCGTCGACCCGCAGGTTCGCCGCCTCTAGCACGCGGGCATCGGCGGGGATGCGGTCGCCGGCGGCCAGCACGAGCAGGTCGCCCGGCACCAGTTCGCGGGCGGGCAGGCGCAGCCACTTGCCGCCGCGGATCACGGTGGCCAGCGGTGCCGTCATGGCCCGCAGCGAGGCAATGGCCTTTTCGGCCTTGAATTCCTGGGCAAAGCTCAGGCCCGCCGCGAACAGCACGATCACGCCGATCGCCACCGCCTCGCCGGTCTTGCCCATCGCCACCGACAGCACGAGCGCGGCCATCAGTGTCAGCAGCATCACGTTCTTGAACTGTGCCAGCAGCAAGCGCCAGACCGGCGAGCGGTCGCGCTGCGCCAGCTCGTTGGGGCCAAAGATCCGTTGACGTTCTAGGGCTTGCTGGTCGCTGAGACCGTCTGGGGACGACGGCAGCGCCGCCAGGGTCTGGTCGGCGGTCAGGCTGTGCCAGTCGTCGCGGCCGGCGGGCTTGCCCTGTGAACTTGGCGAGAAAACGGGCTTTGAAGCCATGCTGCCCAAACGGATGCGGGTCTGGCTGGCCCTGCATTGAAGCTAGGTGCCCACCCTCGCTTGTCAACGGCTGCTTTGGCGACGCTGGAGTCGCCTTGGGCTATGCTGTACCGCGGCGCAGTTGCAGCGCCGGAGACGCGTCATGCTGTGGGCCAGCGAGGCCAATTGGCGGGTGCTGGTCGTGGGGATGGTCACCGGACTTGCCAGCGGCCTGTTCGGCAAGGGCGGCAGCGCCATGGCCACCACCATGCTGCAACTTTCCGGAGTTCCAGCGATGTTCGCCGTTGCCTCGCCCTTGCCCGCGGCGATTCCCAGCACACTGGCCGCCAGTCTGGCCTATGCGCGCTCGCGCTTGCTCGTGCCGCAGGTGCTGGCGGTCACCGTCGCGGCCGGCGTGCCGGCGACTCTGCTGGGGGCGTGGTCGAGCCACTGGTTGGGCGGCAAGCCTCTGTTGCTCCTCAGCAATTCTCTGGTCGCGGGCCTGGGCGTGGCGACGCTCTTGCAGGTGCACCGCGAGCCCGAGCCGCCGCCGCAGCCGCTGGGCGCCCGGACTCTGCTGGGGCGCGCCGTGTTGGTGGGCGTCGGGGTTGGATATCTGTCTGGATTATTGGCTAATTCTGGCGGCGTGCTGCTGGCGCCGCTGTTCGTGCGGGTCCTGCGGCTGCCGCTGAAGGCGGCCTTTGCCACCTCGCTGCTGGCGTCGACCGCGCTGGCCCTGCCCGGAACGCTGGTGCACGTGCAGCTGGGCCACGTCAGCTGGCCGGTAGTGGCGCTGTTTGCCGCGGGATCCATTCCGCTTTCGTACTTGGGCGCGCGGCTGGCGATCCGGATGCGGGTGGCAGTGTTGGAGCCCCTGTTCGGGGTGGCCCTGCTGATCATGGGCGCGGTGGGCGGCTGGGCGGCGTGGACAGGGCCAGCCTGAGCTCGCGCAATCGCCAAAATCCATCCGAAATAGACGATGTTTCGTGGCTACAGCGGGAACATCGGCTGCACGTGTTGGCGCCGCACCCGCGCCACCTGGTCGGCCCACTCGCCCTTCAGGTGCGGCTGGAAGCGCACGTCGGCCGCCGCCAACAGGGCCACCGTCTGGGCGCGCAGCTCGGGCCCGGCCAGCTCCCAGGCTTCGGGCGTCATCTTGCCCTTTTCGCCGCCCTCGACGCGGATGGCCGGGTTGGCGATCGCCAGATCCTTCAGCACGCGCACCAGGTTGTCGCGCGCCCGCTGCACCACTTGCTGGTAGATCTGGGCGTGGATGGCGTCTTCCAGGGCGTGGACGGTCACGCGGGTGTGCAGGTTGGTCGAGCGCGGGTTCAGGTGGCCGTAGCGGGTTAGCGTCACCTGCACGCCCACGGTCTTGCCCAGCTCGGCCAGATCGCGGATGCGCATCTCGTAGGCGTAGTAAGGCTGTAGAATCAGGCGAAAAGCCGCGCGCAGGGCCTCGACATCCATGGCCCGCGCCGCCCGCGGGTCCACGTAGCAGTTGATGTCGGTCGACTCGGAAAATGGTTTGGCCTGGCCCGGCTCGCGGCGCTTGGCGTGCTGGCGGGCGATGTCGGCAAAGGACTCGCGCAGCAGGCGCATCTCTTCAAAACTGCGCTCGTCGTCGATGGTTTTGATGCCGGCGGCGTGGACGAAGCGCTCCTTGTGCTCGGAGTAGTCCAGCAGGCGCGCCAGCGGACTGGTGGCCTCGCCCAAAAACTCGTCCAGCTCGGCAAAATCGGCGTTGCCGGTCAGGTACACGGCAAAATCGGAGCTGGGCACCGGCGGTCCGCCGCGGTCGCGCGCCTGCATCAGCTGCAAAATCTTCTGCGCTGCAGCGCGGTTGGGCCCGGCGGGCAGGGTGGTGGTGGCGACCAGCTCCAGGGTTTCGCGGGCAAACACCTCGGCGCCGTCGATCAGGCCGTGCTGCCAGTCCGAGCACAGCTCGCCGTCGCGCAGGTGGAGCGTCGTCGCGTCGCGCAAAAGCGCAAGCACGGCCGCTACTTGTTCGATCCAGCTGCCGTCGGCGCTGCGGGTCAGGGGCACGAAGAAGCCGAAGCGGTGCTTGGGCCGGCGGAACACCCGCAGCTCCAGGTCGACCAGCGCGCCGGTCATGCCCCACAGGCCCTGGTGGCCTGCCAATTCACTAGGAGTCGACAGCCGTTGCAGACCCAGGCCCGTACACAGCGTCGCCGCGCGCGCCACCTCGGCCACCCGCAGCCGCGACGGCCCTTGGGCGCCGGTCGCATACACCGCGCCGGCCTGGGCGATGTCGGTGGTGGTCAGGTCGATCGGCACGCAGAAGTCCCACTTGGGGTCGTCGCCCAGCTCCTGGCGCAAGAGGCCGTTGATCTGGGTAAAGGTGGTGCCGGCACCGGCGCGAACCACATGACGCCCGGGGCCCTCGCAATCCCGCAGCAATTGCAGCTGGTTGCTCAGCATCGGCTGGTTCAGCGGCCGGTCCAGAGCTTGGGGCACCGGCTCGCCCGGCGCGGCGTTCATCGTCAGGGCCTGGATGCCGATCACCGGCTCGGGACTGGCCAATTCGGGGCGCTGGCGCACGGACCGGCCAAAGTTGTTGGTCGCGCTGGTCTGGGCGCCGATCAGCATCACGCTGCCGCCCTGCTCGAAAGCGGCGCGCACGGCGGCGGGCAGATCGGCGCTGCGCCACACCCACTCGGCCGGGATGCGCAGGCCGGCGTTGTCGCGCAGCGGCTCGTCCAGGCGGGTCAGGGGCGCAACCGGGGAGGTCGGCTCGGGGTTCGCAGT
>JACRCU010000269.1 GCA_016218865.1 Deltaproteobacteria bacterium | reverse complement strand
GGCGGGTCGCGTCCCCCCCGACTCGTTTTTGGCCCTTGCGACCCACCCAGCATCATTGAGTTTTCGTCAGACCGAGCACCGAACCAGCAAACACGAAACAGCCAACTTGGGTGTCGCGGCGCGGCCCAAAGGGCGAGCTTGCGACCCACCCAGCAGCAGCAACTCCCCAAAAACTGGTCAAGTTGCGCGGCTGCTGGGCATTGGCGGATCGGCGTTCTCGGCGCCCGTCGGAAGAATGCCCCCGACTACATGCCCTCGAAGGCTTACTACATGATCTTGTTGCGTACAACAGGGCTCCTTGCCTGTTTCGTTTGTCCAACTGGCCGATCATCGCCAGGAGATAATTCGCGCGATTTCCGCCAGTTGTCACCGCACAAGACGCGGCGCTAGGATTGTGCCGGGATTATCCCGACACGCTCCCAGGCATTGCAGGAATCAGGCGGGGACCCCGCTCCGGTTCCCAAGAGGCGCCCAGGTTTCCGATCCAACTGGACGGCTTTGGTGGTCGTCGTCAACTGCCCTGCAGGGCGCCAGCCACCGCCTACAGCAACTCGCCGCCCCGCTTTCCTGGCTTGGATTGGGCGGAGCACGCCCGACCGGATCGAGCCTCGATAGCGCCGACAGGAAACCCGCAGGAACCCGGCAACATCGCGGCGGATCGCGGCGGATCGCGGCGGCGCCCGCTCGCGGCCCGCCTAGCATCCTTGAGCTTTCTTCGGACCGGGCCCCGGTTGCGCAGTGCCTCAAAGGGTTCCGCAGGCTGCTCTTGGGTCATGGCAGGGCGCGGCGCCGGCGTCAGCGGCGGTGGCTCGGGCCTTGGGTCCGGGTTCACGATCGCGTCGGCCGCGCCCCGATCACCGGCCGCCAGGTGGGGCGAGCTTGCACGTCTTGGCAGGTCCGGCTCGCCAATCACCCGACCTTGCACGTTTTCTTGTCGCCCTGATGCATCGGATCGCCGACCGATTGTGGCGCTGGCGCGACCCGTGCAGGGCCGCGAGCGCCTCCGCGTGTGGGCTTGCGTGTCGCACTTGGTATGCAGTGAGCCCGGTAGACCCGTGTACTGCGTCTGTAGCAAAATAGTCACATTGCAAGTTTTCGCTGGTCGAAACCGTAGCACTTCGCTACACTCGGCCTGCGGCGGACAAGAACCGCTGTAACATGCACCCCACCGGACTCGCGCGGGAACGGCGTGCCGGACCCGATTGGCAACTGGCGAGAATCCGGCGGGGACCCCGGTTCGGGCCCGGAGAATTGCCGAGGTTTCCGATCCGAATTGGACAAATTTGAAATAACCACGGCAAAGTCGGCGCGGTCTTCCCACTCCCTACCAGGCCGCCGCCCACCGCCACAGCTCGATTCGACGGAGAACACGATGCCACGTCGCCACGGAGATCAAGAGGTTGCCACCGAAATTGCCCTGTCGCTCGGTCGCCGGCTGCGCTACTTGCGCCAGCACGCCGGCTGGACCCAAGCCCAAGTGAGCGCCAGCGTCAGCCTGACGCCCGAGGCCTATGCGCGCCTGGAGCGCGGCCGCTCCCTGCCCAGCTTCCCCACCCTGCTGCGTTTGGCCAACACGATGGGCGTCACGGTCGACGCACTGCTCGGCGAGGCCCAGCACCAGATGCAGGGCGGCAGTCAGGCCGCGCCGCTCGTCCAGGATCTGGCGCTCGAGATCGCGGTGCTCAACCCCAGCGCCCGCGAGTCGATCCGCTCGCTGATTCGCCAGTTCAGCGCCCGCGCCGCGTAAAGGCTCGGCCAGAGGCACTGGGCGTTCGTCCAGCACTTGCCCAGCCAAATGGCCTTTGTTCGCCGTGGCGGCGCAAGCGGGCGCCCACCGCGGCGGCCCGTGCGCGCAGAGCCGACCAGCGCAATTCTAGCGACCGCCAGCGCGTCCGCTATACTGCCCAGAACGGCCAGATCGGTCGCCGCAGGATTGCCGTGTCGATCACCTGTGATTGGGTCAGTGCGTGCCAGCTCGCTATCATTGACCGCATGAGCGGCCGCGTGACCTTGGTTCACGTGCTCGATGCCGTCGCCTCCCAGCGGTTTCCGGCGCAAATTCCAACGTTCCACGTCGTCGCCTCGTGGCAGAACCACACAGAGATGGTCACGCGCGCGCGCCTGCAGCTGTCCATCGAGGAGTTCGGCGGCGAGACCACCACCGTGTTGACCGACGAAGAGGTCGCCTTTGCCGGGCGTACTTCGCACCGCTCGGTGTGCATCGTCCAATCGCTGACCGTGCTGCGCCCCGGCGCATACCGGGTGGTGGCGCGCTGGCAGGCGGTCGGCGGCGACGGTTGGAACCCCGCGGGAGCGCACCCGTTTTCCGTCAACACCTCGGCCACACCGGCGGGCCCGGCTATGGCGTAGGCGCTTCGACCGGTCCCTTGGCCCGCGCGGCTACGCAGCCACGCGCGGATCGGCCGGCGCAACCTGGGAGCAGCCATGCAGCGCGCGTTCCCCGCCAATCCGGTCGCAGCACTGCCGATCCCGGCCGCGGGAGCGCGCAACGGGAAGGCGCGCCCGCCGCCGAGCGATGGCCAAGGACCGCGGGCCCGGGAGCTGCCGTGAACGGACCACCGGCAAGGCCGCCCCGGCGCTCGGAGTGCCGGTGGACTGTGCTCGCGGTTGCGCTCCGACAGGGCTGCCTTGCCTTGCGCCGATGGGTGCCGGCCGGGTGCCTCGCCTTGGCCTGCTGCACCAGCACCCCACCCTGGCACACGGGCGGTGCGCCAATCGGTTCGCTCGCCGACGCGGGCGACAGCACCGACAGCAGCGCGCCGGACGACGCCCCGGGGTCCGCGGACCAGACCGACACCGCCGCCCCGCCCGATCAGACCGCTCCCGACGACGGCGCAGCCGCGGGCGACCAGGACGGCGCGGTCGACGGGCCCGCTAGCGCCAGCGACGACAGCGCGGCAGACAGCCAAGACGACGCGGCGTCCGAAGTCGCCACAGCCGACGCCGCAGACACCGCCGACGCAGGCCTGGACGCTGCCGACGCGCCGCCCGCGGACAGCGCCAGCGAGGTGGCCGGGACCTCCGACGCAACTCCGGCCTCCGACACGGTCGACGCCGCGAGCGCGCCCGATCAAACTGGCGATGCTGCTCCCTGGTGCAGTCCGGCGGACTTGGCCGCTCTGGTCTGTGCCGGTGCGGGTGTCTGCGCGGGCGCAGTGCCGGCGTGCCAGAACGGCGTGCCGGTGTGCAACTATGCAGCCATACTTGGCTACCAGGCTGAAGAAACCGCCTGCGACGGCTTGGACAACGACTGCGACGGGCAAATCGACTGGATGGCCGCGGCCCCACCCAAGGCCCCGCTGCCCGGAGTCTGCGGCCTGCAGCTCATGGTGTGCGGCGGCGTCGCCGGCTGGCTGCTGCCCGATCCCTTGCTGGCGCCCGAGTTCCAAGGCACGGAAACGCTTTGCGACGGCCTGGACAACGACTGCGATGGGCAGACCGACGCCGGCTTGACCAAGCCGAACAGCAACGCCCTGGGGGTGTGCACGGCGGCACCGCTCCAGTGCTCGCAGGGCGTCTGGGTGCTGCCCGACTACCCGGCCGCTGGGGTGGCGTTCCAGGCCACGGAAACCGCCTGCGATGGCCTGGACAACAACTGCGACGGACTCACCGACGTGCTGGCCGGCCCACCGCCTCCGGCGACCCTCTCCAAGGGCGTGTGCGCTGGCCAGGTGCAGTGGTGCGCGGGCAACCTGGGCTGGCAGGAGCCCGATCCGGCCTTGGTGGCCGGCTATGCCATGGGGCCCGAAAACGCCTGCGACGGCCAGGACAACGACTGCGACGGCCAGACCGACGAGGACACCTGTTGCCCGCGCTGGCAACAAGGTGGCGGCGGACCGTGCCGCTTGGCGCTGTCGGCCAACGGCAAGGTTTTGGCGTGGCTCACCCACGCGGGGGCGCAGTGGCTCGACACCAACAGCGGCGAACTGTTGGGCGCCGACCTGGGCCGCAACGGCTTCGTCACCGATGTCGCCGTCACCGGCAACGGCACGCAAGTGGCCACGGTCGGCGAGGGCGACACGCTGCGGACGGTGGCGACCGACGGCAGCACCGCAGCGCCCGGCACCTGGCCGACGCTGCAGAGCTGGGTCGCCGCCAACCCGTGGACGGCGCTGGCCTGGGCGCCCGACGGCACGACGCTGGTAGCCGGCGACAGCAAGGGCAGCCTGTGGTGGTGGCCGGCACAAGAGGCGACCCCGCTGCCACTGGCGGGCCACCCCAGCGCAGTCACTGCCGTGGCCATCGCCAGTTCCATTGGCCAGGGGGCCACTTGGCTCGTCTCGGGCGACGCTGGCGGTCAGTTGCGCGCGCGCCCCTGGCCTGCGGGCACCGCCAAGACCCTGGCGACCCTACCGGTGGCGGTGGCGCGTCGCGCGGTCGATGGCCATGGCCGCGCCGCCGTTGCGGCCACCGGACAGCCGGGGCGCGTTCTCGACATCGCCAGTTCCAAGCTCCTGTTCACGTTGGCCGCCAGTGAGTCCGTTGCGGCTGTGCGCTTCGCCAGCGACGGCTTGACGGCCTGGGGCGTAGCGCCCAGCGGCACGCTTTCCCAATGGTCCACCCCTCTGGCTGCTGGTGCGGCCGCGCCCGCCGTGGTGCAGACGGTGGCCGCCCCGCCGCTGGCCGACACCGACTTCGCCGCCGTCCTGGCCGTTGGACCCGGTCATTTCTACGGTGCAGCGCGCACTTCGGGCCTGTGGCGCCGCGGCTTCGGGGCCTCGGCCTGGCAGCATCTGGGCGGGGGCCACGTGGGCGATGTCCGCGGTCTGGCCAGCAGCGGCGCGCTCGCGCTGAGTGCCGGTGACGACAGCTTGGTGAGTCGCTATTCGGAAGGCGGCACCCCGGCTGGAGCACTGCTCGGCCACGAGGGTCCGGTCTTGGCGGTCGCAGCGTGGCCGGCCGGGGCGGTCACCGCGGGCGCCGACTACACCGTGCGCCTCTGGGACACCGCGGACCCAGCAAATCCCATCAACTACAAGACCTTTGGCCTAGGCGGACCCTGGGCCAGCCATCTGGCGGTCGCTGGCGACACGCTGTCGTTCTGGGCCGCCGCCGGCTCGGCCGCGGTTCGCGTGGGCATGCAAGGCGCTACGATCGCCAAGAAGCTCCAAGCTTGGCCGGCGCCCGGCCCGGTCCTGCGCGTCGCTCTGGCTCCAGACGACGCGCAATTGGCCGTGGCGACGTCCGGATCCGGCACTGCGGCGGGCTACCGCGTGCTGACCGCGGCAACCCTGACACAAGTATGGGCGCGGAGCGACCTCACCGGCAGCGAACGGGCCATCGCCTGGGTCGGCAGCCGACTCGCCCTGGCCGGCGGACCCAGCCACCTGGTGCTCGTCGATTCCGCCACCGGCGCCACGGTGCAGGAGCTTGCGGGCCACTCCGGCGAGGTCACCAGCCTGGCCTGGCACGCCGGCAGCCAGCGCTTGTTGTCGGCCAGCGAGGACGGCAGCGTGCGGGTGTGGTCGATCTCTGCCGACAAGCCAGCCAAGCTGCTGGGCCTCTGGACCCGCCACAGCCCGCAGCCGGGCATCAGCGTCGTCCGCGCCGTTGCCTGGCTCACCCCGGCGTCCGGTGGCGAGCCGCTGGCCGTGTCGGCCAGTGCCGACGGTGCCGTCATGGCCTGGACCGCGCCCAACTGATGCCAAATCCGTTCAATTCGGATCGAAAACCTGGACAAGTCATCGGGCCCGAACCGGATCCCGGCCTGATTCTCGCCCGTCGCCAATCGGGTTCGGGCAGCCGTTCCCGCGGGAATCAGCTGGGTTGCATAGGAACGGGTAATTCCTCAACGACTTTGCCATGGATGGCCGCGCCAGGTGCTCGCCCGCAGGCAGCGCGGCTGTGGCCACCTGTGGTGCCCGGTTTCTTCGCCGCCCGCAAGCGCAAGATCGCGAAGTTACACCAGTTCTAGAGCATCAGTCAGAATCCTCCGCGGCCCCGAGCAACCGGATCCCGTCGGACGAAAACTCAAGGATGCTGGGTGGGTCGCCAGAGCAAGAACAAGGCGGAGGGGACGCGACCTGCCGCGACGTTGGCTCGAAGATTCGCCTTTCTTATCGATGCTCTAGAGACTTGACCAATTACTGTACATTCGTTCCGTGTTTGCCAGTCCTGTCGAGTCTCTAGCTGCGATGTGGGGCGCAACCTAGCGCCTGCGGCGACTCGCCACGCCGATTTCCGAACAGGAACAGCGCGGAGAACTGCCAAGTTGATCGGTGCTCTAGGGTCGGGGAGACAGGATTTGAACCTGCGACATTCTGCTCCCAAAGCAGATGCGCTACCAGACTGCGCTACTCCCCGAGAAACGGCCCCGCCAGCTGGGCGCACCGCGGACGGAACCGGCGCGTAGCTTGCCGTTGCTCGGCGGTTGAGTCAAGCCGCACGCTCGGGTTGCCTTGAACTGAGAAGCGTTTGCGGCAGGCGGGGCCACGTTCGCCCAGGGCGCCGCGCCAAGTCACCGTGCGATGCGCCATCGGGGCGCGGTCCACACGGTGCCTGGCGCTGTCCGGCTCGAACTAGGGCTTGTAGCCGGTGGCGTTGCCGGGCTGGCCGTACAGGCCGTTGCTGATCTCCAGCTTGTAGTTGCCGCAGGTCGGCGTGCCGTTGTTGCGGTACACGTGCACGTAGTACCAGGACGAGTCGTCCTTGCACTGCGTGAAGTAGAAGCCCGTCGGCACGCACACATAGCCGCTGTTGTAGTTCATGCAGTACGGACCGCCGCCGCCCGGGTAGCCCGGCGGGATGTTCCAACCCGGGTTGCTCTGGTCGAAGCGGTTGCCGGTCTGGCACGGGCACTCGCCGTAGCCCGACCACGAACCGCCGTAGGCCGTGCCCGCCTTGAAGTTGGTGAACCAGTTGAAGTCGGTGCGGCCACAGCAGAAGGCGTTGGTGCCGCCGGCCGGGCACGAGCCACGCCACACGTCGAAGACCAAGCCGCCCGGGTTCTTGGTGAACACCACGCGGACATTGTAGGCGTCGCAGGCTGCGTAGCCGCCGTCGCCCAGGTCCGAAGCGTAGAACGAGAACCAGTCATGGTCCGTGTTCTGCACCACGCGGCCCTCGATGTTGGCCACCTTGCCGTTGTCGTACAGGGCCGTCTCGACCACCGTGGCCGCCCCGCACGTGTCGTTGGGCTCGAAGTTGTCGTTGCCGTTGCATTCGCAGCCGTCGGTCCACGAACCGTTGAGGTCCGAGAAACCGCTGGCGCAGGAAACGATCTTGCAGGCACCGCTGACGCAGGCGAAGGTGGCGTTGACCGTCGTCGGGCACTGATCCGAAGCATTTTCATCGGTCAAGCCATTGCAGTTGTCGTCCGCCGTGTTGCATTGCTCGAGCGCCGCCGGGAAGACGCTGCCGTTGCTGTCGTTGCAGTCGCCGCCGCCCTTGGTGCAGACCGACGGCGTGCCGACCGTGACCATGGCCTTGGTGCAGTATGCGTCGCCGTCGGCGTTGCAGCCTTCGTCCACCGAGCCGTTGCAGTTGTTGTCGCTGCCGTCGCAGACCTCGGTGCCGCCGGGGAAGCACGTCGGGCACGTGTCGTTGCAGTCCGAGCTGTTGGTGGCCGAGAACAGGCCGGCCTTGGCGCAGAGGCACTGCGACGACGCCACACCGTAGGTGTCCTGGTCGCCGTCGAAGTAGAAGGTCGAGCAGCCCACCGCGCCAGCCTCGTCGACGAGCGCGTTGCAGTTGTCGTCCTTGCCGTTGCAGACTTCGCTGGCGCTCGGCTTGACGGCCGCGTTGCTGTCATCGCAGTCGCCGCCGCCCGAGGTGCAGACCGGCGGGTTGCCGATGGTGGGCTTGTTGATGTCGCAGTAGCCGTCGTTGTCCTTGTTGCAGGCCTCGTCGATGCCGGCGGCGCAGTTGTTGTCGATGGCGTCGCAGGCCTCGATGGCGCTGGGGTTGACCTTGCTGTTGCTGTCGTCGCAGTCGTCGCCCTTGTTGGTCGACGGGTTCAGCGTGGTCTTGGCGCAGGCCACCTTGCTGGTCACGGTCCGGCTGGCATCGCAGTAGCCGTCCTTGTCGACGTCGCAGCCTTCGTCGGTGGAGCCGTTGCAGTTGTTGTCCACGCCGTCGCAGACTTCGGCGGCACTGCCCGAGTTCTTGGTCGGGTCATTGTCGTCGCAGTCGCCGCCGACCGTAGCCGCGTACTTGCCGGTGGTCACGCAGCGGCCCTGGAAGTTGCCCGTGACGCCGTAGCCGTCGCCGTCGGTGTCGTAGAAGAAGTTCGAGCAACCCACGGCGTTCAACCCGTCGGTCGAGCCGTCGCAGTTGTCGTCGTACGACGTCGAGCAATTCTCGTTGGCCGCCGGGCTGATGCTCGACTGGTTGTCGTTGCAGTCGCTGCCACCCGCGGTGCAGGTCGACGGGGTACCGGTGATGGTCAGGCCCGCCTCGCAGTAGTTGTCGTTGTCGTCGTCGCAGCCGTCGTCGATGGCGGTGTTGCAGTTGTTGTCCAGGTTGTCGCAGATTTCGGTGGCGCCGGGCTTGACGGTCGCCGCCGCGTCGTTGCAGTCGCCCAGACCCAGCGGGCAGACGGCCGGCAAGGTGTTGTTCGAGCTGACCTTGACGTTGTCCACCGCCCAACTCTCGTCGGTCGGGCCCTGGTCCAGCGAGCTGCCAAAGGTGACGACGGCGGATGCGGCGGTGTGCGACACGGTCACAGTGATGTGGTCCGAGCCCTCGTTCCAGCCGCCATTGCCCGAGCCGCACACCTGGGCGCCCGATCCGGCGGCGTAGCTCTTGCTCCACACCAGCACGCCGTCGATCCACAGCTGACCGGACTCGCCGTCCCAGCTGTCGATCTTGATGTAGTCGAACTCCACCGTCAGGGTCTTGTGGGCCGGCAGCGACGTCAGGGTCTTGGCCGACGTGTTGCCCACACCAAAGGCACCGTAACCGCCCAGGATGTTGCCCAAGCTGCCGCAGGTCGTGCGGGTGGCGTTGGACCAACCGGTGGCGCCGGTCTCGAAGTTGTCGTTGCTGACCACGATGGCCGTGCCGAGCGAGGCCGCGCCGATGACGGCACCCGTGTCGCAGAAGTCGTCGTTGTCGTCGTCGCAGCCTTCGTCCACGCCGTTCTTGCAGTCGTTGTCCAAGTCGTCGCAGACCTCCAGCGCGCCCGGATTGACCGCGGCCAGGCTGTCGTTGCAGTCGCCCGACACCTTGGTGGGCTTGCTCGGCGTCTGCAGGCACTGGCAGGTACCGGTACCACCGCCGAAGCCGTCGTTGTCCGCGTCCGAGAACCAGTTGCTGCAGTTGGCCGCGCCGACCTCGTTGACCAAGCCGTTGCAGTTGTCGTCGTAGGTGGTGCTGCAGTTCTCAGTGGCACCCGGGTTGACGGCGATGTTGGTGTCGTCGCAGTCGCCGCCGCCCTTGGGGCAGCCGACGCTGATCGGCGCGGTACCGTTGCAGTAGCCATCCTTGTCGCCGTCGGCGCAGGTCTCGTCGGTGCCGCCGGCGCAGTTGTTGTCCACGTTGTCGCAGACTTCGTTGGCGCCGGGGTTGATGGCCGACGACGTGTCGTTGCAGTCGCCGCCGCCCAAGTTGCAGATCGCGGGCGAGCCGATGACGGCCATGGCCATGGTGCAGTACTTGTCGCCGTCGCCGTCGCAGCCTTCGTCGGTCGCGCCCGAGCAGTTGTTGTCAACGTTGTCGCACATCTCGGTCTTGCCCGGGAACACGGTCTTGTTGGTGTCGTCGCAGTCGTTCTTGCCCAACGCGCACACCGTCGGCGTTCCGACCACGGTCATGGCGGCGTTGCAGTAGCCGTCGCCGTCGGCATCGCAGCCTTCGTCGGTCTTGCCGTCGCAGTTGTTGTCCACGTTGTCGCAAACCTCGGCGGCGTCCTTGTTGACCGTGGCCGACGTGTCGTTGCAGTCGCCGCCGCCCTTGCTGCAGATGCCGGGCGAAGGCGTGGCCGTGTCCATGTTGCCGTCGCAGTAGCTGTCGCTGTCGTCGTTGCAGCCTTCGTCGACCGTGGCACCGGTGGTGACCAGGTAGGCGGTGAAGGTCGCGTCGGTAGAGCCCGAGCCCAGAGCGGCCCAGCTGACCGGCGACGCCGCGGTGGAGTACGCCGCGCCCTTGGAGTAGGCGTTGGCGGAGCTCTGCTGCAACAGGGTGCCGGTGCCGCTGGCCTTCCACACGAAGATCCACTTCTCGCCCGCCGCGATGGCCGGCTTGGCCGCGGAGGTGAAGGTGTACTTGGTCATGGTGGTGGCGGTCAGGGTGACCGGGCCGATGGTCTCGACGGCGCCGGAGCCAGGGGCGGCCGGCAGCGTGCTCTTGTACAGGTACAGGGTCACGGTCTGACCCACCGTACCGGCCGAGATGGTCGCATCGATCGCCGCGAAGTTGCCGCCGTTGGCGAACACGACCTCTTGAGCGATGTAGTTGGTCAGCGAGTTGGTGATGCCGGTCGCCAGGTTGCTCTCGACCGCCGCGGCCGCACCGCCGCCGTTGCAGTTGTTGTCCTTGCCGTCGCAGATCTCGGCCTTGCCGGGATTGACCTGGACGTCGCTGTCCTGGCAGTCGCCGCCGACCGTTGCGATGGCATTGCCCGAGGGCACGCACTGGCAGATCGCCGAGCCGGTGCCGTAGCCGTCCTTGTCCAGATCGGTGAAGTAGTTGACGCAGTTGAGCGCGCCCGGCGAAGTCAGCAGACCGTCGCAGTTGTCGTCGTAGGCGGTCGAGCAGTTCTCGGCCATGCTCGGCTTGACCAGCGCCTTGGTGTCGTCGCAGTCGCCGCCCGCCGCAGCGGTATAGGCGCCGGTCGGCGCGCACAGGCATTGGGTCACGTCGGCGCCGTAGCCGTCGGCGTCCCCGTCGTAGAAGTAGTTGGTGCAGGCGCCCGCGCCCGGCGACAGCACGCCGTCGCAGTTCATGTCGCCGCCGCTCGCGCAGTTGTCCGTCGCGCCGGGGTTGATGTTCTTGTTGGTGTCGATGCAGTCGCCGCCACCCTTGGGGCAGGCCGGCGGCGTGCCCACGGTGACCTTGCTGGACGAGCAGTAGCCGTCGCCGTCGGCATCGCAGCCTTCGTCGACCACGGCGTTGCAGTTGTTGTCCAGACCGTCGCAGGTCTCGACCGCGCCACCGTAGATGTTCTCGTTGGCGTCGTTGCAGTCGCCGGCCTTGGTGGTCTTGTAGGTGGCGTCGGCGATGCACTGGCAGCGGCTGTCGCCGCCCGTCGAAACCGCGCGCAGCCAGTTGACCAGCGTAGTGTTGCTGCCGCCGTTGCCGGCGCCGTTGGTGGCCGCCACGTCCATTTGGTAGCTGGCGACCGCGTCGACCTGGGTGATGTCGCCGACGAAGGCGATCACGCCGGTGCCGCCACTGGCGAACGTACCCGCGATCTGCACCTTGGCCGCTGCCCCCAGAGCACCGGTCGCGCTGCTCCAGCGGATCGAGTCCAGGTTGGTGGTGCCGGTTGCGGCCGTGTCGATCCAGGCCACGTCGGCGGTGGCAAAGTCGGCGCCCGCCACCACGGTGCTGACCACGGCGGTGTCGGTCGTGAGCAGCGTCAGGTTCCAGTCGCCGCCCGCGGGGTTGTAGACCTTGTCCGCCGCCAGAGCGCCGCCACCGACCACGATGATGGAGCCGGCCTTCAGGGTGGTGATGCCCAGCGAGGCGATCTTGGTCTGGAAGATGCCGTACTTGCTGTCGCCCGCCGCGGTGGAGTCGCCAAAGTAGTAGCTGTCGAATTCGGCGGCCGTGAGGTCGGCGGTGACGAGGAACTCCATGTACTCATCGCCGGTCGAGCCGGTCATGGCGTTGGCGCTGGTGCGGCGCAGCTCGTTCAGCACCACCTTTTGGAAGTTGGTGCCGCCCTTGCCGTAGGTGTCGCCGTCGAAGTCGACGTAGAAGATCGCGCAACCCTGGGCGTTGACGTCGTTGTAGCTGCCCGAGCAGTTCTCGTCTACGGTGTTGCCGCACACCTCGGGCACGCCGGGGTTGACGGTGCCCGAGCCGTCGTTGCAGTCGCCGCCGCCCTTGGTGCAGACCGCGGGGGTGCCCACAGTGGTCATGTTGGCGTCGCAGTACTTGTCGCCGTCGTCGTCGCAGCCTTCGTCGGTGGCGCCGTTGCAGTTGTCGTCCTTGCCGTTGCAGACCTCGTTGCCGGTGGGGCTGACGGTCTTGTCGGTGTCGTCGCAGTCGCCGCCACCCAGCGGGCAGACGGTGGGGCCGCCGACGGTGGTCATGTTCTTGGTGCAGAACTGGTCGCCGTCCATGTTGCAGCCTTCATCGACCTGCGTGTTGCAGTTGTTGTCGATGTTGTCGCACTTTTCGGCCTTGCCGGGCGCCATGTTCGGGTTGGTGTCGTCGCAGTCGCCCTTTTGGCTGGCGCTGTAGAAGCCACCGGGGCCGCACTGACACTGCACCAGGTTCAGGCCGTAGGTATCCTTGTCTTCGTCGTAGAAGTAGTTGACGCAGCCGGTGGCGTTGGGCTCGTCGATGTTGCCGTCGCAGTTGTCGTCGATGCTGTTGCACTTCTCGGTGATGGCGGGCGAGACCTGCACGGTGCTGTCGTCGCAGTCGCCGCCCTGCGTGGCGCTGTAGGAGCCCGCGGCAATGCAGAGGCACTTGCTGATCGAGGTGCCGTAGGTGTCCACATCGGCGTCGAAGTAGAAGGTGGTGCAACCGACCGCGCCGGCGTCGTTCTGCGAGCCGTTGCAGTTGTCGTCCTTCAGGTTGCTGCACACTTCGTTGGCGCCGGGGTTGACGCTGGCGTCGTAGTCGTCGCAGTCGCCCGTGCCCTTGGAGCAGATGGCCGGCTTGGGGTTGGCCACGGTGAGGCCCGCGTCGCAGTAGCCGTCCTGGTCGTCGTCGCAACCGTTGTCGATCAAACCGTTGCAGTCGTCGTCCACGTCGTCGCACACTTCCTGGGTCTTGCCTTTGTAGACCTGGGCCGAGGCGTCGTTGCAGTCGCCGCCGCCCAAGCTGCAGAGCAGCGGCGTGCCAACGACCTTCATGCTGGCGTCGCACTGGCCGTCCTGGTCGTCGTCGCAGCCCTCGTCTACGGCGCCGCTGCAGTTGTCGTCGATATCGTTGCAGATTTCGAGCGCAGCCGGGTTGACCTCGGCGTTGCCATCCTTGCAGTCGGCGTTGTTGGTGGCCACGAACGAGTTGCCCGGGCCGCACTGGCACTTGGCGGTACCGGCGCCGTAGGTGTCGCCGTCGGCGTCGACGAAGTAGGCCACACAACCGATGGCATTGACGTCGTTTTGCGAGCCGTTGCAGTTGTTGTCCTTGTTGTCGCCGCAGACTTCGGCCTTGCCGGGGTTGATCTGCGCATCGGTGTCCAAGCAGTCGCCGCCGCCGTTGGGGCAGATGGCGGGCGTGCCGATGATGGTGACGTTGGCGTCGCAGTACAGGTCGCCGTCGTCGTCGCAGGTGTTGTCGACCACGCCGTCGCAGTCGTTGTCTACGCCGTCGCAGACCTCGGCGACCGCCGGGTTGATCAGCTTGTTGTCGTCGTTGCAGTCGCCGGGGTTCTGGGCGTTGTACTGGCCGGTCGGGGTGCAGGTGCACTTGTTGGCCGAGGTGCCCCAGGTATCGCCGTCGCCGTCGAAGAAGTACGGCGTGCAGTCGACCGCGCCCACGTCATTGGTGCCGCCGTCGCAGTTGTCGTCGACCGTGGTGTTGCAGTCTTCGTTGACGCCGGGGTTGACCGCGGCGTCCGAGTCGTTGCAGTCGTCGCCGCCGAGCGGGCAAGAGGTCGGCTTGCCAGACGTGAAGATGTTGATGTCGCAGTAGCCGTCCTTGTCGTCGTCGCAGCCTTCGTCGGTCTGGCCGTTCGAGTTGTTGTCCAGGCTGTCGCAGATCTCGGCGCCGGCGGGGTTGATGTCGGGGTTGGTGTCCACGGTGTCGCCGGGGCCCTTGGGGCAGACCGGCAAGTTGCCCGTGGCCGGCGGCACGTAGGTCATGCCGGTGTCGCAGTAGCCGTCCTGGTCGTCGTCGCAGCCCTCGTCGACCTGGCCGTTGCAGTTGTTGTCGATGTTGTCGCAGACCTCGGCCACCGCTGGGTTGATGCCCGCGTTGGTGTCGGCGCAGTCGCCGGGCTGGTTGGCCGTGATCTGGCCCGCGCCCTCGCAGGTGCACTTGAAGGGCGTGGTGCCCCACAGGTCGCCGTCGACGTCGGTGTAGAAGTTGGTGCAGCCGGTGGCGTTGGTGTCGTTGGTGCTGCCGTCGCAGTTGTCGTCGTCGGCGGTGCCGCAGGCTTCGGTGGCGCCGGGGTTGACGCCGGCCTTGGCGTCGTTGCAGTCGCCGGCCTGGGTGGCCTTGAAGCTGCCCGACGGCGCGCACAGGCACTTGGCCGAGCCCGTGCCGAAGGTGTCGCCGTCCAGATCGGTGTAGTACTTGACGCAGTTGGTCGCGTTTTCTTCGTTCTGCACGCCCGAGCAGTTGTCGTCCTTGGCGTTGTTGCAGATCTCGGTGGCGCCGGGGTTGACCGTGCCGTCCGTGTCCAGGCAGTCGTTCTTGCCGGCCGAGCAAACCGCGGGTGTGCCGGTGACGGTCATGGCCGCATCGCAGTAGCCGTCGCCGTCGTCGTCGCAGCCTTCGTCCACGTTGCCGTCGCAGTTGTCGTCGATGTCGTTGCAGACTTCGACGGCGCAGGCGGCGTCGCCACAGCACGAGGTCTTGTCGGCGCAGTCGATCTGGCCATTGCTGTTGTCGTCCAAGCCGTTGCTGCAGTTTTCGCCCGCACCGCACAGGATGGTCAGGTCGAACTGGGCCGACTCGGTGGCGCCGGGCACGTCGACGACGATGAAGTACGTACTGCCGGCGAAGGTCGCGGTGGTCAGCGTGGTGCCGGCGGTGGTGGCGACGCAGGTGGTGGGGTCACAACCCTTGCCGCCGTCCTTGAGCACGAACACCCGGGCGTTGGGGTTGCTGAGGTTGGTCAGGGTGACCGTCAGCGGACCGCTCTCGACCGCGTTGTAGGCAAAGGCGATTTCCTTGCCGAGGTAGTTGCCGGTGCCGTCGCAGCTGTAGGTGCTGGTGACCTGGGTCGAGGCGCCGCCGTTGGTCACTTGCTTGGTCAGCGTGTCGCCGCAGGCAATCGACGTCTGGGCGCCACACATGCAGGTGTTGTCGTTGGCGCAGGCGCCGCTGGTGCAGACGTCCTTGGTGCAGGCGTTGCCGTCGTCGCAGTCGGCATCCTTGGTGCAGTCGATAAAGCCGTTCTCAAAGAAGTACTTGATGCGCTCGTACATCTTCTGCTGGGTGGCCGCGCCGCTGGTCACCAGGCCGGCGAACGGCACCGACGAACCGATGGTGCGGTACTTGGCGCTGGGATCGTCGTGACCGACCGCCGCCCAGAACTTTTCGTTGCCCTCGTTGCGCAGCAGGTTGCGGGTGTTCAGGACCGCCAGGTTGCCCTCGATCTCGTCGTTCAGGTTGTTGAACAGCGGATCCTGGGTGTAGCCCCAGCTGAAGTAGGTGGCCGGGCTGGTGCTGACGTCGCTGAAGGCGGCGTAGCCCTTGAGCGGGCCCGTCACGCCGTTGCCGGCGCTGTCGAGCACACCCTTGATCTTGAAGAACGGATGCAGGGTGGTCGGGGCGTCGAACATGAAGGTGTCGCCGCCTTCCAGATAGACCTTGCCGCCGCCGGACAAGTAGGCCTTGACCGGGCCGATTTCGTCTTCGGCCAGAACGTGGTTGTCGGGGTACACGCCCAGGGTGATGAATACCGCCTTGAACTTGCTCAGATCGGGGTACAGCGACAGGTCGTGCACGATCTGCGCGAACTGGTTGGTGTCGTTGATCGCCGCCTTCAGGGCCACCGCGCTGTCCGGCAGGGCCTCGCTCGGCTGCCAGATCAGGTAGCCGCCGGTATAGGTCACCGTGATCTTGAAGGTGCAGGTGCCGTACAGGTAACCGTCGGTGTACTTGACGGTTACTTCGTGCTCACCCACGGTATCGACCGCCAGCGGGTTGATGGTCAGGGTCGAGTTCCAGGTGTCGTCGAGCCAGTAGTACAGCGCGCCCGACAGCTTGACGAAGGGCGGCGCCGAAACCAGCGAGAAGCTGATGGCGTCCGCGGCGTCCGGATCCTTGACCTTCAGCGGGACATTCAGGGTGTTGCCGAGCGGGATGGTCTGATTAGCCGGGCATTGGGCGATGGTCGGCGCCGAGCCCTTGACGATGCAGACGTTGTCCACGGCAAAGTGGTCGAAATTCAGGGAGCTGGTCGAATCGACACAGAAGGCGATCCGCAAGCCGTTCGAACCGGCGAGCTCGGGCGGGAGCTTCAGGGTCAGCGTCTCGGGCCCCAACTGATCGGCGGTGGTCAGCGGCGCGTCGATCATGACGGCGGTGTTCCAGTCGGGGGTGGCGCCGCCCAGCGAGCCGCGGATGGTCAGCGTGGTGCTGGACAGCGCGGGCACGAACTCGCGGTCGAACTGCACGGTCACCGCCGAGGCACCGGCGGCCTGGATGATCGGCGACTGCAGGCAGGTCAGGAATTGCGACTTGGTCGGCGTCCAGAGCAGCGACGCCGCCTGATCCGGGCCCAAGCCCGTGTCGGTGGTCACACCCCAGTTGGTGGCCGCGGTGCCCTTGACGTTGCCGGGAATCCAGCCCATCTGACTCAGCGTGTTGGTGCCTTCGAAGTCCTGGCAGTACGACAGGCCCACGGTGCACGGCGTCTTTTCAACGGCTTGGCAGGTCAGCTTGCCGTCGGCTTCGGGCAAGCACTTGCCCACGGCGCAGGCCGCGTTCAGGTACGCGCAGTCAACGGCCTCGGTTTCGACCGAGCAGCACAAGGTCTGGCCGCCGTCGGTGGTGGTGTGCATGCATTCGTTGAACACGCAGAAGTCGTAGGTGCAGGGCAGGCTGTCGTCGCAGTCGAACTTGTCGAGGCAGCAGCCGGCCATCGGGGTGTGCACTTGCTTCCACACGCCGTTGATGAGTTGGCAGGTGTCGGCGGTGCAGGGGTTGCCGTCGTCGTAGCTGATGGCGCTGTCGAGCGAGCACTCGGCGCAGTTGCCGCCGGTCGAAGTGTTCTGGCACGAACCCTTGTCGCCCACGATGTTGGCGCACTTGTCGGTGGTGCAGGCATTGTTGTCGGCGCAGTCGGCGTCCGTGGCGCAGCAGCCGTTCTTGGGCACGGTGTGACGGCAGGCGTTGTTCAGGCAGTACTCGATGGTGCAGGCGTTCTTGTCGTCGCACGCGGTCTGCGCATTGGCGTCGTCGGTGCAGCAGCTGGCGATCGCCGCGTGCCCGCACTTGTTGGTGGCCGGGTCGCAGGTATCGGCGGTGCACGGGTCCTTGTCGTCGCAGTAGGCGTCGCCGACGCAGCACTGATCTTGCGGCAGTTGGGTGTGGCTGCACTGACCGCAGCCGTCGACCGTGGAGCACTTGTCGGTGGTGCAGGCGATGCCGTCGTCGCAGTCCACGTCGGACTTGCACGCGTTGGCCTTGGGGCTGTACTTGCAGGTGCTGAACGAGTCGCAGTAGTCAAAGGTGGTGCAGTCGTTGTCGTTGCACTCGGTCGAGTCGTTGCAGCAGGTGGGGTCGCCGTTGCCGTTGAACTGGCACTGGTGCTGCGCGGTGTCGCAGGTATCGTTGGTGCAGGCCAGGCCGTCGTTGCAGTCGACGTTGGCGTCGCAGCAGTTGGGCTTGAACTTGTCCTTGCCGAACACGCACTGGTGGTTGATGCACAGCTTGACCGTGCACACCTTGCCGTCGTCGCACTCGGAGTCCTCGTCGCAGCAGCTGGGGTCGGGCTTGACGTACTTGCAGGTCAAGGCCGCGTAATTACAGGTATCCACCGTGCAGTACTTGTTGTCGTCGCAGTCGGTGGTCACGACGCAACAGCCCGGCGTCTTGGGGTAGCTGCACAAGCCGGCCTTGTCGCCGGGCTTGATCGTGCACTTTTCGTTGGTGCAGGGGTTGCCGTCGTCGCAGTCGATGGTGGTCACGCAACACGACGCCTGCTCCAGGTTCTCGCACTGCCAGTTCAAGCACACGTCCCAGGTGCAGGGCTGGCCGTCGTTGCATTGCTCGTTGGTGCTGTTGAGCTCGCAGCACTTGGGATTGCCGGGATCCTTGACGTGGGTGCACTGCATCCAGCCGCCCATGTTCTTGTCGCACTTGTCGATGGTACAGGTGGCCTTGTCGTCGCAGGTGGGGTTATTGCCCTCCGAGCAGCAGTCGGCGCGGAACCCGTTGGGGCCGGTGCGGCAGGTGTTGTCGACGCACTGGCCGACCAAGCAGGGATCCGACTGGATGCACTCCTCGTCCGAGCAGCAAGCGCCGGGCGCCTTGATGTGTTTGCAGTTGCCGGTGCTGAGGTCGCAGCTGTCGGTCGTGCAGCCTTTGCCGTCGTCACAGGGGTCGGCGGCCGTGCTGCAGCATTCCTTGTTCGTCTTGACGTTGCTGCACACGCCCTTGGGGCCGGTCAGGTCGCATTTGTCGGTGGTGCAGGACTCGTTGTCGTTGCAGTCGGCGTCCTGGGTGCAGGCCGAGCACTTGGACTGGGCGGTATTGGCGCCCACGCACAGCTCGCCCACTGCGCAATTGAACTTGCTGCCACAGCAGTTGAGCAGCACGCCGTACACGCACTGCCCGCCCACGCACACGTCTTGCGAGCAGGCGTTGCCGTCCGAGCAGTCGCTGTCGGCCTTGCAGGGCTCCGCGATCTTGACGTTGAGCGACACGCGCGCGCCCGAGTTGGTCAGCTCGGTGCCGCTGTTGTCGGCCAGGATGCAGCCGATGGTGTGCAAACCTTTGGGGATCGCAGAGAATTTGTAGGTGGTGTTGCTGCCGAGGCCAACGAAGGTGCCGTCGAGGTAGCAGCGGACCTGACCGGGAACGAAATTGGCTGTGCTGTAGGCCAGGTCGATGTCGACCTTGCCGCCGGCCACCGCCACCGGGAAGCTCTGTTCGTTGACGGGCGACGACGAGGTGATCGTCGGTTCCGTCAAGGCAAAGCTCTGCACACCGAACTCAGCGTCGACGCCGCCGGCATCCTTGACGTCTGCGCTCGCTTGCGCCGGATCCTGGCTCGTGCAGGCCGGCAGAACCGCGACCGCGGCCAGCGCCATCGCCACCAGGCTGCGCAAGATCGCCAGCCGCACCTGCGGGCCGGCAGGCTGGCCTGCGACCAACTGCGGCTCGGGGCCATCCGGCACCGTCACACAATCCAGCAAAGTCACCGGGGTCTGCAGGCCGACGGCGTGGGCCGACGGGCGATCACCCGGCTGTTTGGCGCAGTTACCAAGCTGATTTTGCATCATAATCCTCTCGACGACGTGCATGCGGTCGCGGCGCGCCCCCGATTGCGTTGGTGCGGCGAGCGCCCGGTATGTACATCGGCGGCCGGCGGGCCTAGCGATGCGAAACGGAACCGTGTCGACCATCTCCGCGCTCCTGGGTCGGACTCGAGTGGAGGACCCGTTTCCGGGACTCGAGTCAGGGCTCGGGGATCACGATCGTCGCAGGGGATCGCGAACGACGGCAGGCACTCCCCTTTCGAGCGGTCATCGCTGCAGCAACCATGCGGTTTTACACTAGGACTCCTGCGGTGTAACTCCCGCGGTGGCCGGCGCGCGACTGCCGAGGGGGCAGCGGCCGCGCGATGGCCGGGGTCCAAGTAGAACTTGGCACAACTGCTACATTTTCGACCACCCCGCTGGGTGAACTGGCGGATCAGACCAGCTGGAACACCGTCGCCGACCGCAAAGGACGGTTCGGGCACTCCATGTTGCACGGTAACAAAGCAAGGCAGGGAAGGCAAGCACTGTATGAAGTTCCGCGACGGACTTGGCCGCGCCGCGGTTGTGCCACGGAAGCGTCACCCGGCCGTGCGCAGTTGCCGCGCGAGCTCGGCTGCCACGTCCGCCACGGCAGCCGGCGCGCGGGCGCCCAGGTCGGCCAGGCGAGCGTTGGCGTGACCGCACAAGGTAAGGCCGGGAAAGGCCGCGCCAGCGACGACTTCGGGCGCCAGCGCCACGTTCAGCGCCATGCCGTGCAACACCACGCCGCGCTGGACCCGCAGCCCCACCGACGCCAGCTTGGCATCGGCCAACCACAGGCCGGCGTCGTGGTCGTCGCGCACCTGCGGGTCGCAGCCGCGGCGGCGCGCCACGGCCGCGGCACTGTCCAGCAAGTGGCGAACCAAGAAGCGGATTCCCAGGGTAGGCAGCGGAACCGCCAGGAACACCACCAACTGCCCCGGCAGGTGCAGGGTGGCCAGCCCGCCGCGATCGGCTGCGGCGACTTCCACACCGCGCGCACGGCAAACCGCGACGGATTCGGCCACGTCGCTGCCGCCAGCCTGGGCGCGCCGGCCCAGCGTCAACAACGGCGCGGCGGGCTCGAAGAACAGCAACTGGGGTCGACCACCGCTGGCCACCGCTGCGGCGTCGGCGAGGTTGCGCTCTACTGCCCGGGCAAAGTCCAGGCGGCCGCCAAACACCGGCAGGGCGGATTCGAGCAACATGGCAGTCGCGTTGGACACTCAGGCGGCCGGGCCCAGCCAGATCAGGTAAGCGAGCAGCACCGGGCCGGCAAACAGGACGCCGTCGACGCGATCCAACAGGACGCCATGGCCCGGCAGGATGTGGCCACTGTCCTTGGTGCCGGTGGCGCGTTTGAAGAGACTCTCTGAGAAATCGCCGACTTGACCAAAGAGCCCGCACACGGCGCCCAGCAGCAACCCGTGCAGCATGGGAATCTGCGGCAACAGCCACGTGGCCGTGATGGCGCCGCCGCCGATCGAGGCGAGCAGGCCGCCAATGCCGCCTTCGACCGTCTTCTTGGGACTCACCAGCTCGTACAGCTTGTGGCGGCCCAGGGCGCGGCCAGCGAAATAGGCGCCGGTGTCGCCAAAGAACACCATGACAAACAAGGCCAAAAGCGCGGCGCGACCGGTGTCGAAGGCGGCGCCGGCCGCCAGCTCGTCGCGGCGAAACAGCAGCACCAGCATGGCAATCAAGTTGGCGGTATAGGCCAGGGCCAGCGCACCCAAGGCGCCGCGGCGGGCCGCCAGCTCAACGCTCTCTGGACTGGCCAGGCAAGCGAACAACCACACGCACAGCGCGACCGCCAGAACCACGGCCAGGGCCATGGCGCCGTGCAGTGCACTGGCCGCCACTGCCGCCGACAGCAGTGCCACCGCCAGGCGATCGCGGGCTCGAATCTCTGGGAACATGCGGACCAATTCGTCGGCGCAGCGGGCGGCAGCCAGGACCAGCACCGCCAACATCACGAACTTGGGCGCCCACAGCGCCACCCAGATCACCAGGGGCGCAAGGATGAGGCCCGTTGCAACGCGCTGGAACAAATCGGCCCCCGAGCAGCAGACTCCGCGCGGCTAGTTTGGCAGCAACGGCGACGCGCTGGCAAGCCGGCCCGGTCAGGGCGCCGCGACGCCGCCAAACCGGCGCTGCCGCTGCGAAAACGCCTGCAAGGCGGCCGTCAGCTGCTGCTCGTCGAACTCGGGCCAGGCCGCCGGAGAGAAGTACAGCTCGGCGTAGGCGGACTCCCACAGGAGGAAGTTCGAGAGGCGTTGCTCGCCGGAGGTGCGGACCACCAGATCCGGCGCGCACGGCAGCTGAGCGGTCCAAAGGGCCTGACCAAGGGCGCCTTCGGTGATGTCGCTGGCGGCCAGCTCGCCGGCTGCGACCCGGCTGGCCAGGGTCCGCGCTGCCTGCACCAGGTCCTCGCGGCCGCCGTACGACAGGCACAGCGCCAGGGTCATGCTGCGACCGCGGGCCGTGCTGTCGATGGCGTGCTGCAGGGTCAGGCGCACCGGCAGCGGCAGGCGGGCCAGATTGCCCACGGCTACCAAGCGGATGTCGTTGGTGCGGAGTTCGTCCAACTCCTGGCGCAGGAACTCGACGAGCAAGGTCAACAGGCCCTGCACCTCGGAGGCCGGTCGCGACCAGTTCTGCTCGGAAAAAGCATACAATGTCAGCACTTCGATGCCGAGCTTGCGAGCCATGCGCGTCACCCGCCGCACGGCCTCGGCTCCGGCGCGGTGGCCGTGGTTGCGGGCCAGCCCGCGGGTCTGCGCCCAGCGGCCGTTGCCATCCATGATGACGGCCAAATGGCGCGGCAGCAGGCCGCGGCGGGCCAGATCGTAGGCAGCTGCCGGGACCGGGTCGGCGGCGACGGGGTCGGTGGGCGCCGCGGTCGAGGTCGGGCGGGGAGCAAGAAGCGGCATCATCGCCATGGCACGTCCATCAGCCTGCACAGAGGCTTCTCGAAAGGAGCGGGCGCCAAGCGCCCTTGCGCAGAGTGGGAGCAAGGCTCCGCGGCTACTGGCGCGCACGCCCACGCCAGCTCGGGTCATTCACGGCGGCGTTGGCGCGGCGACCGCCGGGCGGGCGTCCAACATCGGCCAGGCCCGCCCGCGCACGAGGCACCAGCCGGCCCAGAGCATCAGGGGCAAGCTGATCAACTGCGAGGTCGACAACAGGCCGCCCAGCCAAAGTCCGCGATCGTCCGCGCGCAGATATTCGACCGAGAAGCGAAACGCTGCGTAAAGAAACATGAAGTAGTAGAACACTTGGCCGTCGAAGCGCACGCCTTTGCGGAAGCGCCAATAGCAGAACGCGCTGATCGCGGCGCAAGCGACCGCCTCGTAGAGCTGGGTGGCGTGGACCGGCAGCGAGGCCAGGGCGTTGCGCTCGATCAAATGCTCGCCCAGGTGCTTCTGCCACGCCGGCGAGTGAGCGGGGAAGGCCAACCCCACCCCGGCATCGGTGGGTGCTCCGTAGCAGCAGCCCGCGAGCAGGCAACCGGCCCGGCCGAACACCAGGCCCTGGGCGATGGTGAACCCGGCCACGTCGCCAAACTTCCACACCGGAACGCCGCGGCGGCGCAGGAACCAGATGCCGACCGGCACTGCCAGCAGGAAGCCGCCGTAGTAGGCGTAGCCGCCGTACCAGATCTTGAAGACGCGGAGGCAGTCGCGGTGCTGGCGGCACAAACCGGTGGCGGCATCGCACAGATCGCCCAGGCCGGCCGCCAGGCACTGCTCGTCGCTGCCACAGCGCAGGCCGGGGCCCATCGACAGGGCCGGCACCTGCTCGGGCGCGGTGCAGAGGTGCACGTAGTCCCAGAACTGGCCATCGGCGACCACGTGCAGGGCGCGGCTGCCAATGAGGCCGCAAGCCAGCATGAGCAGGCCCATGTCCAGGATCGCGTTGCCGTCGATGCCGCGGCGCATCCCCTCGACGTGGGCCCACAGGATGGCGATGGTGAAACCCACCATCAGCAGGGTGAAATAGGCCGGCAGCTGGGTGAAGCCGATGTCGAAGGTGGGGTGCACGGGGGCCTTTGACCGGGGCTACGAGGCCGCCGGAGCGATCGCCGCCGGCTTGCGCAGCAGCGACTCGAGAGCAATCAGGATCACGCCCACCGTGATGCCGATATCGGCGACGTTGTAGACGGGCCAGCCGACCACGCGACCATCGACCAGGATGTAATTGTAGATGAAGTCGATCACCACGGTGTAGCGGGCGCGGTCGACCAGATTGCCCATCGCGCCGGCCAGGATGGCGGCCAGCGACCACGCCGACAGCGCCGAGAACAGCACCCCGCGCGCCAGCCACCAGATCATCACCAGCGAGGCGATGCTCGACACCGCGACGAACAGGCCCCAGCGGAACATCGGCGGCGCACTTTCCAAGAAACTGAAGGCGGCGCCCTTGTTTTCGGCATAGACGATGTCGCCGTGCAGCGGCCCATCGAGCACCGGCAGCGCGCGGTCGAGCAAAGCGTAGGCGCGACCGTTGGCAAAGCTCGCATCGGGGTCCAAACGGTGGGCGGTGACGACGTAGCTGTGCTGGTCGAGCACCCCCTGCATGGCCGCCTCGTCGGTGCGCCAGGCCTCGCCCAGGACCGCGCCCAGCGGCTTGCCCACGTGGTCGGCGGTCAGGCGGATGCGGCGCGGCACCGGCAGGCGCAGGCCGTCGGTCACCACGATCTCGCGACCCAGGTCACTCTGGGCCACCGGTTGGTCGGCCTTGAGCGGCTGCTTCTCCAGGCGCACCACCGCGCCGGTCGCCGCCTCGCTGC
>JACRCU010000268.1 GCA_016218865.1 Deltaproteobacteria bacterium | reverse complement strand
TCGGCTTGCCGGCCACGGGCTTGGCCCCAGCCAGCGGCTTGACCGGCGCCTTGCCGGGTTTGGCCGCCACCGCGGGCTTGACGGGGGCCTGCCGCGCCCTGGCGGCGCCCGGAATCGCCTTGGCGGCGGGCTGAATCGGCTTGCCAGCCGCTTGAACCGGCTTGCCGGCAGCCGGAACTGGCTTGGCCGCTGCCTGAATCGGCCTGGCCCCGGCCTGAACCGGCTTGCCGGCAGCTAGAATCGGCTTGCCCGCTGCCTGAATCGGCTTGCCCGCTGCCTGAATCGGCTTGCCCGCTGCTTGAATCGGCTTGCCCGCTGCTTGAATCGGCTTGCCCGCTGCTTGAATTGGCTTGCCGGCCATCTGAACTGGCTTGCCCGCTGCTTGAATTGGCTTGCCGGCTGCCTGCGGTGCCTTTGCTGCGGCCTGAACTGGCTTGCCAACGGGCTGGCCTGGCTTCGCCGCAGGCGGACTGGGCTTGGCCGCGTGTTCCACCGGGCGGGCCGCCGCGACGACCTTGACCGCGGGCGCCGGCGCCACCGGGGCTGCCGCCACCGCCTGCAGCTTGGCCGCGCCCGCAACGGCCGGCTTGGCGACCTTGGCCGCCTTGGGCTGGGCGGGACGGTCGGGATCGGGTGCGTCCGCGGCAATCACGCGGTCGATCGGCCGCGCATCCCACAGATCGCGCTCCACACCGCGATCGATCAGCTTGCGCATGCGCCGCTCGGCGGCCGCCTTGGCCTCGGCATCGTCGACGAGCGCGTCGGTCGGCGTGGCAGCGTCGGCCGGCGGAACAGCCGGAACTGCGCGCGGCGCCTCGAAAACGGGCGGCAGGGCCCGACCCACCGGAGCACTGCCATCGCCGCGGGCGCCCGAGTGCGGCTCGGACTCGAGCGCCGCTGGTCCCACCGCCGTGTCGGACTCGCCGGTGTCGAACAGGGCCGCGACCGACCGCTCGTCCACAGTGGGCAGCTCGGGCGTCCAGCCCACCACTTCCAGCAGCACGGCGAACAGGATGAACGCGCCGCACATCCACGCCACGGCGGTGGCCATGGCCATGCCGCGCCGCTGATCGACCTCGCTGCGCAACACCTTGACCTTGGTCGACGTGCGCACTGCCGGCGCCTTGCTGTCGGGCTCGCTGGCCACCGTGGGCTCCTGTCCTTCGCTGCCGAATTTGTGCGGCAACAGCGGCGCGGCGTCGGCGGGGTGGGCCACGGCGGGGAGTTCGCGCGAGGGCGCCACCTGATAGGACTTGCCCACGACCTTCTCCGCCGGCAGCAATTCGGCTGCGCGCTGGCGCTGTTTTGGAGTGCCGGCACTCATCGGCTGCGACAACCTTGCGTCCGGCAGTTGCCGCACGCCCGTCACGGGGCGCAGCTCGGGCTCGGGCGCATCCCACCCCACCGGCTTGTTGAGCAGGCGCGCGGCGCGCTCCTCGGCGGCCAGTTCATTTTGTGGACGCCCAGTTACCGTCGATACCCGCGACTCGCCCGGCCCGGCATGGCCGCCGGGGTGGGTGCCCGTCGTCACCGCGCCGGCGAGGCGCCCCAGGTTGGCCGCCTCGTCGCCCACGAACAGCGCCCGCTGGGCTTGCCGCTGCACCGATCGCGAGGCCTCGGGCAGCTCCAGCAGGCGCAGCAGCGCCTCGGGCCGGTACAAAGTCCGCGCCGCGCGGCCCAGCTGCTCCATGGCGGCCAACATGGCGTCGGCGCTCTGGAAGCGGTCCTCCGGGTTGCGGGCCATGGCCCGGCACAGCCAAGCGCGCACGTCCTCGGGCTGCTGGCGGAACTTGGCGTTGAACTCCACGTCGCCTTCGATGACCCGCCGGTGTGCCAGCTCGGTGTTGCTGGGCCCAAAGGCCGCTTGCCCGGTCAGCATTTCGAACGCGACCGCGCCCAGCGAGTACAGGTCGGCACGGGCATCCACGCGCTCGCCCAGGGCCTGCTCGGGCGCCATGTAGTGCATCTTGCCCTTGATGGTGCCGGTGCGGGTGCGATCGCTGCGGTGGCTGCCGCGGGCGATGCCAAAATCGGTCAGCTTGACGAGCGGGTGCCGCGAAATCAGCAGGTTCTGCGGGCTGATGTCGCGGTGGACCACGCCGGCGCTTTTGCCGTTCTTGGCCTTGAACGAGTGCACGTAGCTGAGCGCCGTCAGGGCTTGCCGCAGGATCTCGAAGGCGATGCCGGCGGCCATGACCTGCTTGTGGAGGCGCAACGCCTGGATCAGCTGCGCCAGGTCGCGCCCTTCCACGAACTCCATCAGCAAAAAGTGCGATCCCTGCCACTCGCCCACTTCGAACACGCGCACCACGTTGGCGTGATCGAAAAGCGCGGCGATGCGCCCCTCGTCGCGGAACATGCGCACGAAGTCATCGTCTTCGGCAAGGTGGTCGTGCAGTACCTTGACCGCCAGCCGCCGACCGTGGAGCGGGTCGCCCGGGCGCGCTTCGGCCAGGTACACGGTGGCCATGCCGCCCGCCGCAATCTTGGCGGTGAGCAGAAAGCGACTGAACTCAAGCGGTTGATCGAGCTTGCCGGTGATGATCACGGCGCCTCCGCGTCGGCCTGCCGGGGGCCGAACACATACGGAGTTGACCGTAACCCAGAGCGTCCATCTGTCCAGTTTTTCGCAGGACTGCGGTCGATGGCGGGCAGCCGGGCGGCCCTACGCGGTCGGCCCGCCAAAGGCCGGGTCCACGGCGGCGATCCACCGCCCGCCCGAGCCCACGGTGGCCTCGATCTCCTCGATCTTCTTGATGCATGCCGCGGTCAGTACCTCGGGAGCGCCGGCGGTGATGAGGATGTCGTCCTCGATGCGGATGCCGATGCCGCGGTACCGCTCGGGCACTTCGGCGTCGTCCGCGGCGATGTACAGGCCCGGCTCGACGGTCAAGACCATGCCTGGCGCGAATTGCCGGCTCAGATTGCCGGTGGGCAGCTTGTCGTGGTAGCGGCCGCAGTCGTGCACGTCCATCCCCAGCCAGTGGCTGGTGCGGTGCATGTAGAAGCGCTTGTACTTCTCGTCGGCGATGAGCTGGTCCACCTCGCCCTGCAAAAGGCCAAGCTCCACCAGTCCTTCGGTCAGCACCCGCACGGCCCGGTCGTGAACCTCGATGAAGCGGTGCTCGGTGGTGCACAGGGCGATCGCCTCTAGCTCGGCGCGCAGCACGATCTGGTACACGGCGCGCTGCTCGGGCGAGAACTTGCCCGATGCCGGGAAAGTCCGCGTGATATCTGCAGTCTGATAGGCCACCTCGCCGCCGGCGTCGATGAGCACCAGGTCGCTGGGGCCGATGGTCTGGTCGTTCTCTGTGTAGTGGAGGATGGTGGCGTTGTCGCCGCGCGCCACGATGCTGCCGTAGCCGACCCGCGCCGCGCCGCCCGCGCGGAACACGAACTCCACAACGGCCTGCAATTGCCGCTC
>JACRCU010000267.1 GCA_016218865.1 Deltaproteobacteria bacterium | reverse complement strand
GCTGGTGCCGGTGCTGGCCAGCTTCTTGTGGCGCAAGAACCCCAAGCACCGCGAGTCGCCGGTGCTGAAGGTGGCCCAGCACGTCTACGCGCCCACGCTGCGGTGGTCCTTGGA
The DNA here is from genome assembly GCA_016218865.1 of Deltaproteobacteria bacterium. Lineage (GTDB taxonomy): Bacteria > Myxococcota_A > UBA9042 > UBA9042 > UBA9042 > SXRM01. Next base: position 3,006 of record JACRCU010000267.1, on the reverse strand, counting down.
CAACCCGCGAAAGGTACTTGCGTTTTCCCTGGGCGCACTGGTGCTCGCGGTGCTCGCCGTGCCCAAGCTCGGCTCCGAATTCCTGCCCGAGCTGAACGAGGGCGCGCTGTATGCCACCTTCACCCTGCCCTCGAACATCAGCCTGAACGAGGCCCGCACGCTGGTGCCGCGCATTTCCAGGCTGTTCCAGCGGGTGCCGGTGGTCGACGAGGTGGTGTCGCAGCTGGGCCGGCCCGAAGACGGCACCGACGCCACCATGACCAACAACCTGGAATTCTTCGTCAAGCTCAAGCACCCCAGCGAGTGGCCGGCGAGCGTGGGCGGCATCGGCGGCGTGATCGCCCTGTGCCAGCAGTCGCTTGCCGAGGTACCGGGCGTGGAGATCAACTTCAGCCAGCCGATCCGCGACAACGTCAACGAGAACATCTCGGGCCAATTCGGCCAGGTGGCGCTCAAGTTATATGGACACGATCTCAAGGTATTGCAGGAGCTGGCCGAATAGGCCAAAAGTGCCATCGCCACCGTGCCGGGTGCGGCGGACCTGGGCATCGTCAAATCGGGCGAGATGCCGGAGATTCAGGTCAACCCGGACCGCGCGGCTCTGGCGCGCAATGGCTTGCATATCGATGACTTTCAGCATGTGGTGGCGGCAGCCCTGGGCGGCGTGCCGGTGGGCGAGTACTGGCAAGGCGAGGTCAAGCACGACGTGGTGATGCGCTATCCGCTGGCGGCGCGCGACGACCTGGAGAAGATGAAGAAGCTGCAAGTGCCCGTGGCTGGTGGGACTTCGGTGCCGCTCGACGGCCTGGCCGAGGTCAAGGTCGGCTTTGGCCGGGCCTCGGTCAACCGCGAAAACGGCCGGCGCTACATCGGCATCCGCATGAACGTGCGCGGCCGCGACTTGGGCTCGTTCGTCGCCGAGGCGCAGGCGGCGGTGGCGGCCAAGGCCCCACACCCCGACGACGTGTCTCTGGAATGGGGCGGCGAATTCGAGAACAAGGAGCGCGCGATGGCGCGCCTGCTGCTGGTGGTGCCGATGGCGCTGCTGCTGACCTTGGTGCTGCTGTTCCGCGCGTTTGGCCAGCTGGCGCCGGCGACCCTGGTGCTGCTGAATGTGCCGTTTGCGCTGATCGGCGGCGTGGCGGCCCTGAGCTGGCTGAGCATGCCGCTGAGTGTCGCGGCGGCGGTCGGTTTCATCGCCCTGATCGGCCAGGCCTCGCTCAACGGCGTGCTGGTGCTGACGGCGGTGCTCGATCGGCGCAAGTTGGGGCAATCCCTAGAGATGGCGCTGCGGCTGGGATGCCAGGAGCGGCTGCGGCCGGTGCTGATGACGGCGGCGCTGGCGGCGCTAGGGCTGGTGCCGGCCATGGTGAGCCGCGGCATCGGTTCCGAGACGCAACGCCCGATTGCCGCAGTGATTGTCGGCGGCACCCTGTCGGCCTGTGCCCTGACGCTCATCGTGTTGCCGGCGATGTACGGCTTGGTGGCACCGTGGCTGGATCGGCTGGCCCATCGGCGCAGCGGCGGTGGCGTGGCGGTGCCGCACCCGCACCTCCCGGGCTGACCGCAGCGAAAACTCCTTGTTGTTTTCTGTGTATGACACGACACCCGTCCGATATGGATCGGAAAGCTCGGCGATGCTCCGGGCCCGAACCGGGGGCGGGTGCACCGCGCGGGGCGCTGGCGGGCGACGCCGCCGTGTTCAGCTGCGCTTGCCGGTCAGCGAGGACTTGATCATCTTGCCAAATGCCTTGTCTTTTCGGCGCTTGTCCACGTAGGACAGCTCGTTGTACTCCGACTCGGCCTTGAGTTTGCGGTAGCTCTGGAGTTGCCCGGCGCTCAGCTCGCCGCTCGCGACGGCGGCCTGGATCGCGCAGCCCGGCTCGCGGTCATGGCTGCAGTCCACAAAGCGGCACTGCCCGGCCAACGCGGCAATCGCGGCAAAACTGTCGTCCAACCCCTCGCCCGCACTCAAGATGCCGAGTTCGCGCATTCCGGGCATGTCGACGAGCAAGGCCCCGTTGTCGAGCACCACCAGTTGGCGGCGGGTGGTGGTGTGCCGACCTTCGCCAGTCTGGCTCACGTCACTGGTCGGCAGGGCGGCGTGGCCGAGCAGCTGATTGATCAGGGTGGTCTTGCCCACGCCAGACGAGCCGAGCAGGCAATAGGTCTTGCCCGCCTCCATCGTCGCGCGGACTTGGGCGATCCCCGCACCGGTCACGTTGCTGAGCGCTACCACGGGCACCGCGACGCCGGCCGCGCCGATGTTCGCCAAAAGCGACGCCAGCTCGGCCTCGCTGACCAGATCGGTCTTGGTGAGGAGCAGTACCGGCTGAATGCGGCCTTCGCGCACCATCACCAGGTAGCGTTCGAGCCTGCGCAGGTTGAAGTCGAACTGGCACGACTGGACCACGAACGCCACGTCGACGTTCGCCGCAATCAGCTGGAAGTCGATGTTTTTGCCAGGCGTTTTGCGGCGCAAGCAGGACTGCCGCGGCACCACGGCGTGGATGGTGGCATGGGCTCCGGCATCGTGCAGCTCGGCGCACACCCAATCGCCCACGCAGGGCAGGTCCAGCGCCGACCCGCTGGCGTGGAGGAACTTGCCGGTAACTTCGGCGGTCACCTCGCCAGCCTCGCCGTGCAGGAGATAGCGCCCGCGATCCACCGCGGTCACGCGCGCCAAGTGCTGCCCGGTGCCGCAGCGCGCCTCGGCTGCCACGGCATCGGTCAGGCCCAGTTCGGTCAACTTCACGATACACCTGCGCGAATCAACTTGGGGCGACCGCCGCACGCCGCGCTCAGGCCCGCGCCACCGATCGGCGGTGGGCAGTGGCGGCAGTGCCACAGGTTACGCCCGGCGCCGCGGCGGAGCAACGGGCCCCAAACGTGCACTGCAGGCAATTCGCGCCCGTTTGGCGCACCGGACTCGGCCGGACAAGACGCGCTGCCAGGATCGCGTATGGGAGCCACGCCCGCGCCATCGAGCCGATTGCGGCGCGGGTG
>JACRCU010000250.1 GCA_016218865.1 Deltaproteobacteria bacterium | reverse complement strand
CCGCTGATCGCCTCGCACGCCGGTCCCGCCGACCACAAGGTGCAGGATCCCTACAGCATTCGCTGCATGCCGCAGGTGCACGGCGCCGTCCGCGACGCCCTGGCCTACGTGCGCGGCATTCTAGAGGTCGAGATCAACGCCGTGACCGACAACCCGCTGATCTTCATCAATGAAGGCACGGATCCACGCGAGGGCGCGATCCTTTCCGGCGGCAATTTCCACGGCCAGCCGGTCGCCATCGCCTGCGACTTGGCGCGGACGGCCCTGACCTCGCTGGCGTCGATGTCCGAGCGCCGCATCGAGCAACTGGTGAACCCAGCGCTGAATTCGGGCCTGCCGCCGTTCCTGGCGCGCCACAGCGGCCTGCACTCGGGCTTCATGATCGCCCAGGTCACCGCCGCAGAATTGGTCAGCTAAAGCAAGGTTTGGTCGATGCCGGCCTCGGTCGACTCGATTCCCTCTTCGGCCAACAAGGAAGATCACGTGTCGATGGGCACCATCGCCGCGCGGCGGTTTGCCGAAATCGTCGCCAACGCGGAGCACGTGGTCGCCATCGAGTGGCTGGCTGCCGCCCAGGGCATCGACATGCGCGCGCCGCTGCAGCCGGGCCCGCTGACCGGGGCCATCTGGAGGGGGATCCGCCAAGTGATTCCTTCGCTTACGGCCGATCGCGTCTTGGCGGGCGACATCGCCGCGGCCACCGAGCTACTGCGGAGCGGAGCGCTGGAGACCGAAGTGGCCGAGCTGGGCGTGCCGCTGGCCTGATGCCACCTTTCTGCTGCGGCGTACCTGCGCCGTTCGGCGACGAGTCATGCTCCACCTGCCTGTCCGCCTGGTCTTGGCCTCTACGTCGCGCTATCGGCGCGCGCAGCTGCAGCGCCTTGGGCTCACCTTTGCGGCGGTCGCGCCGCCCTACGAGGAACTGCCGCGGCCCGGCCTGGACGCGCGCCAGCTGATCGACCACCACGCCCGCGAAAAAGCCTTGGCGCTGCAAGCGGTTTCTGAGTATGCGGGCGACTGGATCCTGGCCGCCGACCAAGGGGTAGTGGTAGACGGGCCCGGCGGCGCGCGCCTGCTGGGCAAGCCGGGCACCGTCGAGGCGGCGGTGGCGCAACTCCTAGATCTCGCGGACAAAACCCACGAGCTGCGCACCACGGTCGCGCTGGCTCTGCCGGGTCGGCCGGTCGACGTCCGCACCAGTAGCGTGCAAGTCACGATGCGGCCTATGGATCGCCAGTGGGCGGAGCGGTACGTGGCTTTGGACGAGCCGCTGGACTGCGCCGGCAGCTACAAGATCGAGGCCGGCGGCCCCTGGGTCATCGCCGCCTGCCACGGCAGCGATCCCACCGCCATCGAGGGTCTGCCATTGCTGCTGGTGGTCGAGATGCTGCGCGAGGCCTTGCAGTACAGCGAGTCGGCCGAGCCGGCGGGCGCAAGCACCTGAGGGCGCCAAGGCGAGCTCAGCCGAAGTGGTAGGCCGACAGCTTCAGCCCCATCAGCGTGCCGGCATAGGGCACCGTCGCCTTGTCGGACCCCGCCGCGCCCGCAATTACCATCAGGGGCAGCAAGTGCTCCTCGCGGGGATGTACCGCGCGCGCCGCCGGGGCCTGCTGCCATTGGGTCAGCAACCGGCTGCGTTCCGCAGGTTCCGCCGTGGCCGCGCCCTGCAGCCAGCGATCGAATTGCTCCGACGCCGGCACCGCCCGCGGGTCGCCAAAACCGCGCATGTTGTGGTAGGTCATGCCGCTGCCGATGATAAAAACGCCTTGAGTGCGCAGGGGTTGCAGTGCCGCACCCATGGCGAGGTGTTCGGCAGGGTCCAGACCGCGCTTGAGCGACAGCTGCACCACCGGAATCTTGGCGTCCGGCCAGGCCAGCTTCAGTGGCACGAAGGTGCCGTGATCGAAGCCGCGGTCGGGATTGCTCGCCGTGGTAAATCCCGCACTTTCCAGCAGTTGCCGCACCTTCTCCGCCAACTTGGGCTCGCCCGGCGCCGGCCAGGTCAGCTGGTACGACTCGGGTGGAAAGCCGTAGTAGTCGAACAGCAACGGCGGCGACGGGTGGCTCATCACCGTGGGGCGCGCCTCTTCCCAGTGCGCCGAGATCACCAGGATCGCCTGCACCGGCGACTTCGGCAGCAGCGCCACCGACTTCAGGTAGGTCGCCATCGCCTGCAGCTCGTGCGGCGCGCCCATGTTCATCTTGACGAACGGCCAAGGACCGCCGCCGTGGGGCAGGAACACCACCGGCAGCTTGCCGCGCGGCGCGGGCGTGGCGGCCTCGCCGTCCCTCTCGATGACCCCAGCCGCGGCCCCTGCGGTCGCTACGCTGGTGGCCACGCTGGCGGCCAACACTTGCCGCCTGGTCCACAAACTACCTGCGCGCTCTTGATTCATCGCGGTGCTCCAGCGGGTGTCCGGGCCCCGCGCCCTGCACTCAGGATAGGATTCGCCACATCTGGAAACAATAATCGAACTCGAAACGGACTGTAACCCAGCATGCAACAATCGTGAACAACGGCTGCGCGGACTACTCTTTGCGATAGGACTCGTCAGGTGGCCGTGGGGCCGGTACACTTTGGATTCGGGCTCCCGCCCGCAGGGTACCGCGATGATTCGAGCTTCCGCCAACCAGGGGCCGCAAGGCAGCTACTTCGCCGCAGTTTCGCTGGCAGTTCTGGCGGCGTGCGCTGGCAGTTGCTCGCAGGCTGGCACGGGCGGTGGCGGTGGCTTCTACATCCTGCCGGACGCCGAGGGCGGCGGCGACGGAGTGGCCACGGCCGACAGTGCAAATCCGCAGGGCGACGGCCTCGATCCCAGCGACGGATCGCAATCGGACGACGCAAGCCAGGACGACAGCACGGGCGGCGACGACGCAGCCGAGGACACCTACGACGGCCCCGCCTGCACCACTTCGAGCGCGTGCAAAGACTATCAAAACAAGCATTTGTGCGCCACGGCCATCAAGCAGTGCGTCGAATGCCTGACCGAGTACCAGTGCCAACCGGGCCAGGTGTGCGAGGGCTTTGCCTGCAAGGATCCGTCGTGCGTGCCCGGCACGACCAGCTGCGACGGGGCCTTCTTGGTGACCTGCAACGCCGACGGCAAGACCTCGACCACCACCAAGTGCCCGGAAGAGGCACCGATTTGCGTGAACGGCTCGTGCCGCCTGTGCGAACCGGGCCAGAAGTACTGCGCGTCTGCCCCCGCGGGCGGCAAGTCCAAGGCGGTCATGCAGTGCAATGCCGACGGCAGCTTCGCCGTAGTCAGCGAGGCCTGCCCAGGCGATGCCACCTGCATCAACAAGCAGTGCATGGTCTGCGCCCCCGGCACCAAGCTGTGCGACGGCAGCCTGGCGATGGCGTGCGCGGACGACGGCAGCGGCATGGTCCCGGCCGAAGACTGCGGCGCCAAGGGCCAAAACTGCCTGGGCGGCCTATGCGTCAACCCGTGCCAGGGCGACATCAAGTCCAACACCTACGTGGGCTGCGACTTCTGGGCGGTCGACCTGGACAACGCCGTGGACACCGACGGCATGGGCAACGTCTACGACGCCCAAAATAAGCAGTATTCGGTGGTAGTCTCCAACACGGCCGACTCGCCCGCCGCCGTCACCGTCTCGCTCGGCACCAAGGGCGCGGCCAACTACAAGTCCAAGACCTACACGGTGGCCGCCAAGGGTCTGCAAGTCATCAACTTGCCAGACAAAAGCTGGGGCCTCAAGAACCAGAACCAAGACGGCACCAACATCAACACCATGGTGTACCGCGTCCTGGCCGACCAGCCAATCGTCGCATACCAGTTCAATCCGCTTGAGAACTTTGGCGTTTTCAGCAACGACGCTTCGCTGCTGCTGCCCACCGGCTCGCTGGGCACCAGCTACTACGTGATGACACGGCGCCAACTCGCGGACAAATTCCGCAGCTACATCACAGTCATCGCCACTTCGCCCGGCGACACCACCGTGGCGGTCAAAGTCACCTGCAAGACGCTGGCCGGCACCGGCGTCCCAGCGCTCAAGAAGAACGACGTCGGCACGTACACGCTCAAGCAGGGCCAGGTCCTCAATCTGGAGTCCAACGAAGCTGGCGGCGACATGACCGGCAGCTACGTGGAGTCCGACAAACCCGTCGCGGTATTCGGCGGCTCCGAGGCGTCGAACTCGCCCGATACGGGCAACTGCGTCACCAACAACCAGGGTTTCGGCAAGACCTGTGCGGGCAGCAACGGCCTGCAGTCGTGCTCCAGCGACAGCCAGTGCGGCCCCAGCTGCTGCGCCGACCACCTGGAAGAGCAGATGTTCCCGGTCAACACCTTGGGCACCACCTATGTGGCCTCGCGCCTGGCGCCCCGCGGCAAAGAGAAGGACTCGTACCGCATCCTGGCCGTGCAAGACGGCACTGCGGTGACCACCACCCCCAACCTGGGCGTGGCGATTCCCATGCTGAACAAGGGCGCGTGGTACGAAGTCGTCACCGACAAGGACTTCGTCATCAACGCCACCAAGCCGGTGCTCGTCGCCCAGTACATGGCCTCGTCCTTCGCCACCGTAACGAGCGAGGGCGGCACCTGCTCCAGCAGCGCCCAGTGCAAGACCAAGTACGCCTACATGGGCGACTGCGCCAGCGGCTATTGCGAGCCGATCGGCGACCCATCGCTCATCCTGGCGGCGGCGGTCGATCAGTACTTGGACGACTACATCTTCCTGGTGCCGGACAAGTACGCCATCAATTACATCAATATCGTGCTGCCACAGGGCGCCACGGCCAAGATCGACAACGCCCTGGTCGCCGCCAGCAAGTTCACCACCATCGCGGGAACCCAGTGGCAGGTGGCGCGCGTCGAAATCCCGGCAGGCCCGCACCGCCTGCAACTCAGCGGCAAGGGCTCGCTCACCGTCTACGGCTACGACAACGACGTGAGCTATGGCTACATCGGCGGCGCCGGCCTGGCCGTGCTCGGTACGCCGTAACCCGGGCTCACTTCATCCGATTTCAGCTTCTACTCGGGCACGATCTGCCGCACCACGCCGCGGATGATGGTCCACTGCGGCACCGCGCCCAGGGCCGGGTCGCGCGGATCGGCCGACCACAGCACCAGGTCGGTGCGGTCGCCCAGGCGCAGCGGCCGCGGGGCCTGCCGCGTTCCGTAGGGGCCGAGCGCCTGCCAGGCCAGCTCGGGGACGCTGCGCGCCGGCCCGGCCTGTTGCTCTGCCGGAGTGGTCAGCATCACCTTCAGGTCGCCCAGCGGGTCGGTCGGCACCACCGGCACGTCCGAGCCCGAGCGCACCGGACAGACCTCGGCCAGTGCCAAGCCGCGATAGGCCCATTGCATGCGCTCGGCGCCCAGGCGCGCCAAGGCAAAGCTGGCGTCGGCCTCGCGGTGGCGGGGCTGCACGCTGCACTCGAAGCGGCCGGCCTTCAGCCGCGGCAGCTGGTTCGGCGCGACCACTTGTGCGTGCTCGATGCGAATCGCCAGCGCGCCCGCGTCGCGGTGCCTGCCCTCGCTCACCCGCAGGATCTGCTCCACTGCCGCGTCGCCGATGGCGTGGACGGCCAGCTGCACACCTTGCCGATCGGCCTGTTGCAGCGTCTGCGCCACTTGCTCGTCGGTGTAGGCCAGGCTGCCCTTGTGCTCCGGCTTGTCGCTGTAAGGCTGCAAAAGCGCTGCCGAACGGGCCGCCAGCGTGCCATCGAGCCACAGCTTGACCCCGGCGACCACCACGGCGCGGCTGGCCACGCGCTGGTACTTGCCGGCCAGCAGGGCATGCCCTTCCGGGCGCTCGGCGTCCAAGTACAGGCGAACCCGCACCGCCAATTGCCCCGCTGCTTCCAGGCTGTACAGCGTGTCCAGCAGCGCCTGCGACTCGCCGATGGCGTGCACTTCGGTGACACCGCGGCGCTCGAACTGCAAGAGCTGCTGGCGGAGCAGCGGTCGCAGCCGCGCCAACGGCCACGGCGGCAGCGCCCGCCACACCTGGCTCGCCAAGGGACCCTCGACCTTGTTGCCCGCCTGCCGCACGCGCTGCCCCAGGTCGCGCGGCAGCTGCTCCAGCAGCGCGCTGGTCAGCAGGGCGCCGTGGCCGTCGGCGCGCGACAGGTACGCCGGCGTGTCGTCCAGGGCGGCGTCCACCTCGGCGGCGTCCAGGCTGTCAAAGGCCGCCTGCGAAAGGCCATAGCCCCACAACCAGTTGGTCATGGTCGGCCGCGCCAGCCGGACGGCGCTCTCCAGTCCGTTGCCGTCGGTCACCTGGCTGAGGTCGGCGGCATCGGCGCGCATCGCCGACCCTTCCAGGTGCACGTGCGCGTCGACCAGCCCTTGGGTGGCCCAGGCTTGCGAAGCCTTGACCACATGCGTGGTTGGCCCCTGTACCGGGGTGACCTCCGCCGGAGTGCCCAAGGCGATGACCTCGCCGGCGCGCAGCGCGATCGCTCGCCCGTCCGGGTGGCCAGCCAGGTGTCCCACCACCACCACCGTATCGGCAAGTGGCCGCGTCGGCTGCGAATCTTTGCCCACCATGCCCTCCCGCGACGGATCCGGCGGCGGCACCACGAACCGCCGCAGCTGCACACAACCGCCGCTGACCAGCACGGCGCCGGCCAGAGCGGCCAGCACAACGCGGCGCGGCCGCAGGGCCAATGGTGGCATGCTGGTGGATGGACTGCGCGTTGCCATGGATTCCAATCCTAAGGGGCCAGGGCCGTGACGCTGCGGAGTCGGAGCCGCTCGTCGTCGCCGGGCCAGGGCTCCAGCACCCAGCGTCGGCCGGTGCGCCGGGCCACCTCGTCCAACAGCGCCTGCCGATGGATGTAGGCCGGCACCCCCCAGGACCGCAGCTTGCGCAGGATCTCGGGCCACACCTTGGCGAATTCCTCTTCCTCGAGTGCGACTTTGCCGCTCCCCGCCGGCGAGCCGTACGGGCAGTCCGTGGCCAGGTAGCCCAGCGGTGCGGCCACGTCGGCGTGGTGGCACCAGGGCGCCTTGGCAAACCGCTCGGCGTACACGCTGCAGCCGAACTTGCCGTCGGCCTCCTGGCGCAGGAACACGCAGTGCAGCCCGGGCACCGCCACCGCGCCCATACGGTCGGTCGGCACAGCCACGTGGCAGCTGACCCCGCAGCGCCGGCAGCGCCCCTCGTGCTCGGCGTCGGCGCGACCGGGCTGGCCGGGTCGTTCGGGATCGCGATGTTCCGTCATGGGTACCCCGGTTCGGGCCCGGAGGATTGTCCAGGCTTTCGAGCCGAATTAAGCGAACTTGGCATCATGCTCGGCGCCCAGCGTGGTTCAAGTCGTTGCGCGCAACCGGG
>JACRCU010000252.1 GCA_016218865.1 Deltaproteobacteria bacterium | reverse complement strand
GTGATGTCGCGCGAGATGCCAAAAATGCCAAAGACCCGGCCATCGGCGTCGCGCAGCGGGCCTTTGGTGGCCAGGTAGATGCGCTCGCCATCCACCGTTGTGACGGTTTCTTCGCAAGTGATGACCCGGTCAGCGGCGATCACCCGCAGATCGTTGGCGCGCAGGGCCGCGGCCTGCTCGGCTGGGAAGATGTCGTGGTCGTCGAAGTCCGGCGCGGCGTGCACGGGCCGACCGATGACGCGTGCCGTCTCGCGGTTGCAGATCAAGTAGCGCCCCTCCAAATCCTTTGCGAAAATCGCATCGTTCGAGGTGTCGGCGATGGTCTCGACCAGGCGCTGGGCGCGACCTTTGGCCACGAGCGCCTGCCGCTCCAACTCGCCAGCCCGCACCACGCGGTCGAGCAACCGCCGCACCGCCACGAACAAGAGCGCAGTGGTGACCGCCACGAACAGCCAACCCTTCAGCAGGCTGGCCGCGGTGATTTGCGCCGCCGTCGTGAACACCAGGGCCACAGCCTTGTCCGACAACAGGATCCACAGGGCCGCAAATATCGCGTACATACTGGCAATTCGTGCCGCCGCCCGAATCGGGCCGGTGACCGCTACCGGGTTGTCGACCGGATCTCGCCTGGGCTCGCCGTCCGCTTGCACTTGCGCTCCCCCGGGGTCGCCCATCGCTTGCGACCGGATTCACACCCACCAGGATAGGCGCCCCATTGTGGCAATTGTCACGGCGTGGTGAAACCGGCATGCGCGGGTTGCGGCCCAGCAGCGGCCAGAGCCCCCGGGACATGGTCGCGACCGCACCGCAGCGAATGCTGGCGAGTCCAGCGGAGCTTGCGTATCATGGGCCGAGCCCCAGCTCGCCCCCCCGGGAGAACGCATGGCCGCCGTACAAACTTCTGCGCAGCCCGGTCGCACCGGCATCCGGTGGCTCGAGCTGTCGCCGGGATACGCGTGCAATTGCCGGTGTTTAGGCTGCCACTCCTGCAGTCCGGCCGCCAAGGACCAAATGGACTGGCCCGAAGTGTCGCGCTGGCTGCAGCAGGGCCGGCGCATGGGCGCCCAGCACCTGTGGCTGTCGGGCGGCGAACCGACCCTCCGCAAGGACTTTCTGCAGACCCTGCGGCTGGCCAAGCATCTGGGCTATCAGCGCATCAAGGTCCAGAGCAATGGAATGCTGTTCTCGTATCCAGACTTTGCTCGGCGGGCGGTCGCAGCCGGCATGAACGAAGTGAACCTGCTGCTCAAGAGCCTGGACCCCAAGACCCACGACGCCCACCAGCGCACGCCCCATGCGCACGAGCTGCTGACGCGCGGGGTGGCGGTCCTGAGCGAGCTGCCGTTGCGGCTCGAGGGCGACATCCTCATCACCACCAGGAATTACACCGAGGTGGCCGATCTGGTCGCCCACTACGGCGCCAAGGGCTTGGTCCACTTCAACTTCTGGCTGTTCTCGCCGGTGGATCAGGGCGACCTAGAGTTGACGCGGCAGGTGCCGCGCATGTCCGACACCGTGCCGTACCTGCTGCAGGCGCGCGAGCGTGCCTCCGCCCTGGGCGCCACAGTTTGCTCATTGAATACGCCCCATTGTGCCGTACCGCCCGAGGCGTGGGACATGCAGTTCGACGCCGCCGGCATGAAGCTGTGGGTGGTCAATCCGGGCGGCATCGCCTTTCCCCTGGAGCAAAGCCGCATCGAGCACGGCGAGGCCATTGCGGCGTGCCAAGGCTGCGCGGCCCGGCCCTGGTGCCGCGGCATTCGCCCGGACTACGTGGCCATCTACGGCGAGACCGAATTTGCCCAGGTCCGCCCCGAAGCGCTGGCGCGCGGCGACCCCCGCGGCTCCCAGCTGGATCGCTAGGGCACCGATCAGAAACCCGAATCCAACGGTCCACGTCGCGGCGGGTCGCGTCCCCCCCGCCTTGGGTTGGCCCTTGCGACCCACCCAGCATCCTTGAGTTTTCGTCAGACCGAGTCTCCGTTGCGCGGGGCCACGGCGGTTTCTGATTGACGTTCTTGAGACTTGAAAGGACTGGAAAGCACTGAACGAATGTACAGTAGTTGGTCCAGTCACTAGCGGCCGGGCAAGCGGCGCTGCATTGGCCTGGGATGGCGCCGCTACTTGACGCGCCACAGCACGGCGGACTGTCCCAGCGAGGCGGCGTTGACCGGCACCAGACTGCCGCCGTTCGAGTCCTTGGCGACCGAGCCGGTGATGTACACGAAGCCGTCGACCGGGTCGCCCCAGATGCGCGTCACGCTCAAGTGGCCGGGGTTGCCGCTGTCGCAGTTGACCGCCGTAGCATTGCTGATGACCATCTTGTCCCACACCCAGCCGCTGCCAACGGCCGTGCCGTGCAGTACGAACATGTAGTTGCAGATGCTCTGGCTTGCCACGCCGGCCACCCAGGCGTCGGCGCTGCGCACCAGGACTGCGGTTGGCTTGATCGTCGCGCTGCCGAACGCCGGCCAGCCCGAGGGCATGGTCGGATTGGGCGACTCGGCCGCCCAGGTGCCGGCACCCGAGAAGCGGGCGATGTGGGCGGTGTTGGACGACGTGTAACCTACTGCCAGCACATGGTTGTTGGCGGAACCGTGCACGCCGGTCACCGTCGCGCCGGTGGGGAACTTGTAGGCCCAACTGCCCGTGCTGGTGGTCGCCTGGAACGCGCCGCCCGGTGAGTAGCTGGCGCAGGTGCTGTTCATCGAATTGTTGGCCGTCCACACGTTGACGATGGCGGCCGACGGCGAGGTGGTGTTGACTGCGAAGAAGGCCTCGTCGGCGGTAACCGCATAGATTCCCGCCACGTGGGCTGGGACAAACGCGCTGACGCAGGCCGAGGCGGTGCTCACAAAGGAGTTGTACACCCCCATCTCGCCGCGCAGGGTACCGGCGCCGGTGCTGGCCCAGCTGTTGTTGGCCGACTGCCACTTCATACGGTACAGCGTGGACTTCGAGGTCGTGTTGGTCGGGTTGTCGGCATTGCCGCCCATGAAGTAGGTCTCGTCGTTGGTCGTGGCGTCGGGGCCCTGCATGGCGTGGCGCAAGATGCGCAGGCCGTCGGTCAGGGTGGGGCCACCACTGATCTGCCAGCCGTTGGTGGCGGAGTACAGGCCGGTCTGCGACACGTAATCGTTGGCCGTGGGGGTCGACTGGCTGCCGCCGACCAAGAGGCGCTTGGCCAGGGCCCAGATCTCGCGCGGCGAGGTACCGAACACCTGCGTCATGGTCGGCGGCGATGCCGCCACGTTCACCTGGAAGATCGCCGACTGGGGGGAGCCGCCGCCCGCCGCCACGCCAAAGCCGCTCACCAGCACGTTGTTGTCGGCGCCCCGCGTCGCGCTAGTCAAGCGGCTGGCCCCAACGTTGGCGGGACTCCACACCAGGTTCAGAGCCGACTGTTCCAGCCCGGTGCACTTGCCCGCCGAGCAGAACGGATAGGCCTGCGCGGCCGAGCCGGCGCACGCCGTGCCGTTGGGCACGTTGCTATAGGTGCAGCCGCCCGTGGTGCTGTTGCAGTTGTCGGTGGTGCAGAGGTTGTTGTCGTCGCACTTGTTGCCCGTGCCGGCCGTGCAGCTGCCCTGGCCGCAGACGTCGCCCACCGTGCAGGGGTTGTTGTCGTTGCAGCTTGCGGTGTTGTTGGTGAACGAGCAGGCGCCAGTGACCTTGTCGCACACGTCGTCGGTGCAGCTATTGCCGTCGTTGCAGGCCGTTCCGCTGCCGCCGCAGCCGGAACCGCCGCACGTATCCACGGTGGTGCAGGGGCTGCCGTCGTCGCAGCCCGACTTGCTCGACCAACCGCTGGGATTGCTGGCCGGATCGCACCACTGGCAGCTGTTCACCGGGTTCCACTGGCCGGCCGCCACGCAGGCGTTGCCGATGGTACACGGCGAGGTCAGATCGCGGATACGGCGGATCGTGTGGTTGTATTGGTCGGCGACGTAGACGGTGCCGGCGCCGTCGACGGCGATCCCGCCGGGCAAGTAAAAGGCCGCGCTGGAACCGGGGCCGTCGGTGGCGCCCAAGCCGCTGCCGGCAAAGGTGGTGACGCCGTTGCCGCCGCCGCGCCGGATGCGCCCATTGTAACTATCTGAAATCAAGACTGCTACCCCATTGGGAACCGGCAGCACCGCGAGCCCGGTCGGGTAGTAGAAGCGCGCATACAGGGGGGTGATGCTGTCCAGGAACCCGGCCGTGCCGTCGCCGCCGGCGGTGCTGACGGTGCCGTTGGGCGCCACCACGCGGATGCGGTGGTTGTTCATGTCGGCCACCCACACGTAGCCCTTGGCATCAAAGCCGATTCCGGTCGGTCCGTTGAACTTGGCCTGAGTGGGGCTGCCGTCGACGTAGCCGGCACCTAGCCCGCCCGCCAATGTGGTCACGCTGTTGCCGTTGATCAGGCGGATGGCGTGGTTGCCGGTGTCGGCGACGGCGATGAGGCCGGTGGCGCTGACGGCGATGCCCTTGGGTGCCTTGAACTTGGCTTTGTCCAGTGATCCATTGATGTTGCCCACTCCCGCCATGCCGGTCAAGGTCGACACCGTCGTGTCGATGGCGATTTCGCGGATCATCGAGTTGTTGGTGTCGGCCACCAGCAACACGTCGCCAGCGCCGATGGCCAGGGCGGTGGGCAGGTTGAACGTCGCCGAGGTTCCCACGCCGTCGCTCGCGCCCGCCGTGCCCTGCTTGCCGGCAACGGTGCCCACGGTGCCGTTCGAGCTGATGTAGCGGATCAGGTGGTTGGCCGAGTCGGCGACGAACAACGTGGCGCCCTTGGGCGAGTACACGATGCCCGCCGGCGAGTTGAAGCGCGCCTTGCCGCCCACGCCGTCGGCGTAGCTGCCCGAGCCGAACCCGTTGTTGGGGCTGGGCACTTCGCCAGCGAGGGTGTCGACCCACACTTGGTTGCCGCCTTTGCAGGTGCCGCTGCTGCAGGCCTCGCCAGCGGTGCAGGCATTGCCGTCGTCGCACGGGGTGTTGTTCGCCACGGTCTGGTACTGACAGCCGGCGGTCTTGTCGCAGCTGTCGATCGTGCAGACGTTTTTGTCGTCGCAGTTGACCGCGGTGCCCACGCATGCGCCCGCATTGCAGGTGTCGCTGGTGGTGCAGGCGCTGCCGTCGTTGCAGGTCGCGGTGTTGTTGACCTTCTTGCAGCCGGTCGCGGTGTCGCAGCTGTCGGTGGTGCACGGGTTGTTGTCGTCGCAGTTGGGCGCGGCGCCGCCGACGCAGGTGCCGCCGTTGCACAAGTCGCCGGTGGTGCACGCATTGTTGTCGTTGCAGGCGGCCGTGTTGTTGACCTTCTTGCAGCCGGTCGACGTGTCGCAACTGTCGGTGGTGCAGGGGTTGTTGTCGTCGCAGTTGGGGGCTGCGCCGCCGATGCACGCGCCGCCGCCACAGGTGTCGCTGGTGGTGCAGGCGTTGTTGTCGTTGCAGCTCACCGTGTTGTTGCTGTGCGCGCACTTGCCGTTGGTGCAGGTGTCGTTGGTGCACGGGTTCGCGTCGTTGCAGTCGCTGGCGGATGCGCAGTTGCCGCCGCAGCCGATGATCGGCTTGAACACGCAGGCGCCGTCGGACGGATTGCAGCTGTCGGTGGTGCAGCCGTCGTTGTCGTTGCAGGCGAACAGCGCGCCGGGCACGCAACTGCCGCCCGAGCAAGCATCATTCTGGGTGCAGACATTGCCGTCTGTGCACGCCACGGTGTTGTTGGCGTGCTTGCAGCCGGCCGCCGGATCGCAGCTGTCCGTGGTGCACAGGATGCTGTCGTCGCAGTTGGGTGCCACGCCGCCCACGCAGGCGCCGTTGCTGCACGTGTCGCTGGTGGTGCAGGCACTGCCGTCGCTGCACGGCAAGGTGTTGTTGACGTGCTTGCAGCCGGTCGAGGTGTCGCAGCTGTCCGTCGAGCAGACCTTGCCATCGTCGCAGTTCACCGCGGTCGGCCCCACGCAGGCGCCGCCCGAGCAAACGTCGCCGCTCGTGCAGGCGTTGCCGTCCGTGCAGACGGCGGTGTTGTTGGTGTTGACGCAGTTGCCGGTGCTGGTGCTGCAGCTGTCGTCGGTGCAGACCTTGCCGTCGTCGCAGTTTTTGGCGGCGCCCGGCTTGCACACCGCGGCAGCGCACACGTCGCCCACCGTGCAGGCGTTGTTGTCGTTGCACGGCGAGGTGTTGTTGACGTAGGTGCACTTGCCGTCGGCCGGGTTGCACGAGTCGTTGGTACAGGGGTTGGTGTCGTCGCACACCTTGGCGGTGCCAGACTTGCAGCTGCCGCCGCTGCAGACGTCGTTCAGGGTGCAGGCATTGCCGTCGTCGCAGAAGGCGGTGTTCGACGGCGCCGTGCATTTGCCGCTGGTGCACTGGTCGGTGGTGCACAGGTTGCCGTCGTTGCAGTCCGCCGCGGTCGCGCAGTTGCCGCCGCAGCCGATCTTGGGTGCGTACAGGCACTTGCCGTCCCCTGGATTGCACGAGTCGTTGGTGCACGCGTCCTTGTCGTCGCAGACCACCGCGGTGCCCGCCTTGCAGGCGCCTTGGCTGCAGACGTCTTGCAGGGTGCATTTGTTGCCGTCGTCGCAGGTGGCGGTGTTGGCGGCGGCCACGCAGGCGCCGGTGGTCTTGTCGCAGCTGTCGTCGGTGCAGACCTTGCCGTCGTCGCAGTTCTTGGCGGCGCCGGGCTGGCACTTGGCCTGGCTGCAGACGTCGCCCTGGGTGCAGGCATTGTTGTCGTTGCAGGTCAGGGTGTTGGCTACGTTCTTGCAGGTGCCGGTGGCGGCGTCGCAGCTATCGGTCGTGCACGGATTGGTGTCGTCGCAGTTCTTGGCCGCGCCCGCCTGGCACTTGGCCTGGCTGCACAAGTCCCCTTGCGTACAGGCGTTGCCGTCGTCGCACGCGGCCGCGTTGGCCGCCGCCTTGCATTGGCCGCTGGTGGGATCGCAGGCGTCGTCGGTGCACGGATTGCCGTCGTTGCAGGCGATCGGTTTGCCGGCCTGGCACTTGCCGCTGCCGCACTGGTCGCCGGCGGTGCAGGCGTTGCCGTCGTCGCAGTTGGCGGTGTTGGCGGCGTTGGTGCAGTTGCCGGTCTTGCTGTCGCAGGCGTCGGTAGTGCACGGGTTGCCGTCGTCGCAGACCTTGGCCGAGCCCGCCTTGCAGCTGCCGCTGCTGCACACGTCGCCCACGGTGCAGCCGTTGGCGTCGTCGCAGTTGGCGGTGCTGGGCGGGAAGGCGCACTTGCCGCCGACGCACGAGTCCGTGGTGCACACGTTGCCGTCGGTGCAGTCGCCCGCGGCGGCGCAGTTGCCGCCGCAGCCCGAGATTGGCTTGTAGACGCAGTTGCCGCTGGCCGGGTCGCAGGCGTCGTTGGTGCAGGTGTCGCTGTCGGCGCAGACCTTGGCGGCACCGGCCTTGCAGGCGCTGGCGGCGCAAATGTCGCCGATGGTGCACGCGTCGCCGTCGCTGCAGTCGGCGGCGTTGGCCACGTTCTTGCACGCCGCGGTCGCGGGGTCGCAACTGTCGTTGGTGCAGGGGTTGCTGTCGTCGCACGACTTGGCGGTGCCGCTGGCGCAGGTGCCGCCGGCGCAGGCGTCGCCCTGGGTGCAGGCGTCGCCGTCGCTGCATGGGGCGCTGCTGTTGGAGTACAGGCACTTGCCGGTCTTGGGATCGCAGCTGTCGTTGGTGCACAGGTTCCCGTCGTCGCAGTTGACCGGGCCGCCGGCCAGGCAGGTGCCGTCGGCGCAGACGTCGCCTTGGGTGCACGGGTCCTTGTCGTCGCATGCCGCCGTATTGGGCGTGCTGCCGCAGGTGCCCGACTGCTTGTCGCAGGCGTCGGCGGTGCACGGGTTGCCGTCGTCGCAGACTTTGGCGGTGCCGGCGACGCAGGCCGAGGCGGCGCACACGTCGCCCAGGGTGCAGGCATCGTTGTCGCTGCAGGGGGCGGTGTTGGCGGTCGAGGCGCAGGTGCCCTGGGCGCAGGCGTCGTCTGTGCAGGGGTTGCCGTCGTCGCAATTCTTCTGCGAAAGTCCTTTGCATGCGCCGGCTTGGCAGGTGTCGGCCAGGGTGCAGGCGTCGCCGTCGTCGCAGGCGGCGGCGGTGGGCAAGAACACGCACTTGCTGCTCAAGCAGGCGGCGGTGTTGCAGACGTCGCCAGCCTTGCAGTCTGCGGTGGTGGTGCACACGTCGCCGCAGCCGGCGATCGGCGCGTGGGCACAGTCGCCTGTGGCCGCGTCGCAGCTGTCGCTGGTGCAAATGTCCGAGTCGACGCACTGCTTTTGGGCGCCGCCCGTGCACTGGCCCTCGACGCACACGTCGCCCACGGTGCAGCCGTCGCCGTCTTCGCAGGTCGCGGCGTTGAACGCGTAGCTACAGGCGCCGGTCTCGGCGTCGCAACTATCGATGGTACAAGGGTTCTGGTCGTCGCAGCCCAGCGACGCGCCGGGCACGCACTTGCCCGCGGCGCAGGCGTCGCCCACCGTGCAGGCGTTGCCGTCGCTGCAGGGGTCGGCGGTCGGCGTGGCCGCGCAAGCGCCGTCGATCGGGTTGCACAAGTCGGCGGTGCAGCCGTTGCCGTCGTCGCAGACCTTGCCGGTGCCGGGGTTGCAGGTGCCGCCCACGCACGCGTCGCCCACGGTGCAAGCGTCGTTGTCGCTGCACGGCGCGGTCGCCAGATCGTGCAGGCAACCCTGCTTGCTGTCGCACGAATCGGTCGTGCAGGCGTTGGCATCGTCGCAGTTGGTGATCTCGCCGCCGCTGCACAGGCCCTTGCCGTTGCAGGTGGTGGCGCTGGTGCAGGCGTCGCCGTCGTCGCACTTCAAGCCCGACAGCTTGGGCGCCGCGGTGCACTCGCCGCCGATGCACTTGGCGTTGTTGCAGTCGTCGGCGCCGCAGGTCATCGGCGCACCTTTGCACTTGCCGCCCAGGCACTTATCGTCCACGGTGCACGAATCGCTGTCACTGCAGCCGGCGCCGTCGTCGTCGGTGTAGGTGCAGCCCTTGGCGGGCAGGCAGGCGTCGGCGGTGCAGGGGTTGTTGTCGTCGCAGACTTTAGGCTTGCCGCCCGTGCACTTGCCGCCAGCGCAGGTGGCGCCGGTGATGCAGGCGTTGCCGTCGCTGCACGAGGCGCCGTCCGAGCTGACGTGCTCGCAAGTGCCGGCGGTGCCACACTTGTCCTCGGTGCAGGGGTTGTTGTCGTCGCAGCCGCCGGCGCACGGTCCCGCGGTGTCGTCGCCGACCGCGTCGGTCTGGGCGTCGTCGCCGGCGAGGGTGTCGATGCCGCCGCCGGTGTCGGTGCCCACGTCGCCCGCGTCGGCCAGGGCGCTCACGTCGGCATCTTCGCCGGTGAAGCGGGCCGCCTCTGGAATCTGCACCTCGCAGGCTGCCAGGGCCAGCGCCAGCGCGAGCGGCAGCCACGAGCCGCAGCGAAAGTCGGGCCGGGCGGCGCGGCGTTGTGCGCTCGAGCCCGCGTGGAGTAGCCAAGTGTGGAATCGCGTAGGGAAGTTCATGGCGTGTGCACCCGAGCCGATTTCGTGCCCAATTGGTTTGAGAATCGTATGGTTTCAGTTCCCGCGCGTCAAGACATCGCCGCGGGCCTCTGTGCGACTTGTGCTGGGGCGACCCTTGCCGAACCCCAGCTAAACTGGCTAAACTAGTTGGGGTGCGACGCGGGCAAGTAGGCACGGCGGCACGCCCGCTTGGGTGCCTTGCCAGGTTTCCGCAACGCGCCAACTACTCTGCCAGGGAGTGCAAGTCGATGTCTGATCAACCGGCGCCGCCGCCTCCTCCCCCGCGCAACTCGCTTGGCGGCCGCGGCATTGGCGATGTGGTGGCGGGCCGCTACCGTATCACGGGAGTGGTAGGCAAGGGCGCCATGGGCGCGGTGTATGCCGCTGAGCATACCGCCACGGGGCAGAAGGTGGCCCTGAAGTTCATGATCGTCGGCGACGAAGACGGTCAGGAATTTATCGTCCGCTTCGAGCAAGAAGCCAAGGTCATGGCCGGCTTGCGCAGCTCGAACACGATTCGCATCTACGATTTTGGCCACACCGACGACGGCGCGCTGTTCATGGCCATGGAATTGCTCGTGGGTCAGCCGCTGGACAAGCACCTGCGCGAACTGCAACGCGAAGGCCTGGCGATGACCGAGCGCGAGGCGCTGCAAGTGGCCGTGCAGATGTTGCGCAGCTTGGGCGAGGCCCACGGCCTGGGGCTGGTCCACCGCGACATGAAGCCGGGCAACGTGTTCTTGAACGACGACGGCAGCGGCGACACCATGGTCAAGGTGCTGGACTTTGGCCTGGCCCGCGTCAACAACTCCGCACTGACCAACGTGGGGCGGATCCTGGGCACGCCCGCCTACATGTCGCCCGAGCAGTGGCAGGGCGCGGCGGTGGGGCCGGCGGCCGATATCTATGCCGTGGGTTGCATGCTCTACGCCATGGTCACCGGCGATCCGCCGTACCTGGCCGGCGACAACGTGCTGTCGCTGATGCACAAGCACTGCAGCGAAGACATCCCGGACCCGCGCGAAAAGGCCAAGGCCCAGCTCAGCGACGGCTTTGTGCAGATCATGCGGCGCGCCATGTCGAAAAAGGCCGACGAGCGCTTCCGCGATGCCAAGACGATGCGCGCCGCGATGGAAGCCGTGCTCGGTGGCAGTTGGACCACGTCGTCGATGAACCTGACGGTGTCTTCGCAGCTCTCGATCGACGTGAACAAGTCGGCTAACAAATCGCAGAACCGGGTGGTGGTCGACGCCGGTCAGGACTCGACCGAGCATGCCACGGTTGCGGCCGACAGCGCGGTCGCCCTGCGCGCCGCCCAGAAAAGCCAAAAGAATCTGAACACGTCCTCGCACGACGACGCCACGATTGCCGCCGATGTCGCCCAGGTGCGCTCGGCTTCGGTGGCGAGCGCTACCGGCTCGATTCCGGCGTCTGCCGCGGCCTTTGCGGGCGCCGTCGCCCCGGCTCCGGCCGCCAAGGGTCCGCCCTGGCTGGCGATCGGCGGCGGCGTGCTGGTCCTGGCGGCGGTCGGTGCCTTCCTGGCCCTGCGCGGCAGCCCGGCGCCCACCCCGGCTCCAGAACCCGCACAGGTTCAGGCTCCGGTTGCGGCCCCGGCTCCTGCTCCGGCCCCGGCTCCTGCACCGGCTCCGGTTGCGGCCCCGGCTCCGGCTCCGGCCCCGGCTCCGGCCCCAGCCCCAGCTCCCGCCCCAGTCGCTGCCCCGGCTCCCGCGGCGGCCACTCCCGAACCCGCTGCTGGCACTGCAAGCGCGCCCAAAGCCAAGGCCGCCAAGGTGCCGGCCAAGAAGAAGGCCACAACCCTTGAAACCGTCGACTGATCGTTTTGGTGTGCGCGCGCGCTTGTGGGCGGGGCTCCTGGCCGCCGCCTTGGCCACTGCCCCTTGTTTCGCCGTAGCCGCCCCAGGCAAAAGCAAGGTGGTGCAGGCCCTGATCGCGGCTGCGCAAAAGGAGTTCGATGCCGGCAACTTCGAGCGCGCAGGCGAACTGTTCCTGGAGATCTACCGCCAGGACCCCGAGACGCGCGCGGCCCTGTACAACTCGGCGCGCGCCTACCAGTTGGCAGGCAAGATCGATAAGGCCGACGAGCTGTTCAAGGAATTGCTCGCGATTCCAGACCTGGACCCAGGCCTGAAGGGCAAGGCCACCAACCAGCTCGAGCTGTTGCAGACCAAGCGCGGTGAGCGCAAGGCCGACGACGCCGACCGCGCCGAAAAGGCCGGCCAGTGGGCCGCCGCCGCCGGTATGTGGGCCGAGGCCATCAAGCTGGTGCCGGCCAAGACGGCGTGGCAGCTGCGGTTGGCGCGCGCGCTGCACCTGGCGGGCCAGGCGGCCCAAGCCGTCGAGGCCTACGACAAGTACCTGGCGGCGACGCCCGAAAGCAGCGAAGACCGCGCCCAAGTCAAGGCTTGGCGCGACGAGCTGACCCGCAAGCCCGAGCCCGAGCCGGTCAAGCCCGAGCCCGTCAAGCCCGAACCGGTCAGGCCCGAGCCCGCCAAACCCGAACCGGCCAAGCCCGAGCCCGCCAAGCCCGAAAAGACGCCCACTCCCGTGATCCGAGCTCCGGCGCCGGCCCCTTCGCGCACGGTGCCGCTGGCGGTCATGGGCGGCGGCGCGGCCCTGGTGGTGGTGGGCGGCGTGGTCCTGGGCCTGGCTGCCGCGGACGATTCGGCTCTGCAAGAGAAATTTGCCGGGACGGGCCCGATCTCGGGCATCAGCCACACCGAGGCGCAGGCCGAGGCCGAGCGCATCTCGCGCAACTACGCGATCGGCTGGGCCTTGACCGGCGTCGGCGTGGTCGGCGCGGGCGTGGGCGCGTGGCTGTGGATGAGTCAGCCGCAGGCCAAGGTGGCGGTACTGCCGCAGCCCGGTGGTTTGAGCTTCGCCGCCCGGTTCTAACTGGCCTCTCTGCCGCAGCCGATCGCCTCGATCCAGACCGCCGGCGCCCACCAATAGTCCCAAAGCGCAGTGGTGGTCACGGCAACAAAGCCGGCCGCGGTGAGTTCGGCTTGCCAGCGCGCCGCGGATTGCTCGTAGTTGGCGGCCGGTCGGTCGGGGTCGAAGGCGCCGAACAGGACGGGCATCAGGAAACCCTGCGCCACCAGTTGGAATTGCTGGTCGTTGCCGGCGTACTCCGCCAGACCGCGCCGGTAGTGCCGCGCGCAGTAGGCAGCCCGTTCGGCCGGCAAAGCCCAGTCCGGCACGGCGAACTCGACCAGCACCAACCGCCGCGTGCGCCGCGCCAAGGTGGCCAACACGCCGGCCCGCTCGCCCGGGGGCAGCGACTGCAGGGCAAAGGTGGCGTGCACCAGGTCCCACGGTGGCGCCCCCGGTTGGCCCGCGGGGTCCAAAAGGCCCAGGAATTGTTGCGCGGTGGCCTGGAGCGCCGCCGCCTGCCCCGCCGGTCCCAGCGGCGCGGCGGCCAGGGCGGTCTGCAGCTGGGCGAACAGCGCGGGCGAAGGCTCGACGGCGGTCAAGTGCACGTTCGCACCCGCGAGCGCCGGCCGCAGCGCCCGGCCGTCGCCACTGCCCAGGTCGCACACGCGGGCGCCGTGCAACTGCCGGTAGCTCGCCGCCAGCCGCGCGCTGGTCGCCCGGTAATGGGCCGGTTTGCCGCCCCCCTCGACAAAGGCCACGAATCCTGCGGGCTGCAGGTACACGCCCGCGGCGTCGCGGTTGTCCAGGGCACGCAAGTACTGGACGGCACAGGCTGCCAGCAGGTCGGCGTCGTCCTCGGCGGCTGCGTGCTCGGCGTGTGCCAGGGCGAGGTCCGGGCGGCCGCTGGCATAGGCGGTCAGGCACGCCACCATCCGATCGGCGTCGTCGTCGCCGTCGCCGCCCAGCACCTTGGCGTAGCGCACCTGCTCCTGGCCGCCGCAGCGCCCTCCTTCGCGGTGCAGTGCGCCATCCGGTTGCCAGCCCTGGCGTCGGTAGAAGTCGCGCGCGCGCCGGTTGCTGCCCAGCACCCACAGGATGGCCTGGTCAAAGCCGGTCTGAAGCAAGCCCGCCTCGGCAGTGCGGAGCAGCTCCCGCCCGGCTCCGCTGCCGGCGGCGCGCTCGGCCAGGTACAGCGCCAACACCTCGCCGCAGGTGGCCGGCAAGCCGACGTCGCGCGCGGGCCCGGCGGCGACGAAACCCACCACCGCGCCGCGGTGTTCGGCCACCCAGACCAGCTGCGCGGCCCCCGGCACCAGCCACTCGTGCCACTGGCCCGTGCGGCGGACGACATCCTGGGCCGCCAGCTCGTCCGCCGGCAGCAGACCGCGGTAGCCCCAGCGCCAGCCCTCGACGTGCACCGCAGCGATGGCCGGAGCGTCCGCGGCGACGGCCCGGCGCAGGCTACAGGGGGGCAATTCGTGGTGCATCGCAGGCCTCCTGGGGCGATGGTGCCTGGCTGACCGCGCCGCTGCAACCCTGCCAAGCCTGCGCGTGCCCCGCACGATGCGGCTGCTTGAGGCACGGGCTAGTTGGGACCGCCGCGACAATCAGCCCCTGGGCGCGCCGCTTTCGCGATTCCCTGTGTGCCATCGTCGCCGGGCGGCCGAGGTCGAGCGCAT